>JAJDEH010000057.1 GCA_029259935.1 Planctomycetota bacterium
ATCCAGGGCATCCCCCGCGGGAGTCGATCCACCGAGATCGTCCAGCGCCGCTCCCGTATCCATACTCAATTCACTGAGATCTTCCTGCAATACCAGGTCCGATCCCTCCTCGTCCGCGAACAGAGCTAAATCGTCGCCCGACCCAACGTCGAGGGCCAAATCATCGTCCAAAGCCGCTGCGTCGCCTTGGCCGCCCACTGGTTCCAGGTCGAAGTCGTCCAGTGCGGACTCCGAATCCACGGAACCCGCGCCGCCATCGGAATCAAGGACACTGCCACCGTCGAGATCGTCCGACAAACCAGCCCCTTCCAATTCTTCCAGTTCGACCTCTTCATCGTCGCCGAGCATCATTTCGCTATCCAGGGCCAACTCAAGATCATCATCACTGACCGACGGCGCGTCGCTGCCATCCGCCAGCAGCTTGCCAGTATCGGATCCGCTGGTGCCTTCCGATTCTTCGCCCGCCAAGACGTTGGAATCCCCGCCTAGTCCTTCGACCGCCGGGACAAGGTCGGCGCCGCTTTCCGCCGACAGTTCAAGATCACTTCCGAAGTCAAGCGTTTCGGGACTCGACTCTTCCGCTTTCGCAGCCTCTTCACTGATCGTTCCTGATGGCTCGGAAAGCTCCAAGGAACTCGATAGGTCTAGTTCTAAATCGTCGCCAGCCACCTCTTCTTCTAAATCGCCAAGATCCAACGCGCTTTCCACTTGCAACTCGTCGACAGGGCTATCCGCCGACTCGGCAATTTCTTCCGGCTCGGATAACTCCAACCCGTCAAGGTCAACCGCCTCGAGTTCCTCGGTGCCGGCGTCGACAGGTTCCGCGTCCGGCGTATTCGTGTCGATCACGCTGGAACCGCCCGCGACTAGATTGATTTCACCGGGAGCCTTCGCGGAGTCGAGTTCCACTTTGCTGCTGGAACCGATGTCGTCCGCCAGTTCCATATCGCTGTCGGCTTCGAGGCTTTGTCGTTTTCCAATAATGGTGCTGGACGTGGTTTCGCCCGAATGGCCCAGTGCTTCTTCACTAACCAAGATCGATTCGACTTCGTCGCCCGCGCCGTCATCACCGACGTCCAGATCTTCAATGTCGACCAACAAGTCATCGATGTCATCGCCTTGATCGGGCGGGATCGTGGCGGCAGGTTCTTCCGATGGAGTCGCCGCGACTTCGTCGTCGGCCAACTCGATCATGTCTTCAATGCTGGAATCAGGCAAATCCAGCGAGAGTTCGGGCGTCTCTTCTCCTTCTTCGTCGAGGTCGATCACCGAGCCGATGTCGGAACCGAGGTCAACGACGTCGTCGTCGTCGTCCACGAGTTCGATTTCTTCCGACAAATCGATCGGCTGGTCGTCACCCAAATCCACGAAACCGGCATTGGAAGAAAGACCCAGGTCGCCGTCGAGTCCAAAGCTGGAATCGCTTAGATTGATGCCACTGCCTTCGATGGCCAAGTCGAGATCGCTGAGCGAGTCGTTTTCGGGAATCTGAATCCCGCGTTCTTCGGCGATCCGCTTAATCTCGTCTCGCTTAAACTTCCAGCTTGCTCCGTCGCGATACCCGTGGATTTCGCCACGAGTTCGCAACTCGAGAAGTTCGTCCTCGGTGGTATTTAGCAATTGGGCAGCTTTATCCAACGCGATAAGATTGTCGGCCATCAAGGGTGCTCCGAGTTTGCACCAGGAGGACGCGCCGCAAGCTTATCAGGTTGGTACCGCCATGATGACGAGTACTAACGCTGCTGAAGCAGCGAGCGAATCTCTCGAGGTGAGGGGCTTACGCCATTAAAATCTTCCATTTGCAGGTCCCAGTCGAACTTCCGAACACCTTTGAGCGTGATCTCGCCGGTCTGGCGATTAATGTGATACACGCTCATCACTCGGCCCCGAGGATCGATCAAGGTGACTTGTTGATTGAGCTTGTCGGCATCGGACGACAAGGCGATCAATTGATCCGAAGGGTTCAGTCCCCCGCCGTCGTAACGGGCGGGTTGCTGATCGAGTGGTTGGGTGTGCCCGGTGCGGACACTGAAGACTGCAATAACAATACAAGTGAAAACAACGACTAAGGTCAACGCGACTCGCATAGCAAACACCTTCCTTGGCACGAGATGAGGGAAACGAGTACTCCTCAAATTCCATTCTAGAAGCACCGAATCCCGTTGCAACACTTTTGATTCGGGGAATCCGGCGTTGATTATTGCCGGCTCCCGCATAATTGGACCTGCTCGCCTAATCGTCTCCTATCGAAATCGGCATTCAAGGCGACAAGCCATTATTTACCAGCAACTTACGGAGATACCAACCGCCACGCCCAACCTACCGGGCGACCGCCGGCTCGATCCGCGCGGCGAGTGTACCAGGGGCCGGAATTACGGAACAAGGCCCATTTTGCACCCCCGAGCCGATTGCTGATCGCCCTGGCAGACGGATTCATTGCCCTGGATCGGACTCACCAGCAATTCGCGTCGCCACTGGATGCGGCCTATTCTGTCGCCAAGATATGGCAATCCAGCGCTCCGCCATGAGGCAACCACGCAATCCACCTAGAGTCGCTATTTGCCGCCATCGGTGAAAAAATCGCGCGGCCCGTACACCAATTTCGAACTGGCACTCTTGGGAACGAATCCCTTTCCGCCTATTCCAGCGCGGCTTCGACCGCCTTTACGACGCCAACCATCATCTGCGCGAGCAATTCAGTGCGACCGGGCGAGAGCGTGCCGGCGTTATGTTGCGACAGCATCACTTTGGCAAGGCCGGGAAGAGGAGTTTGCAACTGCTGCAGTATCTGTTCGGCATCGGCAATTCGTTTGTCGGTGCCTTGAGCGGGAGTGCCGGACCGCAGGCTCTTTTCGACTTCCGTCGGCAGATTCAAGAATTCAGGATAGTGCTTGCGGATCTTTTCTATTTCCGTGTCGAGGGTCCCTTGAATTTGCCCCTTCAGTTCTTTGGGATCAGCATCCGGTTGCTGAGCCAGCAGCATCTCAACGCTGGCATCGATCATTTCTTGCCTGAGCAAAACGCTCTCCTTCGGCTCATCGTTTGTCGACTCAGACTTCCGCATGGCCGGTGTTGTACCGCTTGTTGGGTTGCCTGATATCTCTTCATCGGCACCGCACCCCGCGACGCCTAGAAGCAGGGGAATGGCGAATAACGGCTTGTGACACTTGAACATGTGGGAAAGTCTTTCGATTGGGCAACCAGAATATTAGCCGACGAGGGAGAGTTCTATTTATGGACCCCTATTCGCCGTGTTCCGGAGAATCTGGCGTTCGAAACTCGGCATCGAGTGTCTCTGGCACGAACTCGTGATAGAATCGGCCCACATCCAGAACAGCGATTATCAGGAGACCAGCATGACAACCTGTCCGCGCGCCGTCAGCATTGTACTTTTGATCGGATCCTGTTTCGTCCCCATGGGACTTTCGGCACCTACTTACGCGGCCGAATCCAAACACGAATACGATATCGTTTATGTTCGTGCCCCGAGATATGGGGACGAACAGAACACGCGCTGGCCGGAAATCAAGGACCCGATTCAGATGGAACCGGGCGCGGATTTGATGCTGTTGCACCCCGATGGGTCGGAAGAGGTCCTTGTAACGGGCGGCGTTGGCGCGGTCGTCGATCCCTACCCGTCGTTCGACGGCCAGTGGGTTTACTATTCCTACTTTCACGACTTGCGGCCCGCCGCGCTCAACCGGCAACGTCGCAACGCCAGCAAGGCGGGCGCGGATATCTATAAGATTCACGTGGCGACGCGAGAAATCGTCCGGCTGACGCAGCAGGAATTTACTCCGAATACGGGCGTTACCAAGTGGTCGAAGAATCCCGTGGAGCCGTCCAGCCGCGAGGAAACTTATCTCGGCTATGGCGTTTTCAATTTGGGTCCGTGCCCGCTGCCCGACGGCAAGGTCATTTTCACCTCTAGCCGGAACGGTTTTCTTCCCAACAAGGGATACACTTTTCCGAATCTGCAGTTGTTCGTCATGGACGACAATGGCAAGAACGTGGAACTCGTGGGCCATCTCAATCTGGGCAGCGCGCTGCATCCGACCGTGATGTCCGACGGGCGCGTGATGTTTTCGAGTTATGAATCGCAAGGGCTGCGCGACCAGCGGCTGTGGGGATTGTGGGCAATTCGACCCGACGGAACCGCTTGGGAACCGCTCGTGAGCGCCTTCGCCCCCGCGACAGCCTTTCATTTTCAAACACAACTCTCGCGGGGCGAAGTCGTCGTTGAACATTATTACAACCAAAACAACAACGGCTTTGGCAGTTTCTGGTCGTTGCCGCCCAAGCCGCCGGCGGGCGTCGCGCCGTTTGGCGATCCCAATCCGCGGCACGAATCGAATCCTCGCTTTCGTCAAGGGAGACATGGAAACGGCAAGCCCCGTTTGACGTCCGTGGGCTTCTCACCCAAGGGACTGGATGGGCTGACCGCTTTCGCGTTCGGAATCGATCAAGCCTCCGACCGGCAAGACGATGGCCAATGGAGCGGCAAGGTAACACATCCCAGCGCCGCGCCTGACAATGATTTGCTGCTGGTCTGGACCTCCGGTCCCGCCAACGATTTGACACGGCCCGTGCGAACGCCGCGTTACGACGGCGGCATTTACCGCATCCCCGGCGGCAAGAAGGTCGAAAGCCATGAAGAGCTTGTACTGATCAAGAACGACCCGAAATACAACGAGATGCAACCGCGACCGCTGGTGGCTTACCGGGAAATCTATGGCGTGCCAAAACCACCCGCCTTGGCCTGGCTACCTAACGACGGTTCGGCACACAAGGAGTTGTCCGCCGGTACGCCGTTCGGATTGGTCGGCACATCAAGTTTCTTCAAACGTAACACGTCGCCGGGCCATGGCGCGCGGACATTCGACGGCCTTGATCCTTTCAATACTTCGCAGAACGGCGCAAGTTCGAATTGGACCACGCAGGGAGCCGACGCGGGCACGTACAGCAACGACGATATTTACGCGGTGCGCATCCTGTCGATGGAGCCAACTTCGCACTTCAGTTACGGCCCCGCCAATGGCCGTTCGTTCATGAATCATGCCAATGAACGGCTGCGCATCCTCGGCGAGATTCCGTTGCGCAAGCAGGATGCCGGCGGCAAGGAAATCCTCGACCCGGAAGGCAACCCGGATACAAGTTTCTTGGCCAAGATACCAGCCGATGTACCGTTTACATTTCAGACGCTGGATCGCGACGGACTTGTCCTGAACATGTCGCAAACTTGGCATCAGGTTCGTCCCGGCGAAGTCCGCTACAACTGTGGCGGCTGTCATGCGCATGCGCAGAAAGGGTTGGATTTCAATCTTACGGCGGCCGCTGGCGACGATTACCGAATTGTGGATCTGACCGAGCGGGCCGCGTTGCTTCTTCGCGGCAAGAAAGACAAACTCGTGGCCCACAAGCAAGATGCCGGTGCGGTGGATGTTGAATATTACCGCGACATCAAGCCGATTTTTCAGCGTTCCTGTGTGAAGTGCCATACTAGCGGCAAGAGCAAGCCCGCCGCCGAACTGGTGCTCGACGACGAAGAGATCGTCGGCGGTTACGAAAACACCTACCATCGCTTGGCGAATGACTCGCGAGCGAAATATGGTCGCAAGCCAGTGATCCGCAACCAAACCTGGCGGCAATCGAACGCTTCCCGCTACATTCGCAAGTTCCAATCGCGCCGCAGTTTGCTGACGTGGAAAGTTTTCGGTCGTCGGCTGGACGGTTGGACGAACGACGACCATCCGACCGAGCGAATTCCGGGCGACGCCGATTCGCTGCCCGAAGGTGCCAATCCCAACGAAGCCGACATCGACTTCGTGGGCACGATCATGCCGCCGCCTGACTCGGGCGTACCGCCGCTGACCGATAAGGAAAAGCTGACGATCGCCCGCTGGATCGATCTCGGCTGCCCCATCAGCCGCGACGAACAGGGAGGCTGGTTCCTGGATGAACTGCGGCCCACGTTAACTCTGTCTTCACCGCGAGCGGGCGTGAACGATCGCCTAGATCGAATCACGATCGGCATGCATGACTACTACAGCGGCCTGAATGAGGCCAGCCTGAAAATTGTCGCCGACTTCGCCGTGAATGACATTGCCGCGGGCGAGGATCTTGCCAGCCATTTTAAGAACACGCATCCCGGCGTGTGGGAGTGGAAGCTCGCATCGCCGCTGAACCAGCTTTCACACGGCACGATTACGGTCTCCGTGAAAGACATTCAAGGGAACGTTACGCATATCGAGCGCTCATTTTCGATCGGCCGACTAACCGCCAAACGCTAGGCTTTGTCACAGCTTGATGTTAGGGTGCCTCGGGCATCTTGCCCGTGCTCGTAGCGTCCACTGGCGAGACGCCAGTGGCACCCCTGACGAACTCAACTAACCCTAATTCTTAGCTGTGACAACGCACTAGGATTCGAACGCGACGCAACGACTGCAAATCGCCGACGAAGAAAATGCACCGATTTTGAGCCCCCTCGGTGCGGGACTTCCCTTCGCGTCTCTATGTTTGTCCCCTTTGCCAAGGGGGACCACAGGGGGTTCTTTTTTTACTGCTTCCTTCATCATTCCGTGTTCGATATTCGATATTTCGGCCGCGCTTTCGACTACTGCTTTGGCGAAGTGTCATGCGCGGGTTTGGGCTCGATTTTCCAGATGGATTGCCTTACACCTTCACTGGTTAAGAACAGCGAGCGGCCGTCGTGACCGTAGCAAATGGTTTCTCCCTGCCGGCGTACCGGCATCGTCAGCCGCCGGCCCGGACGTCGCAAGGCGGCCGCCAGCGATTCCTTTCCGCGACGACGAAATTCGAAGGCCTCGAAATAGGTCAGCACGATGAGGCCGCTGCCGTCGGGCGAAATGTCCATCGCCACGGCGATCGGCACCTCAATGCGGGCTACCCTTTTCGCGACGCGCACCTGCCCGTCGTCGTTGCCGAACAGTGGCAGGCGATAGACGGAACACTCCATGGCAACCTCTTTGCTCACCAGGTAGATCTCGCCGCCGCGAGGATCGAAGCCGATCGATTCACAGTCGCGCGGCCCGTCTTCGTAAGTGAACTCAATCGTTTGCTTGACTGCCAACTTGCCACCCAGCGGCTTTGCCAGACGGCTCTCGGACGGCTCTTCGACGAGGTACAACTTGACGCTCTGGCGCCGCGCCGCATTGTCCCCCACGTCGCCAATTAGCAAATAATTGGTTTGCTGATAACGAAACGAGCACATGTCTTCCCAGTCGGTCGCGCGGGCTCCGGCGACGTCAAACGTGGCCAAAGTCTTGCCCGCTTCGTCGAACAGAAACAAGCGTGGCCGGTCGCCCGAATCGTTGTGCGTCCAGTAAGTGCCGGGTCGCGATACACAGCGCGCCAGCCCGCTGCTTTCGTTGATCTCGTCGTCTTCCAGCAGCGCCAGGCGTTGAGGTGCCTTGTATTGTAGCGGCGGCCCGCTGTCCGTCCCCGGGTCGGCGCTGACCGGTGCCGGGTAGAAAAACAACAGCGGTGCGAGCGGAACAATGAACATCCCTGCGATACTTGTTCTCATCTACTGTAACTCACTGTAGCTGTCCGCGGAAATCGTCCAGCGTAGAGCTTCCTTGGCTGGTGGTTTCATCAGTCGTCGGCGTCCGTCTTTTCCGCGTCTTCCTTCGGATCGGCTGGCTGGACGGCGGCTGGCTGGCTGTCACTCGCGGGGGGCCAGGCCAGTTTGTATCGTTGGTGGAACTCACTGGGACGCAGCAATTCCAGCCCGCCTTGCGCGGTTTCGATAGTATACACAAGAGAATCATCGACCGCTTTGTCGGCGAGCAATAACTGGCCACTGCCATTGAAAGTGGCCGCCGTGCCGCCCGGTAAGACCGCGGTCAACCGAGAGGGAACTTCCTTGTCGAATTCCCAGTGGCGAAGCAACATGTCTTCGCCACCGGTGATGAACCGCCGGGTGGCTGGATCGAACGCGATGGCATTCACGCGACCGCGATGACCCTTGAGGGTCGTCAACAGTTCTCCCGATCGATTGCGGACTCTTACGATTCCATTGTTGCCGATGGTGACGAATCGCTGGCCGTCTTCCGACCAGACCGCCGACCGTTCACCGCCAGAACGGGCGACCTCGGCAGCCGGTAAACCATCGACACCAAAAATGCTCACCTTGCCGTTTGCGTTAATCACCAGAATCGATTGGCCATCGGGGCTGAAACGGAGATCTTGCAAGCGGACAATGGGCTCGATGGGAATCTCTTGCTGGATCGCCCCCTGCTCGTTCCATACGCGGACGAGGCCATCATCATCGGCCGTTGCGAGCAGCCCGCTGGTCGACCAATCGACCTGAGTGACGCTGCCACGATGTCCGGAGAGTACCTTTTCGATGGTCCCGTCGTTTGCATTCCAAATCCGGGCAGTACCTTTGCTATGTCCTACCAGCAGCCGATCGCCCACTTGATTCCAGGCGAGCGCAAATGAATGAACTGCCGCATCGTCTTGGAGTACTGATTCATCGTCGTTATCCAGGCCAAGCAAGTAGATGCGACCGTCCTGCTGAAGGGTGTAGGCACAATGGCGACCATCGGGACTGCAGCGGGCGTCGAAGAACCGTCGACTTTTCTCCGACGTGCGCGACAACTCGACCTGGCCATGGCGATCGAGAACTCGCAACACGCCATCGATCCCTCCCGCCACGGTGTGTTGCCCGTCGCGGCTGACATCGAGCGCCACGATCTCGGCATTGCCCATTCCGATCGTCCGCACATCGGGCTCGCCGATTGTTGCAAACGATAGCAAGCGATCACCTCGTGTCGCCGTGATTCTTCCCTGTTCACTTACATCCATGGCATTGAGGCTCGTAATGCCGATTTCGTGGATTGGATTCGTTAAATCATCCACGTCCCATACTTTGATGTGCCAACCGACCGAAGCAGAGAAGAGCTGGTCGCCAGGTTTGTTCCAATTGAGTCCCACGATGCGGCTTGGGTGCGGAGGTTCGACGGTCGACGCCCGCCAGTCGTCGGTGCGCCAGATGTGCACAGTGCTTGCCGACCCCCCCGCCGCCACTCGTTGCCCGTCCGGGCTCCAGGCGACTACCTGGAGCAGATCACTTCCTGTTTCGAGCATTTGCACGCGTTCGCCATCCGCAAGGCTCCAAATTCGCAGCAATCCGCCGGGGTTCGGCGAGGCGCTGGCGGCGGCGATGTATTGCCCATCCGGACTCCAGGAGATTGCCCGCATGTGAGCAGCCCCGAGTTCCGACTCCGTGTCTTCCAACTTTTGCACCGCCACGCCTCGCGCGTCCCAAATACGAATCGTCTTATCATTCCCGCAACTGGCCAGTTGTGATCCGTCCGGCGACCAAGCGACATCCATTACGGCGTTCATGTGATCCTTCATGACGCGCATCGTCGCCCCGGTTTGCGTGTCCCAGATGCGTACGGTCCGGTCCCAACTGACCGACGCCAGCCGCTGTCCGTCAGGTGACCAGGACATATTTAGAACACCGTGCGTGTGCCCGGCCAGCAGCCGCACGGTTTCCATCGTCTGGGCGTCGATAATCCAAATCGATCCCAACGCCGAGCTTGCCGCCACGAACTTTCCATCCGCGCTCCACACCACGGCCGCCGGAGTCGAATCGGGATATCGAAACTGCATCTGCCATCTGCCTCCCACGGCAGTTCGCGCGGGATGAGGAACGATGCCTGGCAGCGGCACGCTTTGCAAGTCCGGTTGCCATAACCATTGCAGGTCGACAACTTGCTTGCTGGCCGCAGTGATACGAATGTTCGTCTTCGAAAGGCGGACGTCGTCACGCGGCTTGGCCAGTTCCAGCGTGTACTGGCCCACCGGCAATTCCAACTCGCCCGTTTTCATGATCTGCATTCTGGCGACTTCTTGATCCTCGCCATGGACCACTACTTCAACCGGCTCGGGCAGCGAGGTAGAAACGCTGAGCCGCCCCTTGTCGCCTTCCAGCAGTTCCAAGTCCGCGGCGGCGATTCGCGCAAGCAGTGAGTCGGGCTTCGCGTCACGAATGGCCGTCTTGAAAAACTCCGTGGCTTGGGGCACTCGCTTCAAACGCAGGTATCGATGCGCAAAAATATAGGCGACGTGGCCACGGAAGTCTTTGGGGAGCGAAGGCGCGGCCCCGGCCCAGCCGAACAAGTTGGTCGTGCCGCGCCAGGTGAGACTCAACTGGGCAGCGTGTGCCGGCAAAAAGGTTCCGTCGAGAAAAAAGTTGTCGAACACCATTCCTGCCGCGTCAAATAGTAGTTGATCCTGCTGGGCCGTGACGTCGCCTTGCATGCCGTTCTGGCTGATATAGGCGATCGCGGCCAAGACCAGCGGTATTTTGACGCGCTGCTGCATGTTCAGTGTTTCGAACGCGAAGGCCTCCGCATATTTTCGGCCCCGTGGCGTACGCCACATCCCTCGAAACGCGTCGGCCATCGCCTCGCGACTGATAATGCCCTGCGCCATTCGTACCACTGGGTTTCCGTCGCTGCTGGAAACTAATTTCGAGAAAAACAGTTGCGCGTCCTCGTCCTCCAAGGCATCGGCGAGCGACCCGAGGATCAACATATTCACGGCGTCCGTCCGAGGCGCATCGTCGTATTTGCGGAGCGCCGGCTGCATGGCCTTGAATGATTCCAGCCAAATCTGCTTGGCCTGAGCTGTCGCGCCGCGGCGTTCGAGCAAAAACCCCTTCATCAGCGCAAAGTACGTCAATTTGTCTGGCCGCAGCCGTTCCACGTCACGATGCAGGCGGTACGCGTCGTCCACCACCGCCTCGCATAGATCCCATTCCTTAAGCGCCGCGTGCGCGCGAGCAAGTTCCGCTCGCATTTCGGTCTTCCTGGACGAGTAGAAATTCGGATTGGCGGCGAACATCTGGGTTATCATTTTCTTGGCAAGATCAGGCTGGCCGGTCAACCGCAGCAATCGCGAGTAATGGCGCAGAACTGTCGAATTATCGCTGCCTTGAGCGAGTCTCTCGGCAACGGCCAAGGCGCTGTCCAGATCTCCCATCATGCGGTACGCGCGGGACACCTCCATTTGAGTAAACACGTCGCCCTTGCCATCCGCCGAAAGCAAACGATCAACGGCGGCCAAACGCTGCATGTTCCGCACCAGATTCGGGTTGTAACGCAACACCGACGAAATGGTTCTGAAATCGTTGCGATAAGTTTCGAGGATTTCGCCGCGAACTTCGTCGGGGATCAAAACGGCAAGTTGCTCGAAGCGGAATCGCGTGGAAAGTGTATCGTAGATCGCGTCGGCATCTGCTTGCCGATTTTGTCGCAGTCGCAACATCCAAAGTTGGCAGCCGGCGAGCGGAGGCCAGCGATCATTCGACGCCGCGATCAACTGGCTAAAGGTGTCCGCCGCCTCATCGATGCGGTTCAGTTGCACAAGGCACGTACCCTGCTTGTAGAGTGCCTCTTGCTTGAATTCAATGTCTTCCGTCTCTCGCTCTTGCTCCTGGTAGAATGCCATCGCTTCGGAATAGCGGCCTTGGTCGTAGAGTTCATCTCCTTGTTCGAGCGCGCTTGTCTGAGCGGGCGTTTGTCGGCGACGGGCGTGTACATCGACGACGTCAAGTCCCGTGGGCCAAACCAAAGCGAACACGCCAATTCGCGCGCTGCCAAGAGGAAACGGGTCCCGAAACTCGTTCGCCCGCAACGAGCCGATTTGAATCGTCAGCTTGCCGCGCTCGCGCGTGCCGCGCACGGTCAGCGGCCCGCTGGCAATTTTGGAATGATGAATCTCTCGCCGCAATAGAGGTAAGCCGTTGCGCTCGATCGAGAGCGTAAAGCTGCCGTCACGGTCGCGGACGGATTGAAATGTCTCTTCCTCGCCTTCATTTCGGTCCGCGGGTTGTTCGACGAGCAACAGAAACTCGTATCCTTGCTTGCGGGCATGGTTCACCGCCACACCGAGGCGGTGGTGCTGCTGCCACTGGGGACCAAAGGTGGCTTCGAGTTGCACGTGACCCTCGCTCGATATGGACGTAATTACCGTCGAGATACGTACGTTCTTATCGGGGATCGCTAGAATCGCCTTCCCTTCGTCCTTCGGTTTCACTTCGCTCCGCCGGAAGACAGAGCGCAAATTCGCAAAGGGCGGCATCTGATGGAACACGGATTCAAAATCCGACTGCCGTCTGCGCAACTGTTCTCGCAACTCGCCAACGATCGACGGACTCCGGCTTTCCACCAAGGCGATCATGTTACGAATCGCTTCGATCTGCTCTTCCTCTAGTTTCGGCCGCCGAATCTCGGACCGAATTCCAGCGACAAAACGATCGTTAAGGCGTTGGCTTGACTCTTCACCGAGTTCGGGCGAGTGTTCCGCGAGGTCGCCGACCAGGGCGTCCATCCGCTCGAGATATGAACTGGACAATTCGACGTCATCCAGGCCCAACTCGATTTGATTGTTCAGTTCGGAAATTCGTCGAGTTTCGCCGGCACGCTGGGCGATCATCACGAACAAGGGAATCAGAATCACCAAGCCGGCGATCGCCGCGCACAGCGCGGCGGCCATCGGCTTGCGTTTGATCCAGCGCCACGAGCGGGCGAGAGGGCCGATGCGGCGCGCTTGAATTGGCACGCCTTCCAGATATCGCCGCAGCTCCGCCGCCAGTTCGGCCGCCGATTCGTAGCGGCTGGCCGAATCCTTTTCCAGGCACTTCATGCAGATGGTTTCCAGGTCGCGATCGACGCCCGGATTGAGCAGGCGGGGAGAAACGGGGTCGCTCTCCAAAATCTGCCGGATTGTTTCCACGACATTGGGCAATTGAAATGGCGGCCTGCCTGTCAGCAGGCGGTACAACACCGCGCCCAATGCGTAGACATCCGAGTGTGGGCCGACGTCATTGATTCGTCCGGCCGCCTGTTCGGGAGGCATATAACTGGGCGTGCCGAGGACTTGGCCGGTGGCGGTCAGCTCGTGGTCTCCTTCGACTTTCGCCGCCAGCCCAAAATCGGTGACTTTGGGAATGACCGAACCCGAGGAGGTTTTCTGCAGCAAGATGTTTCGCGGCTTCAGGACGCGATGCACAATGCCCTCTTCATGAGCGTAGTGCACGGCCGTGGCAACCTGACACACTAGATCGGCGGCTTCGCGTTGCGGCAGCGGGCCGCCTTGAGCATGCTCCGCGAGGCTTCCGCCGTCTATGTAACCCATCGAAAAGTAATGTTGTCCACCGTGCTCGCCAACCTCGTGGATCGGTACGATACCGATGTGGTCTAGCTTGGCCGCGGCCTCGGCTTCCGTGTAGAATCGCCGCACTTCATCGTCCGACGCCAGTTGTCCGGTGAGGATCATTTTGATCGCCACCACACGGTTCAGCTTGACCTGCCGCGCCTTGTAGACGATCCCCATTCCGCCCCGCGCGATTTCGTCGAGCAGTTCGTAATCTTTAAACCGGCCGAGAATTCCGTCCGCCGTCCTCTGCGAGGGCTTTGGAGGGACGAACCCGCTGGCATGCGGAACGGTTGAATGCTCAAGATCGATGGTTGCATCGATGGTGTCGGCAACACTCTTGTCTGGGGCCAGATCCGGCGCGGGCCGGTCCGTGTTACTACCGGTCGCCGTGATGGTGGCGCTATTCTGTCGCCGCCGGGTATCGGCTTCTTGCAGAGCGGTCAACAGCGCGGTGCGACTGGCTTCTTCGAGGCCGGACTGCTCGACATCTTGACTGCTAAGAAACGCGTCGACTTTTGGCTCGGACAGCGACTCCCACTGCCGTTCAAATTTGCCCCTCAGTCCACCGATCAACTCGGCATCGTGAACTGACAGTCCTTCAGGTGATGGTTCGTTCGACATTCTGAAGCACCAAAGTGTTCAAGAACAAGAAATATTTGACGACGTCTCAATTTGTTTTGCATTGCTGCCGGAGGGCCCCACGGACCCCCTAATAGTGCGCCATAACCGACGCCAAAGCAAGAGCGACAACGGCTTGGTGGGGCACGTTGAAGGAGGGCGAACGGATGGTCAGGCTTGCAGGTTCCGGCGTCACATTGAATCTACGCGCGTTCAAGAGGCGAAGATCTTGTTCGAATTATATGACTAACATGTATCCGATTCGCTGGAGCTATATGCCAAAACGGGTCGAGGCAGTATGCCGAACGCCCTGAATAGATGCTTCGGCCCGCATGCCAAGGGACCGAAAACTTGTGGCTCGCGACACCCGTGAATCCCAAAACGTTCCACGCCGCCGCGCCGCTCGCTGCTACTCGACATCCACCGAATTAACGACTTGCATGTCGCCAGAGACAGCTCGCACGAGTTCTTGAGCCAGTTGTTTGTGGTAGTAGGTGTCAACGCGGCCTGACAAATACAACCGGCCTTCCACTTGCTCGACGTCTAGTTGCCGCAATAAGTAAATGGGACTCTCCGCAAGTGCGCTTTGAGCGCGCTGCGCTATGTCCTCAACAGTCGACTGAATCATCCTAGTATCTCCATCCGTGCGTCCGTTTGCGTTGCTAGGTGGGGTGAAGGCAACGCAGTTAGTAGAAGGGAAAGGCTCACAACTGTTTGCCTTCTCCACTAATCTAAGAAGCCGATGTGATCTCTGTCAACATGAAAGCAGACGGTTTGATCCTCTTTAGTGAAAACAATCGGCGCGGCTACCCAACGGCCGAAGCCAAGCGATCGATTGGCACGTCCGCCGCCGGGCCGACGTGGACCATCAACGTGAACGAATGGATATGTCCCATCGATCGTTCGCACGGGTCGTCGCCGCTGCCTCGCTAGCACTGTTGCCCCAGCTTACCAACCCGCCGCAAATAAGTTACGACGTCTTCGGCCAAGTCTTCGACCGACCGCTGGCCGGCGGCGAGTCTAACTTCGGGATCGGCCGGCGCTTCGTAGGGTGCATCAATGCCGGTGAAGCCAGTGAGTTCACCCGCGCGCGCCTTTTTGTAGAGTCCTTTCGGATCGCGCTGCTCACAGATTTCCAGCGGAGTATCCACGAATACTTCCACGAAATCGCCCTTTTTCCCCGCCGATTCCACTCGGTGACGAACGGCATCACGGTCGTGGCGATACGGACTGACGAACGCGGTCAACGTCACGATTCCCGCCGAGCAAAACAGTCCGGCCACCGCGCCGATGCGGCGGATGTTCTCTTCACGGTCTTCTGCGGAAAAGCCGAGTCCAAATCTTTTGGCAAACGGCTCACCATGTTCTTCGATCAACATCGCGGGGCTAGCATTCATGCCGTGGCGTATGTTGTCGCCGTCCAGGACAAAAGTGTGCACCCCCAGTTGGTGTAGCTTATGATCCACAAAATTGGCGACCGTACTCTTGCCGCTGCCGCTGAGGCCCGTAAACCAGACGACACAGCCTTCGTTTCCATTCAGCCGTTCGCGCTGCTCGCGCGAGACCTGATGATCATGCCATGTGACGTCCGTCTTTTCCGCCATCCTCTAAGCCTCATCATCTACTGATTGATACCCGCAAATTCACAAAGATTCGCCGCCATCACCGGCTGAGGGCAACTCCATACCAGGAAGAATAGTGCTTCCCGGCACCAGCGGCCAGCGGGATGGCTGGCCACATATCCGGTCCCCTTGGCCGCCGCCAGTGCTGCTTGCGTCGCCCGCAACACCAGACTGTTGGCCCGCGTTCGCAGCAGCTCGTTGGTGCATACTTGATTCCCCTCGGCCATGGCCAGCAGATCATTGCGTAATGAAATCTGTTGCTCACGCAGCACTTGGGCAGTTTCCTCCAGGTCCGGCCGACGCTCGGCCTCGGTTTCGATCAACTCAATCGCCGCCCCGGCCAACCCAATCGCCAAAGTGGAAGTCTGCAGTCCGCCCGTCTTGCCGCCGACTCCTTGTCGCATCACGTTCTCGACGGGACCGGCCAGCAACCACTCTCGTGCGACATTCACCCGGTCACAGCGGACTTCGCCAGTTTGGCTCGCCGTCAGTCCCACCAACTGAGCCGCCGCTGGACTGGAAACACCGGGCAAGTCGGTCGGCAACACGGTCACGATCTGGCGGCCATCTTCCAATTCCGCACCTGTTACGATGTGCTGGGCAGCCGAGGCCCCGG
Organism: Planctomycetota bacterium; assembly: GCA_029259935.1. The sequence goes on from JAJDEH010000057.1 coordinate 16,051, forward strand.
TAACCCAAGGGCTAAATCCATCCAACACAAATCCGTCGTCGGACTCTTCGGCACGCAACACGGGTCGCTGCAAGTGTCGGCGGCTTGTGGTCAAGTGAGAGATGCCCAGCGTGGCGAACGAATTGCCCTTCGTTAAATCGGGTAGCAGTCTGGCCTTGAGCGGTTCGTTGTCCGATTCGTAAATGCGGCGGCAGGCACCCGACCGTTGCGTAATGACAAAGGCTGTCGTGAGGCACGCGGCGCTCAACCGCAGATATCCGCGTATCAGATCCGGGTCGCTCCAATCCTGCCCACCGAACGCTTCCGACGCGAACCACTCAAAAACGCCATGGCGGCCACACAGATCCAACTGTCCGCCACACCACGCATCCCAGTCAGTCAGTGTCCCGGACATCTCCACCAGTTGAGCACAAAGCTCATTCAGCCCGGGGTGATCTGGACTCGTAATACGATCAGGCGATGACATGGAAAACTTTCGTTTGGCTCCACCGATGATAGCATCCGTGCAGGATCGCGTCAGGGCACCATCATGAACGCGGGCCGCTCACGCGAAAAGTGACAGGATGGTCAGCTCAAGTCCGGCGAAAAGCGACGTTCTCGGATTCGATTTTACGCCGCGATCCAGATGGCATTCTGCTATAATCAAGCACAAACTGCTTGCTTCCCCGTGGTGCTTCCAATGCCATCTTTCGCCAAACAGAATGGGGCCGACCGTCGACGATTCCTCGCTTCGGCCGGCGGCGGACTAGGGATGTTGGCCGCCTGCTCGTTGCTAGCCGACGACGCTTCCCGCGCATCGTCCAATCCTCAATCGGAAAAAGAGCCGCACTTCGCGCCGCGCGCGAAACGAGTGATTTGGCTGTTCATGCACGGCGGACCAAGCCATGTCGACCTGTTTGATCCTAAGCCTGATCTCGTCAGATACGCGGGCCAGCCCGTTCCCAAGAGTTTCGGCCCGGTGATGACGCGCCGCGACGTGGCCAAGAATCCGCTCATGGCACCGATCAAGAAGTTTCGTCCACGGGGCCGGTCTGGATTGGAAATCAGCGACTTCCTGCCGCACATCGCCGAGTGTGCCGATGACCTGTGCGTAATCCGCAGCCTGCACGGCGACAGCGTGAATCATCCGCAGTCGGTGTATCAAATGAACACAGGCAGCATTCTGATGGGCCGGCCCAGTGCCGGAAGCTGGGTTGCCTACGGGCTGGGCAGCGAAAACCAAAACATGCCAGCATTCGTCGTGCTGCCCGACCCCGGCGGCGGTGTCAAAGGCGGTCCGCCCGCTTGGGGCAGCGGCTACTTGCCGGCGACCTTTCAAGGCGTGACCATTCGGCCCGGCTCGACACCCATTCTTAACTTGAGGCCGCAAGCCTCGATTTCCAAAACACAACAGCGATCCACGCTCGATTTTCTACAACAGCTCAATCGCCAGCACCTGCTCGACCGCCAGGGCGACGATGAACTGGCCGCGCGCATGGATGCTTATGAATTGGCGTTTCGTATGCAGTTGGCGGCGCCTCAATTGGTGAACCTCGCCGAAGAGACCGAGGAAACACATCGGCTGTATGGACTCGATAACAGCACGACGCGCGAATTCGGCCAGCGTTGTTTGCTGGCTCGCCGCATGATCGAACGGGGCGTCCGCTTTGTGCAGCTCTATTCGGGCGACACAGTTGGCTGGGACGCTCACAACAACGTGGCTAGTAATCATGGCCGCTATTGCCAAAAGACGGACAAGCCGGTGGCGGCATTGTTGATCGACCTGCGGCGGCGCGGCCTGTTGGACGACACACTGGTGATATGGGGTGGCGAGTTTGGCCGCATGCCGATGAGCGAACAAGGAACGGGGCGCGATCACAATCCGTGGGGCTACAGCGTGTGGCTGGCCGGCGCGGGAATCCGTGGGGGCAGGGCTTACGGCGCGACCGACCCGATCGGCCTACGCGCGGCGGAGGATAAGGTACCAGTGCGAAACTTCCACGCGACGTTGTTGGAACTGTTGGGATTGGACCATAACGATTTGACGTTTTTCCATAACGGTCTTGACCAACGGTTGACGGGACCCAACGAGGCCGAAGTGGTCCACGAGATTGTCGCTTAGTTTGATTGTCGCTGATCGCTCCGCGATCATGGCGTTAGGTTCGGGGAGCGAACCACAACTTGCAGTCACCCGACCCGCAATTAGAAAAAAGTCCATGCGATACTTCATTCAATATTTTCTGTTGGTCTTGATTGCTCTGGGTGCGACCATCGCCAGATCGGACGAAAGCCAAAGGATCAATGAAGAACCGATCACGGAATATGATCGCGGCCATTGGGCTTTTCAAAAGCTAAGCCGGCCTCCACTTCCCGGCGTGGCGCGTGCCGAATCCATCACGCCGATCGATCGATTCATCCGGTCGCGACTCGAAGAGGATGGCCTCAAATCGCTGCCGCCCGCGGACCGCATCACATTGATTCGCCGGCTCTCGTTTGACTTGACGGGACTGCCGCCCAGCCCGGATCAGATTCACGCCTTTGCCAATGACCGATCAGCCGATGCTTACGATCGGCTGGTTGATTCGCTGCTTGCGTCCCCTCATCACGGCGAGCGGTTTGCGCAGCATTGGCTGGACCTGGCCCGCTTCGCGGAAACAGACGGCTTTGAGCACGATAAAGTGCGGGCCGGCGCATGGCGCTATCGCGATTGGGTCATCGGCTCGTTGAACAGTGATCTCCCCTACGATCAGTTTTTGCAGTTGCAGATTGCCGGCGATGAACTACGTCCCCACGACGAGCAAGCAGCCGTTGCGACCTCGTTCTGCCTTTCCGGCCCCGACATGCCGGACATCAATTCGATGCAGGAGCGCCAGCACAATGTGCTGAACGAATTGACAGGGACCATTAGTGCGACGCTGCTTGGACTACAGATGGGATGCGCGGAATGTCACGACCACAAATTCGATCCGATTAGCCAGGCTGATTTCTATCGTCTACGCGCAATCTTTCAGCCCGCTATCAAGCTGAAGAAGAACAAGTCGCTCAGTGTGCTCGACGAAAGCGGTCCATCTCATGAGGCCAGCTACTTAATGGTTCGTGGCAACTGGCAGCGCCAGGGTCCGCGGGTCGATCCCGGTTTTCCTCGCATCGCCAATTCGGCGGACGAGATGTTCAGCACGGCCGGCTCGAACGACAAGACCAGCGGACGTCGCTCGGCGTTAGCCCGCTGGATCACGCGCGAGGATCATCTGCTGACAACCCGCGTGCTGGCGAATCGGCTGTGGCAATATCATTTTGGAAACGGCTTGTCCCGGACGCCGAACGACTTTGGAGTCATGGGCGACGAACCATCGCATCCCGACTTGTTGGACTGGCTGGCGACGGAAGTCGTTCGTGAACAATGGAGCCTCAAACGGATGCACCGCCTGCTGGTCACGTCGGCGACGTATCGACAAGCCAGCCGCGCGTCCGTGCCCGAGTGGGTCGAAGGCATGCGGCTGTCCGCGGCCGAGCGGCTCAAGAAGTCTCAAGCCATCGATCCGGAAAACCGGCTGCTGGCACGTTTTCCTCGCCAGCGGCTGGACGGCGAAGTGATTCGTGACGCGATGCTCGCCGCCACGGGCCTGTTGAATACTCGGCAAGGTGGCCCGGGCATTCGACCGCCCTTGCCGCCAGAGATGAAATCGACGCTGTTACGAGGCCAATGGGTCGAGACACGGCAGCCCGCCCAGCATCATCGCCGCAGCATTTACCTGTTCGCGCGGCGAAACTTGCGCTATCCGATATTCGAAGTGTTCGATCGACCGGATGCCAACGCCAGTTGCCCGCAACGCAGCCAATCGACGACCGCGCCGCAATCCCTGTTGATGCTCAACTCCGAGTTTTCATTGAAGATCGCTAAGCGATTGTCAGCCATGAGCATCGCCTCCGGGGAAAAGAACGTCAGTGCACGAATACGGTTTTGTTTCCTCCACGCATTGGGACGGCCGCCGACGGCAGGCGAAATCGCCGCTTCGAGCGAGTTTGTTAAGCGGCAATCCGAGATGCTTGGGGATCAGGGCGATTCAAAAAGATCGCAGGTGCTGTTTGAAGAATCATCGCCGTCTGACGTCGATCAAGCGCTGGTCGATCTTTGCCTAGCTCTGCTGAATTGCAACGAGTTTGTCTATTTGGATTGACGTGATGACCTACAAGCATCCAGAATCCAAAAGTGGTTTCCGCTGGGGCCAATTCAGCTTCCGTACGGGCTTTTGGGTGATGACGGGTATCGCGCTGATCATGTTCAGCACGTCGGTGGGCTCCGCTGTTACCGCACACACGATCCTAGTATTGGCATTCGCGATTCCAGGAGGAAGTTACGGCTACGACGTAGGCGGAACAAGCCGGTCCATGGCGATCGGGACGGTAGCGGCCGCGATCGGTGGCAGTTTATTGTTGTCGGTTGTCGTGCTGGCGATTGACTTTGCTCGCCTGTAAACTATTCGCCACCCGGCACACGAAACTTGCGATAGCTTAGATTGACGCGCGGGCCAACCTTTTTGGACGTCTTTTGAATCGCGTGATCATAGTGTCGCTGTAAAGCCCCGCCCATGATGAGGACGGAGCCATGAGTCACGTCATATTGCGCGACTACTTCGTGGTCAGTTTTTCGGCGAACCTTGAACCGTCTCTCCGAGCCAAACGAAACGGTTGCGATGGGCGTGTCGGGCAAGCTTGGAAAGTCGTTGTCGTCATGCCAGCCGACCGCAGCTTGCCCATCGGGATAAAGCGCGCCAAGTGCGCAATTCAAACCACAATGACACAGTTCTTCCAGGCGATCACAAATTTCAGAGATTGCCGGCGTGAACTGGTGAGGCGACCACGTTTGCCCCGTGTACCGGTACACAAAACGTGAATCGTTCGCAAACCAGGCGTTCGCGCGGCGGGTGAGAACCCCGCGAATTGCTTGGCGCTCCCAAGGAAAATCATCGCTCAACAATTGCTCAAGCAGTGCGTCTGCCTGTGTCTTGTCAAAAAGTGACTCGTAGTATTCGACATACGAACCGTTCGCCAGGTCTACGCGGTCAACGTTGCGGCTTAATTCCGCCATTTTCTACAACCCCATATTGAAGCACGCTTGATTGACAGCAAACGCTGACAAAGAAACCACAAGCAGTCGCTACACAACGCCCTCTTCAGCCACTTCCTCCGGAGCCGTCCAAGGATTGTGCCAGTCGCCCCAGTCGTTGAGGTACATCTGGTAGGCTTCCGAATCATCCGCCCGGTCTTCCAACCATTGCTTGGTTTCGGCAATGATCTCTTGTTCCTGCTCCAATTGAATTTTCCCCAGCAGCACTTGCACGCGCAGGAAAACGAAATAGGTATCCAACACGTCGCAGCGGCAGTAGTCGTTGATCTCGGCCAGTTTGCCTTCTTCGTACATGTCCTGAACCATGTAACCCTGGACTTCCATTTTTCCCGGCTTGCCAAGGATGTTCGCCGCCAAATTGAGGCCGCCGTTGAACCGCGCCGCGCCAAAGTTCGTCAGCACGTCGTAGAGGTCCAAATGCGAATGGGTGTTGTAGCGGTTACGCTTTTGCTCCCAGCTCTTGTCCTGCATGTTGAACCAACCTTGCACCGGGATGCCGTAACGAAACGCGGCCAGCTCTAGCAGCGGCAGATCGAACGTGCGTCCGTTAAAGCTGACCAGCGTCGGCCGCTTATACGCCTCCCAGCCGCGCCAAAAGCGCTCGACAATAATATGCGACCGATATTCCGGCTCGTCCAGCGTGACTAAATCCACGAGCCGCAGGTCGGCTGAAATCTTGGCGACGGCCACCGAGACCGGGATTTGGAAGGTGTAGGGGATGAAATCGGATTCGTATTTGGCAATCAACTCGTCGCGATATCGGCGAACGGCGGACTGCGCGTCGAGGCCTTCGCCGGTGTACCGTAACTTGGAAACGAGGTCTCCATCGGCTACGCTCTCGACGTCAAAGACCAAATACTGAACCGGCTGTGACATGCTTGTCCCCTTTGCAAATCCGTCCGCGAATCAAGATCATGCCTAAAGCCTACCAAAACCGTGCCGTGCCGGATAATGTGTGCGTGGTGAGATTGGTCGATTTTTCCGCAAAGTTCCGTCATTCCCTACAGAGACCCGAAGATGAACCGCGATCGATTGCTCCAGAGATTCCTGCGTTATGTACAAATTGACACGACGGCGCGCGACGATGTGGACGACTATCCTAGTTCGCCGGGACAGCTTGAATTGGGCAAGATCCTGGTTCAAGAACTTCAGGAAATGGGCCTGGCCGACGCCCATCAGGACGATCATGGATTGATTTACGCCACGGTGCCGGCGACCACCGACCGAAACGTACCGACGGTCGCCTTTAACTCGCACCTGGACACTTCGCCCGAAACGACCGGCGCGGGCGTGAAGCCGCAGGTCATTCACGACTATCAAGGAGGCGATCTCGTCTTGCCCGGAGATTCGTCTCAGGTTATTCGCGCGGACGAGAATCCCGAGCTGGCCTCTCTGCACGGATCGACGCTGATCACCACCGATGGCACGACGTTGCTAGGCGGAGATGATAAAGGGGGTGTCGCGGTCATTATGGAGACGGCCGCCTATTTGGTGGAGCATCCGGATCTGGTTCACGGTCCGGTGCGTGTTCTGTTCACCTGCGACGAAGAGATCGGGCGCGGCGTCGACCACGTCGATCTGAAGAAACTCGCCGCCGATGTTTGCTATACACTCGACGGCCAAGGCGCCAACGAAATCGATGTCGAGACGTTCTCCGCCGATTTAGCGACCATCACGTTCCGCGGCGTGAATATTCATCCTTCGATTGCCAAGGGGCAAATGATCAATTCGATTCGCGCCGCGGGCGCATTCGTGGCGCGCCTTCCGCGCGACGCCATGGCTCCGGAAGTGACGGACCAGCGGGAAGGATTTCTACATCCCTATCAAATCGGCGGTGGAGTCGCCGAGTCGAAGGTTAAAGTCTTGCTGCGCGATTTCGACACCGGCGCTCTGGCGGTTCAAGCTGACTTGCTTCGCGACACGGCTCGCGAAATTGAAAAACAGCATCCGGGCATTAGCGCGTCGGTGGAGATTCGTAAACAGTATCGGAACATCGCGGATGGCCTGCGAGACGACCCGCGATCGGTCGAGTTTGCCAAAGCCGCCCACCAGCGGCTCGGCCGCGACGCCGAATTGACCATCGTCCGCGGCGGAACCGATGGCTCGCAACTGACCGAACTTGGACTGCCGACGCCCAACCTATCCACCGGGCAACACAAGATCCATTCGCCGCTGGAGTGGGCCTGTCTCGACGAAATGGTCCAGGCCGCGGAAGTACTGGTCGAAATTGCCAAAGTGTGGGCCGAAGAAGCCTGAACGTTTGTCGTGGTTCGCTCCTCCGCGAACCAAACAAATCCGCGCGATCGTGTGTTTGAACGCGACCAAAAATGCTAGCATTGCAGGAGCGAATAGCTAGTGAATTTTCGAGCTTCCAATAAACTCCATGTCAATCGGTGGCCGAATTATCTGGATAGGTTCCTAAGAAGGATGTAAAATCCATGCGGGTGAAGAACCGCTAGTTTTTGTTGTCGTGCATACCCGCCGCGCGGACCACGGAAGGCCAACGAATGCCTCGCCTTTCTATTATCATCGCCCACTCTTCACGCGCCCAGCAGCTTGAAGCCACGCTCGTCTCCGTGTTGCAGAACCGTCCCGATGACTGTGAAGTCATCGTCGTGCATCGGGGAGACTACGACGATCCGTACGAATTGGCGGACGAAGTTCGCTATCTGGAAGTCGCCGCCCATTCCAAGGAAGTGGACTGTCTGAATACGGGCATTTGGTCGGCCCGGTCCCCGTTGATTCACATTCTTGCTAGCGGCGTTGAAGTGGAAAGCGGCTGGACCGATGCGGCGATTGCCGAGTTTGACGACCCAAACGTCGGGCTGGTTTCGCCACTGGTCGTCAACGCGGACGCCCGCGACGAAATCCTCACGGCCGGACTTCAAACCGGGCTCGGCGGGCGACGTGTCGTTTGCGGCGCGGGAATGAAATTAGATCACGAAAAAGCTCGCCGGCTACAGCCCGTGGGACCCTCGTTGCTGGCCGGTTTTTATCGCCAATCGGCGGTGATGCGATGCGGAGGCTTCGAGGCCAGGGTCGGGACGACACTGAGCGATCTGGATCTGGCGTTGTCGTTGAACGGCATTCAACTGAAGTGCCGATTGGCGGTCGAGAGCCGCGTTCATGCACGCAAGCTGCCGCAAGAATCGGCCACGGCCTTGGAAAGCGGGCGCAACGGCGAGCGCTTGGTTTGGCGACACGCGCCCCATTTCGGTTGGGCGGCTACCATGCTCTCCCGCCCGGCGGTTTTCGCGGCCGAGTTGATCGGTGGCGCGCTGAGACCATCAGCTTGGGGGCGACTAGCGGGCCGCTTGTTGGCCTATGTGGAATTCGGAAAATTCCGCAAGCACCACCTGCATCTCCGGCAAGCGGCCCAAGCGGAGCCAGCTAAGCTGCGGCAGGACTCCGGCAATCGACGGATCGATACGGGCCACGATGCGTCTTGCGAATCGCCAAAGTCCGGTCGCCTTGGAGAACCGGCTAACACCGCCCGCGCGGCAGCGGCGGGACGGCCAACGTTGCCGTGAGCCGCGCGCCGAGCTTGGCTGACTACTATCGCTTTGCGGTCTCCTCGCCAACTACACTTTCGGTTCCCAACCCTTTTCGTAGTCTCGCTTCCAGAGCTTCATGGCTTCCGCATCGTTAAGGATGTGCCCGTCTTTGGCGTCACATTGAAGCGTTCGGCCCGTCCGCTGGGCGATATTGCCGAGATGACACAGCAATGTACTCTTGTGACCCTTGGCGATCTCCGCATTCAGATTCAGCGGCTTATCGGTGCGGATCGCGGTGAGAAAATTCTCGATGTGTTCCAAATCGCCGACGCTGGACGTTTTGTACTCGTTGACCAGCTTGTCCTTGTTGTCGAACACGCGATGGTTGCCGTTGGAGTCGAGTTCCATCGCGCCCGCTTCGCCATAAAAGGTAATGAACTTGCCATTGCCGTGCCGGTTGCAGCTTAGTCCTTCCCAAGTAATCATCCGCTTGCCTTCGAATTCGAAGCAGACCGTCTGCGTATCCGGAGTCTGTTGATCGTCGTCGTATTGGTAACGTCCGCCGCACGACGTGGCCTTGGTGGGAAAATCCACTCCAACACCCCAGCGGCACAGGTCCAGCGTGTGAACGCCGTTGTTGCCCAGTTCGCCGTTGCCGTAGTGCCAGTTCCAGTGCCAGTTGTAATGCACAATGTTGCTCTTGTAAGGACGCCGCGGCGCGGGACCTTGCCACAGTTCATAGTTCAGATACGAGGGCGGATCGGACGGGTCTTTCTTGCCAATCGTGGGACGAGCGCTGTTGTACCAGGCGCGCGCTAAATAAACTCGGCCAATCACTCCCTCTCGCAGGCGCTCGATGGCCTCCTTCGTTCCCGGAGCGCTGCGGCGCTGGGTGCCCATTTGCACGGCGCGATTGTGCTTCCGCGCCGCCGCGACCATCATTTCACCTTCGTGCGGGTTATGGCTGCAAGGCTTTTCCACGTAGACATTCTTGCCAGCCGAGCAACCCAGAATCGTCGCCGGGGCATGCCAATGATTTGGAGCGGCACAGATCAGTACGTCGATCGCTTTGTCGTCCAAGATGGTGCGGAAGTCACGAATTGCTTGTGGCCGTTTGACGCCGATCCCTTCCACTTCCTTGGCCGCGTTTCCGGCGCGAGTAATATCGACATCGCAAACGTACTTCACTTCCACATTCTTCGCCTTGGCAAAGCTGCGGGCGAGCGAGCGACCGCGGCTCATTCCCATCACTCCGACCACCACTTTTTCATTGGCCGAATCCTGAGCGCGAGCCGAACTCGCCATGGCCAGCCCGGCCGCCGCAACGGACGCGCCAGCGATAGAAGATTGTCCAATAAACTCGCGACGGTCGATCTGGTTTGACATGATGCAAGCTCCTTGCATGAGCGGATTGATGGGTGGGGGAGGGTGTCTAGATATTGTTTCACAAGCCGGACCGAATTGCCACTATAGGCAGCGGTTAGCCGTTAGCAATTGGCGTTTAGCTTTCTCTGGTTCTCGCCCTTGCCAAGCTTGCCAAGGGGGAGTTAGAGGGGGAGAACGGAACGGAGCTTGAATCGTTGGCTATTTTTGTTTCTTAGCCGTTCCGATTCGACAGTAGCATGATCGGTCGATATTTACATCGGCTCGTTTCGACGCGGCGACAAACTGCTTCTGAAACTCCGCGGCCTGGCTTGTGCGTCCTTGTTGTTGCAGACATTCGGCCAAGCCATGCAGCGCCCAAGGATTGTTGGGATGTCGTTTCAGATCGGCCCGATAAACGGCCTCCGCTTCTTTCACACGGCCCTGTTCCAACAACAAAGCACCCAGCGCATGACGGGTCGGCTGCATCCATCCCCACGGTTCATCATAGTTGAGTGCGTCGTCGCGACGGATCGCTTCACGTAAATGCTCAAACGCGCCGTCGAATTCGCCCCGGCGGTAAGCGATCTCGCCAGCTATCATCGATTCGGCCACACCCAGAATATCGTGCGAAGTGTTATTGAACAGAATGCTGGTTTTGGGGACCGTCGCGCGGACTTTCAGAAAATCCCGTTGTTCGGCTTCGGCTTTCTCAACGCGTCCCGTGGCCGCATACGCCACCGCGCGGGCATAGTGCCAAGTGGATCTTGTCATCGGCAGATAATCGGCCGGTTCGGGTTCGGCCAAAACATCTTCCCAACGGCCAAAACGAACCAAAACATGCAACGCTGTCGGAATGAATGCGTCGATAAAATCGGTTTGAGCCCGCAGCATGTCTTCTGGTACCTGCCCAACCAACTCGCGCGCGGTGCGCAGCGCTAGTTCGCTCTGCCCGTCAAACATGGCTCCGTAAACCAAGAAGTGATAATTATGAATGCGGTAGAGCGTGTAGAAATTGTAAGCCCCCTCGCGACGCAAGAATTCCGCGTCCGCCACGATCGCCTTGCGATTGGTTTCGATCACGCGATCATACGCGCCGACCAGGACATCGATATGGGACGGCATATGCACCAGATGTCCGGCACCCGGCATGGATTCGCGCAAACGGTTCGCCGCCGGCAGCGCTTTCTCGGGCGTTGGCGAGGCTTCCATGGTGTGAATGTAGAAATGACACAAGGCGGGATAGTCAGGCCATCGCTTCAGCGCTCCTTCGAGCACGGCGACGATCTCGGGCGTTTCCGGCGCGGGTTCCCCCTCGGGACTCCAATGCTTCCAAGGCCGCAGAATCATCAGCGACTCGGCGAATAACGCCGCCGCCAAGGGGCTCTCCGGATGCTCTTTAAAAACCTTGCGCATGGCATCCGCGTAGGCTTTATTGAGCGGCCCGCGGTCTTCCGGCACGGGAGTTTGATAGCGCGTCGCCAACGCGGCGATCAGATCGCGTTCAAGCTTGGTCGCCTGTTGGGAATGAAGCTTGGCGAGACGCGTGGCTAGGCTGGCCTGAGCGATCTGATGTGGTTCAATTTCGAGGTTGTTGATATTCGGACCCCAGGCATAAGCCAGTCCCCACAAGGCCATGGCGAGACCCGGGTCGGCGGTGTGCGCCCGCTCGAAACAACGGACCGCCTCTTCATGGTTGAACGCATAACACATCGCCAAACCGCGATCGAACCAGGCTTGCGCTTCTTTCGACTTGGTTGAGACACCTTGGTGAAAGCCGCCGATGTCGTAGTACGGTTCCTTCGACTGGTCCGATTGGCCCCAGGCCCAGGAACCGCAAAACGTGACGAACAACAATGTCAGTATCACTAATCCCGTGACTTTTCGTTTCATGACGGTCTTTCCTTCAATTCGGTGAGTTGTCTTTTTTTGGCAAAGAGAATTATACAGTAGCCTGTTTGAAATCGCCGCTGGTATACAGGCTTTGGGAACTTTTGGTCTGCAAAGACAGGCTGAAGGCGGCTCTAGCCTGGGACTCCACTCACTGGCGATAGCGAACTCGTGCGGCGATGCCGTAGAATGATGGTTGTTCTAATCGAGCCGGATGCCAATGCCATGATCTTGCACGTCGACATGGACGCGTTTTACGCCTCGGTCGAGGAGCGTGATCGTCCCGAGCTGCGCGGCCAGCCGGTCATCGTGGGAGGAACGCCGGAAGGCCGTGGCGTGGTCGCGGCGGCCAACTATGAAGCGCGAAAATTCGGCGTGCACAGCGCGATGTCCGCGGCGCGGGCCTTGCATTTGTGCCCCCGGGCCGTCGTTTTGCCGTCGCGACTGAATTACTATGCCGAAGTATCGCGGGGCATTCGAGAAATCTTTCATCGCTATACACCGCTGGTCGAGCCGCTCTCGTTGGACGAAGCCTTTCTAGACGCGACCGGCAGCGAGCCTCTGTTTGGTTCTTCCATCGAAATCGGCCGGCGGATCAAACAAGAAATTCACGACCAACTGCAATTGGTGGCATCCGTGGGTGTCGCGCCGAACAAGTTTCTGGCCAAGGTCGCCAGTGACTTGCAGAAGCCTGATGGATTTGTCGTGGTGGATGCGGATCGAGTTCAAGAGTTTCTCGACCCGTTGCCCGTGGGCCGGTTGTGGGGCGTGGGCCGCGTCACCGGGCAAGTTCTCGATCGTCTGCAAGTCAAGACGATTCGCGACTTGCGCGGGTTGTCGCTGGAAACGGTACGGCAACACTTTGGCGAACACGGACAACATCTCTGGGAACTTTCGCGCGGCATCGACGACCGGCGAGTTGTGCCCGACCGCGAAGCGAAATCGGTCTCACACGAAACCACATTTGCCGCGGACATTGACGATTTGGAAGTGCTGCGTGCTTGGGCGCTGGAACTGACGGAACAAGTCGCCCGACGGCTCAGGCGGTACCATCTGCAAGGCCGGACCGTGCAACTCAAAGTTCGCTTTAGCGATTTTCAAACCATCACGCGGTCGAAGACGTTATCACACCCCACCAACGTGACGCAGGAAATCTGGCAGGCGACCGACGAAATGTTGTGCGGCCGACTACCCGCCGAGCATCTGGCCGTTCGGCTGCTGGGTGTCGGCGTCGGCGGTTTTGAACAGCCCCCGCAAACTCAACAGCCGCTGTTCGACAAAGACGAGTACGCCGGTCAAGCCAACCTCGACGAGGCGGCGGATCGCATCCGCGAGAAGTTCGGCGAATCGGCGCTCGGTCGCGCCAGCCGCCTCTTACATCAAACGAAACACACTCCGCAGCCCAAGCCGGATGAAGGCTGAGCAAGATCGAAGAGATTGGGTGGCTGGGGTCGAACACGTGAGCCCCCAGTGCGCCAACTGGGGGTTCGCTGCGCTCAACCCGGGTTCGCTGCGCTCAACCCCAGCCACTCACTAGTGCTTTGTTACAGCATAATGTTAGGGTGCCTCGGGAATCTTGCCCGTGATCGTAGCGTCCACTGGCGAGACGCCAGTGGCACCCCTCGTGAACTCAACCAACCCTAATTCCTAGCCGTCACAAAGCACTCGACGCATTCCGAGGCGACTATTTCAGCGACAACAGATACGTGATCAGATCCGCCATCGCCTGTTTGTTGATTTCCTTTTCCATGCCGACGGGCATCAGCGATTGGCCCGTGCTGCGCAGTTCATCGATATCGACGCGAAGGATGGTTTCGGTTTTGTTTTCGGCGCGGCGCAGGGTGACGCTGTTGGCCGTCTCGGCCGCGATCATGCCGGTTAAGGAACGGCCTTCCGTGGTCTGGACAATGTAATTCAAGTACTGCGGATTCACTTCGCGGTTGGGATTCAAGACGTTCATCAAAATGGCTTCCGGGCCCCGGTTGCGCATGGCGGCCAAGTTGGGCCCAATGGCATGTCCTACCCCTTCCGCCTGATGACAAGCCGAGCAGTTCTTTTTGAAAATGGCTTTTCCGCGAGCCGTGTCGCCGGCCAGCTTGAGAGATCCTTGGTAACTGGTGAGAACTTCGCTTCGCTGCCACAGCTTGGCGTTGTCCTTCAAGATGCCGGCCGCCAGTTCGCGAATCGCCGCATTCTTGTGAGAAGCCAAAAGCTGTAAGCGGCCCGGTTCCAAGTCGCCGACCTTGATTTTGTCTTGAGAGACTTGGTCTAGCAGGGCTCGCGTCCATTCGGCGCGTGAAAACAACACACTAGCCGCCTCGCGCCGGATGCTGGGGCTCAGCGTGCTCCAGCGGTCCATGAGCAGTGACGCCACGCGAGGCGAATCGAACGCCGACAGCGTGCCCAAAACGGCCGCCTGAACTTGCAGTGGTTCCGTGGGATTCAACAATTGCTCGAGGGTCTTTTGTTGATCTTCCAGACGCCCCAGCCGTAGCTGATGAATCGCTTTCGTTCGTTGTTCCACGGAAGCGTTTGCATCCACGGCAACCTGCGAAGCGCTGGCAACCAGTTCTTTCATTAAGGCTTCCGCTCGACCGCCGGTAGCGGCGGCCAGTTGCTTTTGCAGATCGCTGTCCGGCTTGGCCGCCAGACTTTCAACCAACAACTGGCTCAGGCCTTTGTCGGATTCCGTAAGCCGGCTGATCAGTTCAATGGCCGCGGCAACATCCTCGGAACGCTGCTGTCGGCCGATTTGGGCGGCCAGTTCGCGGAGTGTTTGCTTTTCTGCGTTAGCCTTCCCAAACGACTTGTCGCGGGCCAGATTGCCCAACACCACGCCCGAACCCTCGGCCAAGGAACTGCGAACCGCCAATCGGAACAGGTTGTCGCCGGCGTGCTCCTTTAAGAGCTGCGTGAGCGCGGCAAGACGGCGAGGGCCGCTAAGTTCGCCCAGTGAAAACGCAAGTTGATAGCGAACGCGAAGATCGGGATCGTCGACCAGCGCATATAGTTTCGCGCGGACGGCCGGCGATTGGGCGGCGAGTTTTTCAGCCAGTCGCACGGCATGTTGCCGCACGCTCGGATGCCGGTCCGCCAGTTGTTTTGTCATCACATCAGCGGAAAGAGCTTGCAAGCCGTCCAAGGCGTACATCGCCCAGATGCGGCCTTCGGGAATCTTCGCCGAACCGGCCAGCTTCTCCAACGGAGCGACCGCGTCGAGATCCTGCCGCTCGAACAACAACCGGGCGGCCGTCTCTCGCTGCCAGCCATTCTTACTATCGAGATGTGCCACCAGTTCCGTCGTCGCGGCCGAACCCAGTTTGGGCAACTTCGGCTGCTTGAAATCCTTCGCCACCACGCGATAGATCCGCCCCCGGTCGCGGCCACTGGTTAGGTCAAGGTGCTTTTTGACGACGGGATGCAAGCTGGCCGGATGCTCGATCACTTCGCGATACATGTCGGCAATGTATAGCGCGCCGTCGGGCGCGTTGGCGAATTGCACGGGGCGAAACCAAATGTCGCTGGACGTAACAAACTCGCTTTTCTTATCGACGCGATGCGCTTTGAAACCGACGCCATCGGATTCGAGCCGTTTGCGGTGAATAAGATTGCTGCCGACATCGCCGATCACGGCCCAACCGTGGTACTCTTTCGGCCACGCATCTCCGCGAAAGATTGTGATTCCGGTGGCCCCCGTAAAGTAACCCGCCGGCGTGCCGCCTCCTTCGACCGGTCCGGGCACAATGCCCTGCTTTCTCAGCCGAGTCCTCACGATTCTCCACGGTTCGATCGGGCTGCTGCGAAAAACGTCGGCTTGCGGGCCATCGCTGGCAATCATCGCCCGCGACGACGGCGCCGCCAGAAACGGATTACGAGCCACATAGCGATCTTCGAATAGCACAAACTGGGCGTGATTGCTATTCGAGCACACGAACTTATTGCCCCACGGATCAAAGCTCATCCCGTGTTGACCGCCGCCGCTGGTCGGTTGCATATCGAGGGTCCGCGGATCAATGGAAAAGTCGCGGCCTCGCAGCGCGAGCGGCTTTTGCTTGCTCTGTTTTCCGTCGCCGGACACCACGTTCGCGCCGCTGCTGCTGGTCGCGCCATGAATCCGATTGTCCATCCCCCATTTGAAGGTGTTCAATAATCCTTGCACGTTGCCGCGACCGAAGCCCGTGAACACGATCTTGTTCACATCGGCCTTTTGGTCGCCATCGGTGTCCTTGAAGTAGTAGATGTGAGGCGGCGCGCCGACGAAGACACCGCCATCCCAACAGGTAATCGCCGTGGGCCAGGAAAGTCCATCGATGAAGACGGTGCTTTTGTCGAAGCGGCCGTCTTCGTTGGTGTCTTCCAGAACGCGGATCTGGCCAAGGTTCTTTTCGCCGTCTTCCGAATAGCCTCGCATTTCGACGACGAACAAGCGGCACTGGTCGTCGAACGCCATGGCGATTGGATCGGTTAC
Source organism: Planctomycetota bacterium (assembly GCA_029259935.1). The sequence continues at coordinate 32,372 of JAJDEH010000057.1, forward strand.
CAGCGGCTCGGCGGCCACTTGCTCGATGCGGAATCCTTTCGCGACCTTAAAGGTAGCCAGAGCTTGCTTGGGTTCGACCGGCTTGATGCGGGGAAGTTCGGCGCTGTAATCCCGATCGACCGAGTCTTTTTTATCGTCGGCACCGAAAACGCGCGGCGACAATGCTGACAGACATGAAACGGACAAAATCCCGAAGAACGCAAAGCAAAGGCCGATACGAAGCGGCATTGGTTTCTCCCATCACGCGGACGATAAATCTTAGTTGCCTGCTACCCAGTGTAACACGGACTGCTGGCGCTTGCCGCATCCGGCGGCGGTGACTTTCGTAGACTTCTTTGTCCTTTTTTCTAGAGAGTCGCCAAGGTTGCAGAATGACATGGACCGGTCATGGCTGGCTGAACGCCTGCTTGAATCACATTCAGCAGCGCGGTTGCTAGCTCGTACCACGCCAGGCCGATTCCGAGGGCGCATCAACGGCCACATGCAACCACGCAACGGCAGGTGCAAGCACAACTGGCCTATCGCGGCTGGCGCGATTTTGGGACACTCCGCCGCCCAATCCGAGGGGGCGAATCTAGCTATCCGCCTCCAAGTTACCACACGGAACTTCATTACACCTTTTGGCTGGTGATCATGAATGGTTGAAGTCACAGTCATCATCCCCCAACGCAATGCGGCCGAAGCGGTCGCCGCCCAATTGTCCCAACTACGGCCGATATTGGATCGTTCCGTCGGCGACTACGAAATCGTTGTCGTCGATGATGGATCCGACGCCGAAAACGAGGTGCCCCTCAAGAGCCTCGTCGACGGCTCTAGCGCGGTGCGCGTCATCCAGACCGGTCGACCGCTGGGAATCAGCGCGGCGTTAACCGGGGGCTTGAAGGTTGCTCGCGGCAAGACGATCGTCGTGGCGGAAGCTGGCGACAGTTACCCGGCCGAAGAAGTTGAAAAGCTGTTGCGCGGGCTGCACCGCGCCGATTTGGTGTTTGGCCGCCGACAACTTCTTGGCTTGGAAAAATTTTGGCATCGCATTACGCGCATTCCCCGCTGGTTGCTGCTCGGGCTCGACGTTCACGAGCCCAATGCATGTTTTTGGGCGGCACGTGCCGAAGCGCTGGCTGGACTGGAACTGTCTCGCGGGATGTACCGCTATCTCTCCACCTTGGTTTCCATCCGCGGTTACCGCGTTAACGAAGTCTACGTGGACACGAAGGGGCCCAGCAAAACACTCTCGGACGCCTGGCCGAATCCGGGCGATCTGCTGTTTGCTTGGTGGCTGCAAAGACGTTGGCGCCAGCCGCAAACTCGCGAGTTGCTGGCCAGCCAGTGGTCGGACTGCGTATTTCCGATTTCCACCGTGGATGCCAAGCCAAAACTCATCGATCACCGTGACTCGACGGCCCAGAAGTCCGCCTGATCCGGTCCGCAACCCTCGCAATTGCATTCTCATGAGAATCTTCTTTTCCGTTGGCGAACCTAGTGGCGACCTGCACGGCGCGAATCTGATTCACGATCTGCGGTCTTTGCATCCCGGCATTCAGTGCGTCGGCTATGGCGGACCGAAAATGGCCAGCGCCGGATGCCTGCTGCACGAAGATTTGACCAAGCTGGCCGTCATGTTCTTCTTGCAGGTGTTTCTCAACTTGCAGAAGTTCTGGCTGCTGATGCGGCGCGCCGACCGCTACTTCCGCGACAATCGCGTCGACGCGGTGGTATTGATCGACTATCCGGGCTTCAACTGGTGGATCGCCCGTCGTGCCAAGGCACACAACATTCCTGTTTTCTATTACGGCGCGCCGCAAATGTGGGCTTGGGCCGGTTGGCGAGTCAAAAAAATGCGCCGCTTGGTCGACCATGTGCTGTGCAAGCTGCCGTTCGAGGAAAAGTGGTACCGCGAGCGAAATTGCAACGCGAAGTTCATCGGGCATCCTTATTTTGACGAAATGTTGCGCCAGCGGATCGACCAGTCCTTTCTCGATCAGCAGCAAGCCATCGAAGGGCCGCTCGTAACGATCTTGCCGGGATCGAGGAATCAGGAAGTGACCGATAACCTGGCCTCGTTTCTAAAAGCGGCCCAGTTGATTCACCAGCGAGTTCCCGCCGCGCGGTTCGCGATTGCCAGTTTCAACCAGCGGCAGGCCGAAGTGGCGCGGCGCGAGGCCAGCCAAGTCGATCTCCCGGTGGAAGTGTTCCAGGGCCGCACCGCCGAACTGATTCGCCTGGCCGATTGCTGCATCGCTTGTTCCGGCTCGGTGTCGCTGGAGCTCTTGTACCACGAAAAGCCAACCGTGATTCACTATCACATCAACAAGCTGATTTGGCACGGGCGCAAGGTGTTCATGCGGGTCAAGTACATTACGCTGGTTAATCTGCTCTACACCGACCAAATCGAAGCGACCAGTTCGGCGGCGTACGATCCGGACGCGCCCGATGCGGAAGACGTGCCGTTTCCCGAATATCTGACCAACACCGACAAGTCCGACCGAATCGCCCCCCATATTGTCCGCTGGCTGCGGGATCCGGCAGCCCGCCAGCACCGCGTTTCCCAGCTACATCAGCTCAAGGAAAAGTACTGCCGGCCGGGGGCTTCGCGTGAAGCGGCCAGTTACATCCTCACGGCGCTCGGTTTCGAAGTCGGACAGGCTCGACGATCGCCGCTGGCGGCGTAAAATAGTGGTGGATGCAACGGATGTCCGAAAGAACGGATTTCCGGATTGCATACGCCTCTAACTTTCTCGGCGGGTAATACAGTGCTTCTTGGCGAGCCGGCACGAACTGCGTACGACCTGAACTTTTCGTTGCTCGGATTTCGAGTTCGTGTCCACCCTCTGTTCTGGCTGGTTGCCCTGCTAATTGGCTTCGGCCTTACGGAGCGCAAGCCGGAAAACGTGATCATGTGGATCGCGACGATGTTCTTCTCGATCTTGCTCCACGAGTTGGGGCACGCACTGGCGTTTCGGCGGTGTGGGATTTCTTCCCACATCGTGCTGTATCATTTTGGCGGACTGGCTTGTCCCGATTCGATGTTTGGATCGGGAAAATCGCTCAATTCGCGGGAACAGATTTTCGTTTCGGCCGCGGGGCCAGCGTTTCAACTTATTCTGGCAGCCACGGTGTTTTTCATGTTGCGCGCCACAAATCACAGTGTTCCTTATCACCTGTGGCCCTTTCCTTACGAAATGTTGTGGGGAGAGACTAAGCCCGGTCCGAACGAAACGCTAAACAACTTGGCTTTCTACTTGCTGTTCGTCAATTTCTATTGGGCATTGCTTAACCTCTTACCCCTCTACCCCTTGGATGGTGGGCAAATTGCTCGCGAGCTTTTCACGATGCGCGATGGGTGGAACGGTGTGCGTCAGTCCTTGTGGCTCTCGGTCATTACAGGAGTGGCGGTTGCGGTGTTGGGCCTGACATATGGTCGTTTTTTCTTGGCCATCATGTTCGGATCGTTGGCATTTTCTAGTTGGCAGATGATCCGGCAAGGTGGTGGGGGCGGCGGCTTCGGTGGGGGTGGATTCGGCGGCGGTGGCGGATTTGGTGGAGGCGGCGGGACGTGGGGTAGTGGCGGCCGGCCTTGGGAACGATGACGCAAACCGAGGTGCAGAGGTGAATTCGCCCAGCCAACCGCGTCCCAAGGTCGTTCTGTTGGGGGCCAGCAACCTCGCACGGGGGATTTCTTCCGCGATCCAAGGGTCTCGCGAGATCCTTGGCGAGCCGCTCGACCTGTTTGCCGCCATCGGACACGGCCGTTCGTATGGATTGACCGAAACGCGCGTTTTGGGACGCAGCTTGCCAGGAATTTTGCGATCGGGAATTTGGGAGGCGCTCGATTCGAATCCCGCCGGCCCGACTTTCGCGCTGCTCACCGATATCGGCAACGACATTCTTTACGGAGTGCCGGTCGACGAAGCGGCCTCTTGGATCGAAGAATGTCTCATTCGTTTGAAGCGCGACTCGGTCCGAATTGTGTTGACCGAACTACCTTTGGAAAGCTCGGCGCGCCTCGCGCGCTGGCAATTTTCAATTTTAAGGTCAATTATTTTTCCGAGCAGTTCGTTGCGTTTCGAAGACGCCTTATCAAGAGGAGCAAAACTTAACGAAGCGATCGTTGAACTTGCCGCGCGCCATGATGTTCACCTGCTGCGTCCTCAACTTCATTGGTACGGCTTCGATCCGATTCACGTAAGAAGTCGCGTTTTCCCGCAGGTATGGCGCTGTTTTTTTTCAACTTGGATCGATGAAGAGCCGCAAGTCGCGCGTCCGTACTCAATGCCGCGCCGCGTTTCCGCTTATCACTTGCGGCCAGAAAAACGTCGCCTGTTTGGCGTTGATCAACATCATTCGCAACCGTTTCGCACACTCGATGATGGAACCACGCTGTCGTTTTTTTGATCGGTTACGTAAAAAGCGTATTGACAAAAGTTTGTCGATTCCTATCGTTTGTGAAATTGATTGATCGTCATTAACAACGACTGAAGATTAAGACGAAGGCGATTGAGTTTGAAACGATCTTGAAGGAACAAGATTGAAGTTCGGTTTGCTTGACTCAACTAACTCAATGACGAATCGCACTCACAATTTTTGTTCAACAAGCGACTCATTGCTCTTGACGTTTTTTTTGTAATCAAGAAGATTTACGAATAATTCTATTGCACAATTTTTGTTGATTCGTACAACTGAATCAAAGGAGTATCGTAAACCACTTATCTTGTTGTTGATTCGTCAAGACCAATGACGCGATAAACAACGGGCTCACGATCGAGCGAAGTGGTTTTGGATTGTCGGCGAGATGTGCTCGTTGACATTGGGGATTTGGAACCCCATGAGACGGACCTCGCCCAAACTTTTTTTACGGAGGACGGACTGTGGCCAAGAAGAAAGCTGCTAAGAAGAAGGCGACCAAGAAGAAGGCCGCCAAGAAGACGACTAAGAAGTCGACCAAGAAGAAAGCCACTAAGAAGAAGGCCAAAAAGAAGGCCGCTAAGAAGAAGAAGTAACTCCTTGGCTGGTCGCAACTAGCCCCAAGACTGTCCGTTCTTTAGGACGGAACTTGGCCCAAGGATTTCTTCTGAAGGATCCGACGAGAAAGGGCCGCGGAACTTAAGTTCCTGCGGCCCTAATGTTTGCGCTGTGTGAACGGCCCGATTTCGGCCGTCATTCTGGCCTGCTTGGGCCCCTATCCCAACACTGGCAACTGTGGTTGCGGCGGTTCTTTGGCGGCAAGTTCCGCTAGATGCTTGGACAGGTTATAGGCGATGTTGTCCAGACAGGGAGCGACGGCACTATCATCGAAATTCGCCGCGCACGTTCCTTCATCCCCGCGTTCGCGAATCTGGATATTGATGGGCACTTCCCCTAGAAAGGGGATGCCGTGCTGCTCGGCGGCAGCTCGCGCGCCGCCACGTCCAAAGATATCGTAGCGTTTGTTGCAATCGGGGCAGACAAAACCGCTCATGTTCTCCACGATGCCCATGACCGGCACATTGACTTTCTTCAGCATGTCGATGGCCCGCACCGCGTCCAGCAACGCGACTTCCTGAGGTGTGCAGACGACCACGGCACCGGTATTGCCCGGCAGTGCCTGGGACAACGACAAGGCCACGTCGCCCGTTCCCGGCGGCATGTCGACGATCAGATAATCCAACTCGCCCCAATCGCAACTGCCTAAGAAATCGTTGATCAACTTGTGCAGCATGGGCCCGCGCCAGACCACGGCTTGATCCTACGCGATGAAGAAACCGATCGACATGACTGGCACGCCGTTCCAATCCAGTGGCTTGAGTCCTTCGGGGCCCGTCACGTCCTCTTGAGTCCCGGAGACGCCCGTCAGTTTGGGGATACTCGGCCCATAAACATCCGCATCCATCAGTCCCACTCGGCAACCGGCCCGCTTTAGCCCGTAAGCCAACGCGGTCGATATCGTACTCTTTCCCACGCCGCCCTTGCCGGACCCCACGGCAATGACATTCTTGGCGGTCAGGCCCAACTGTCCGATCTTCTGCGGTGGACGCGGGTGAATGGCAAGCTGAATGTCGACCGAGGACAACTGAGGCAACGCCTGCCGCAGATGCTGCTCGACCTGGGCCTTGACGTCTTCGCGCAATGGCGAGGAATGGGTTGTTAGACCGAGCGAAAGGGAAACCGATTGATTCCCAGTGACCTGAACATCGCTAACCTGTTCCATTTGGACGATGCTGCGTCCGCTTTCTGGATCCTTAACTTCCGCCAGGGCCTGTTGAACCGCGGACTCGGTGACTACCGCGTCGCTCATTGATCTCTCCACGGGAAATGGTTTGGTAATTTGATATTGATAGTGAATTCAGTCGCCCCACGGCAATCGAGCCATGATCGCCTGTCTTGGAGACGTGTCTTCCACGTTGGTTGACGACAAGACTCGCCGAGAGATTGCCGCCACGGTGGCCATCTGCCGCGTGTTAAAGACGGCATGAATCGCGCCCGCTTCGCGCACGCGTGTTTCCAGGTGTTCGGTATCCGGTTGCCCCAACACAACACAATGTGCCTTCGGAAACGTCTGATTGACCAGCAGCAAAAATTCATACACCCGCTCGGCGTTCTCGCTGGTCAACTCGACTCCGACCATGCTCGCGGGGCTTCGCTGCAATTCCGCCAAGCAATCGCGCCGAGTGCGGACCTCGTAAACTCGAACATCCGCCGTTCCCAACTCGCGGCGCAGACCGACCGCCCATTTCCCTTTTTTTTCGAAGATCAAGACGCGGGTCGGGGGCATACGGGAATCCGCCAGTTTGGTGTGACTCTGAAGCCATCGTAGAACCGACCAAGGGGATTGGCAACCGGAGCGATGTGGCGCGGGGACGCCACCAGTGTGAATGCCCCTTTTCTTGGAGAAACGGGAGATCTTATCCGTTGATTTCCCGCCAGCGGTCGATAACTTGCTGGGGCGTGGCGGTCCCCGTGGTGCCCAATTGCTGGACGGTGATGGACGCTACCAAATTGCCCACGATAGCCGCTTGTTCGGCGCGACCGCCAGACAACAGCGCGGCAACGATGCCACTGGTGGCGCTATCTCCAGCCCCCACGATATCGACAGGACCTTCCACTGGGCAGGGTGGTACTTCGACCGTCGTTCCGTCCGGAAAGGCGACAACCATGCCCTGCTCGCCCGCAGTACAGAAAACGGGACGCTTCGTCTTCTCCGTCAACCTTTGGGCGGCCACTTTAAAAGGTTCCGGTTGGTTTTGATCAATTCCCGCCGCATCGATGAGTTCTCGGTCGTTGCCTTTCAAGATCCCAAACGGAAAAGCGCCCAGTCGAGTGCGACTGTCGACAAAAACCAGTTTGTCGGGTTGTTGAATCGTCAGCTCGTGCAAACAGTTCCGAACTTCGCTGCCGACCACGCCCCACTCCGCTTCGTTGACTTGATCCATCACGATCAAGCCGTCGACCTGTTCAAAAACCTGTTTCAAATTGTCACGGACCGCGCTAATTGTGGTTTCCGTCAGCGGCCCGCGAGTGCGGACATCCAAACGATTTAGCTCGACCCACTCGCCATCAGAATTTCGTTGAAGCGGCTTGGTGTAGGTTGGCGTCAGCCGGTCGCCTGTCCGCAGAATGAAGTCCCGCTGCACCGGCATACCGCTTAGCGACTGAAGCAAGTCATACCCATGGCCATCGTCTCCAATGACCGTGACGGGAACGAGCTGGCCAACTCCCAGAGCCGCCAAATTATTCATGACGGTGCCGAGCGCGCCCGGAGAGTTGCGGACCGACTGGATTTGATACGCATCCAAGCCGGTCTCGATCGAAATCTCGCGGACTCCCGGTTCGATGTCGAGATAGCGGTCGAGGAACAAGTCCCCCACCAAGCCAATTTTCAGCCCGGAAAACGACGACAACATTGCCTTGAGCGACGACAGGTTCATGGCACGCCCAGCATCGAGAGCAACGGGGCGAGTTGGCGGTAATCCGCGACGATCAAATCCGCACCGGCTTCGATCAAGCGAGTTCGTTTCCACGGATTGACGCCCTCGCGAGTCTCTTCATTGCTGGCCACGCCGACAGCCAACCCGCCCACTTTCTTTATCTCTTCTATTTCCACATAGCCATCACCAACCCCAATGATCTCCCGGCCAGCCACGCCTGTTTCGGCAATGATCTTTTCGATGATCATCGCTTTTGAGAAATTTTGATAGTCGTCCAAGGCCCCGTACACTCGCGAGGAAAAATACTCATCAAATTGCAAGACCTTCAATTCGTCCTCGACATATTTCAAATCCGTACCCGAGGCCAAGTAGAGGGTCAGGCCGTGGTCATGAAGGGCCTTCAGCAGCGAATCCGAACCGGGAACCGAAAACTCCTCGGCAGCAGCCGTTCCGCAACGCACGGCCGCGACACGTTCGCCCACCTCGGCCCACAGCCGATCGTGATAGCGATGTTTGTACTGCAGCGGCTCTAGCGGCTGGCCGCCCCGTTTTTCTACCTCGTCCGCCAGCCGAATCATCTGGTAGATCGTTTGCCGGCCCGTGAGCCGCACGACGAAGTCTTCCACCATTCGCCACAGTTCTTCGGATGATTCGCCCGATTCGGTTTTCCGCAACTCTTCGACCATCATCGGAATCATCACCGCTTGCCAGTTTTGCCGCAGCAACGACAGGGTTCCATCGAAATCAAAGATCGCCGCCTGGAAGGGGCCGCGGGGATAGCTTTCGTTGACGATTTCGACGGACGAGTGAGTCATGGCTGGAACGGACAGTGGGAATGGAACGAAGTGGCCGTGTTGACGATGGTACTCGACAGACTAGCCGCCGCAAGATGAGCGACGGGACGTCTACTTGGGCACATCTTTCTCCACCTTCGCGTCGTCATCGGGGATAATCGGCTTGGAGGCGTTCATTCCCAAGGCGGCCAGCCCGGCGATCCCGAACGCCCCCGCACAGGTCATGAAGGCCGCGTTCCAGTTTTGCGTCGGCCCTTCACCCACGATGTAGATCAGGACCGGAGTCGCGACCGCCGCGCCCAGGTTGCCCCACATGTTCCCCCATCCCAAAACCGACGCCGTGTATTTTCCGCCGACATCTTGCATGAAGGCCCACATGGCACCGGTGCCCATGTCGGTGGAAAACGCGACGATGGAAAACGCGAAAACGGCCAGATAAGGGGAAGGTTCAAACAGGCAGGCAATGTAGGCCCCCATCGCGAGGAAACGCGTCAGCGCAATGGGCAGTGAACGGCCCCAACGCACTCCGACCAGCCGCGTCAAGACGTCCGTCACAAGGCCGCCGGCGAGCATTCCCGCCCAACCCACGAACAGCGGAATGGATGCCAGCACTCCGCGTTCTTCGATCGGCACCTGGTGCACGGTTTCCAAATAACGGGGTAACCACGTTACCAAGAAGATCCAACCGACGTTGGTACACCACTGGACGAGGCAATTCATCCACATGCTGAAGCTGGTTACCAACTTGTCGAGCGGCACCACGCCCACCTTGCCGTCTACCCGGGGTGCATTCTTCGGCCGTCCTGCCGCGATGAGATCTTGCTCGGCCTGATTGCAGCTTGGATGGTCGACCGGCTTGTCCCGCGAAACGAACCAAAACAGTTGGGCGACCACGATCCCCACCAAGCCATAAGCCATCATCACATAGCGCCATCCCGCGCCGTAGACCTTCTTGATCGACTCGGGATAGGCCGCTTCCAAAATGAGCCGGTTGAGCCGTTCGATTTCGGCTTTCTTCAGGCGGTTCCGTTTGCCCTTGAGATACTTCTTGGCTTCCAAGGACAGAGGCAGCTTGGCGACCTGATCATTGGAGAACAGCTCCCTTCGACTCAGCATCTTACTCAGATCAGCGGCCAGTTGGGTGGCTTCCTTGGCGGACAATTTCGGCGCGGGAGGATCACCCTTGCGATCCTTGTTCTCGTCTCTTCGCGTCTTAACCTTCTTGTACCAGTCAAGAAATTTTTGCGATTGGTCTTGGACAACTTGTTGGCTTGGCGAAGAAAGCCCGGCGGTGACCCGGTTGCCGATTGACTTGATCGCTTGATCCTTCGGCTTGTCGACGCGCCCCTGTGTCAGTTCATAACTAAGCCGCGGTGCATTCAGCAGATCCGTGTCCGTGATCAGCGACGACGTCGACGTGGGGACGAACTGCACGATCAGGAACGCCGTTAGTATGGGGGCCAAGAATCCGCCGATACGGCCTCCGAAGGCAATGACGCTGCTGGCAAGTCCGCGGCCCGAAATCGGTATCCATTTGCTAACTAGATTCGCGCCGGTGGGGTACGCGCCCGCTTGGCCGAATCCGAAGCCGAGCCGCAAGGCCAACAGCGCGGCAAACACCCCCGCCAGTCCGGTCAAGCCGGTGAACAGCGACCACAACAAGATGTACAACGTCAGCATCAGGCGAGCGCCAAAGCGATCCGTCAACCAACCGGCGGGCACTTGGCCCAGCGCGTAAGTCCAAAAGAAAGCGCTGAGCATCCAGCCGACCTGCCAATTGGTCAGTCCTAAATCTTCCTTGATGTAGATTTCGGCAAACGAGATGCAGAAGCGGTCCAAGTAGAGCAATACCGACATCAACGCGGCGACGACAACCACTCGAAAACGCACATACGAAGGATTCACGACAATACCGCCACGGGAAGAAGACGAGGAGGGAAGGGGACGAAGATAGTTTACTGACTGGCGCTGGGATTAAGCCGCCGAAAACCGACGCAGAGCGTCACGGTCTAGTTCCACGCCCAACCCTGGGCGGTCGGAAATGGTGAGCAATCCCTCGGCGTCAAGCTGAAACGGTTCGGTAATGATCTCCTCGATGTAGGGGGCCGGCGTTAGATATTCGACGTAGTGGGCGACGGGAATTGCCGCGGCCAGATGCAGATCGGCCGCCACACCGATCGCCGTATTCCAACCGTGGCTCACGAAGCTAATATTGTGATCGTAGGCCGACCAAGCGATGCGGCGCGCTTCGGTAAGGCCGCCGCACTTCGTGGCATCGGGCTGGACGATATCCAGCGCGCCTCGTTCGATCCAGGGCTGAAACGCCTGACGCCGGGTCAGCACTTCACCCCCAGAGATCGGCACGGGCGAATGTTCGCGTAATTTAATGAAGCCTTCGATGTCGTCCGGCGGCAGCGCTTCTTCAAACCAACCGACATCGTAATCGGCCAGCATCTTCGACGTGTTCAGCGCCCACTTGTACCCATGCGGCCAGAACTGCTCGCTGCCTCCCGCGTCGATCAGCAAATCAACGCCGTCGCCCACGGTCTCCCGCGCGGTCCGCACCAACAGTTCGTCAAACTTGCCGTCGCGCCGTCCGAACGGCCGCCAGCCTAGCTTGATTGCGCGAAAGCCCCGCTGGACGGTCGCCGCCAGTCGCTCGGCAAGTGGTCCGGGTTCGTCAAACAACAGCGAGCCGTAAGGTTTAATCTTGTGACGATAGTAACCGCCCAACAAACGGGCCACGGGTTGCCCGGTCGCCTTGCCCAGCAAATCCCACAGCGCGATATCAATCCCCGAGATCACATGTTCCAGCGATCCGCCGCGGCCTTGCCAAAAACAGCTCTGTCTTAGTTTCTCGCTGACGCGTTCGGGCTCGATGGCCGATTCGTTTTCCCACAGCGGGCGCATCGTTTCGATTCCAGCCCGCACCAAGGCCGAATTCGTAAACACGCTGCCGATCCCCGTGAGGTCTTCATCGGTGATCACTTCAACGATCGCATGCAGGTCGTCTTCCGGTTCGTGCCCCTCGGGCCAGCCGCCATCGGGAGTGCCTCCCAGCAAAGGGTGCACCTGAATGTCTCTGATTCGCATGGGCCATTCCGAGTTGGAGGGGAGATTGCCGGAATTGAGGCGGGGCCGATCAAGGGCTTGGCTGAAACCGTTTAACTTGCTTTTGGAAATGTTCGTCCTTCGGTTTCATTTCCAGACACTCACGGGCAAGCTTCAAAGCCAGTTTGCGGTCGCCGCGGCGGAAATGTACTTCCGCCAGGGTGTCGATATAGGCCGCATTCTTGGGAACCAGCTCGACCGCCAGATTGGCGCGGCGCAGGGCCTTGTCCAAGTCTTTGTCATTCAAAGCCGCCAGCCAAGCCGCGTTGTTCAAGTGCAGCGGACTTCGCGGATAGTCGTTCAGCACAACGTCCAACCGCTTGGCGACTTTGTCGTAGACTTGATTGGCCAAGTCGTTCCAACCCGCCTCCCGCAAGTCCTTGGTGAGATCCTCGCCAAACTCGACATCGCCCGGCAGCGCCGCCAGGCTCAGCCAGATTTCACGCTCGGCGGCGGTCTGATCGCCGGCGGCAATGAACCCGCGCGCGTGAGATTTGTGAATGAGATGCGGCAGCTTCAAATAACCTTCGGGTTGAATGAAAGCACTGCTGGTCTTGAGAATACTTAGCAGCAGCTTTTCCCAATGGTCGGCGGCCAACGCTGGCTTTTCCTTGTTGATCAAATTTCCGATTTGCTGATGGGCGTGGCTGGCGTCGTAGCTGCCCGGCTCGCCCGTCCGCGCCAGCAACTCGAACTCGGCCAGCGCTTCGTCCCGCAAATCGTGGTCTCTTAGCGCACCGCCCAGTTCCCGGCGCATCAAGCCGGCAAAGGGCAGCAGGCGAGCCAAGTCGATTCGGCGTTGCCCCTCGCTTACGTTTTTCTCCGCCTTTTTCAGGGCGTGGCCGCTGAGATAAAGACCGACCGTGTTGCGCGGATAGTTGGTGTCGTTCTTCCAAGCGGTGTGGTAGTGCTCGGCGGCTTCCTGCCACTTTTCTTTCTCGGCCGATAAGTCGCCCAGTTGCATGCTGGCCTCGGCGTGTTTCTTGTCGGCGGCATTTCGCAGCAGTTCGTCCGCGTAGTCGCCGTCCAAATCGCGGCACACCTCGGCAAGGAAATAAAACTGCTGTCCTTGCAACTCCACCGCCACGGCTTTGACGCCGGACTCTATGTCCTTGACCCACTGCAACGGCTCGTCGAGCGGTTCATCGTAGATCGACGGATAAAACAGGCGATGGATTTTCTTGAGCGTCTGCGCGCCTGACTCGGCGGCATGGTTCGCACGAAAATAGGTCCAACACATTTGGGCCAAGGTGTAGTCATCTGGGAACAGCGAGCGGAGAAAATACGGTCGATTGTGCCTGCTAATGACGTTCGCGGCGTGCTCGAACGCCTCGTCCCGCATGCCGAGGCGGTATTCGGCCTGAGCGACGACACCCAACTGGCTGGCGTTCTTTTCATTATCCAGCTTGGCGGCCAGCAGGCTAAATCCCTGCTTGGCTTGATCCTTCAACCCAACGCGATGCAACAATCGGGCGACTTCCACGGCCAGCGGAACGAGCCGGTTGCGTTTGTCGGACTCGGTTCCAATTTTGGCCACCGTCTCTTTGAACCACGCTTCGACCGTGGAAAAGTCTTCCAATTCGATCAGCTTCAAGGCTTCTCGATATCGGTGCTGTTCGCACAACAATTGGAAGGCGCTCCCCGGTCGAAACTCGCCCAGCAACTGTATGGCGTCGTCAAGCTGGCGGTTCGCAAACAGCGCTTCGACACAATACCAGGCGACATCCTCTTCTTCGTGCAGCAACGATAGCTTGCCAGCCGCCTTCAACGCGCCGATCGCCTTGGCGAATCTGGCTTCGTCCCCCGACAAGCGAATGCTCGCCGCCAGGAAACCAAGTTGCTCGATATCTTGGGAGGTTATGGGACTACCTTCATCCGCCTTTTTCTCATCATCCTTGGGCTTGGGAGCATCACCCGCCGGCATCGGGGCATCGGGAAACTTGGGAATTTCGCTCAACCGTGCCAAGGCACGCCAATCGCCCATTTCGTAAAGGATCTCTTGATCCAAGTCGACTGCCCGTGCTGGCTCAAGCGCGCCACCCAAGTCACCTTTGGCACGCAGCAAGTACACCAAAAAACGCTGCTGCGTCGCGTCCGGCGCGGCGGCAATGCTGGCCCGCACTTGTTCGATCTTCTCTTCGAGCTTGCCCGTTAGCAGCAGATAAGTCGCGAAGTGGCGCATGGCCGTCGGTTCGATCGCTGCCAGTTCCAGCAACTCTTCGGCCTTCTTCGTATCACCTTGGACGATGAGCGTCGGGACAATTTTTTCGACATCCCGAAGATATTGCTGAGTCAGTGTGTTCCGCAATTCTTCAGGCAGATCGGTCTGCAGTAGTTTCAGCAGCGTTCGAATGTGGCCCTTGCTTCGCAACTGCTCCAACGCGACGCGTTTCCCTTTTTCGTCCCCGTCGCGGAATCGCAGGATGATGGCCGCCAAATCGGTGGGCGTATCGGGATAGATCCCGTATTCAAATTTTCGCAGGACTTCCTTGGCTCGGAAGGCGGCCTCACGATCATCGCTTTTGGCCGCCAGACGCAGCGCCCCTTCGGCCGCGCGGCCGGCCTTCCACAGCAACTCGCTGGCTTTCATTCGCACTGAAAACCGGGAATCCCCTAGTTCTCGGATAGCCTGCTGGATTTCTGGCGGGGAGGGGCGAATATCAACCTGGCCCGCTTGTCCCAGCAGACTCGCCTGAGTCAGCAAGACGATCGCGACTTGTGTGAGCATGAATGAGCCCTTCCCTGCAAGTTGGCGCATAAAGATGGCTGGCAATAAACCACCCTATAAGTGTATTCGTCTTGGACGACGGAACCAAGCGCCAAGAGTACTGTTAGGGGGTGGCAGGGCGATTTCAGGCAAATTACCATGAAGGTACTCAGCATCCACCCTACCTACCCAATCCGTCAACTCTCGCCGCCTTTCCGTCGCCACTCTTCCACGGCGACCGAGATCCAAAGAGGGTTCCGACTCAAGATTCCATTGAAGCCGCAGGAGTTACCGATGACCAGTTTTGCGAAAGCCATCCGTCCGGCATCTATTGCAAGCGTCATGCTGCTGGGAAGCCTCGTCCAAGCGGAAGGAATTTTCCCGGATAAGGCCCTCGAAAAAGCCGTGCGGCAATACGTCTTTGAAAAACGCAACAACGAAGAACCGCTAACGGAAAAAGACGTCGAAAATATTTCAACGATCATCTTCAAAGGCCACACCTACACGCTGGACGGCAAGAAAGTGCAGCGTGAGCAAAAGATCAAGGATTTGACCGGCCTCGAAAAGTGCCGCAGCTTGCGGCAGCTTGATCTGGCCGACCATGAGATTTCCAACTTGTCGCCCATCGCGGGCCTGGAACTGCTGCAATATCTGGATGTGGCGAACAATCGCGTTCAAGACATCAAGCCGATCGCGGGCCTCGAGAAATTGCAATATCTGAATCTGGAACACAACCAAATCGAAAACATCGGCCCCCTGGCGGGACTGAAAAACATGCGGTCGTTATATCTGACGAAAAACAAGATCAAGGACATCGCGTCCCTGGCGAGCATGACCAAAGCCTGGTCGCTGTATTTGGGCGGCAACCAGATTTCCAACATTGGCCCCGTCGCCAACTTGAAGTTCTTGGACACAATTGATCTGGGCGGCAATGGGTTGTCGGACATTTCCGCGCTGGCTGGACTCAAGCCGGCCAAGCACCTGTTTCTTGACGACAACAAGATCGCGGACATCAGCGTCTTGGTGGCGATGGCCAAGAAAGACCTCGCCGACCCAACGCAGACGAGCTTCGCTCCGTTTTGGAATGTTTACCTAAAGGGCAACCCGCTCAGTGAGGATGCCCGCGCGAAACAACTGCCCGAGTTGAGAAAACTCAGCCTTGACGACAGGCGGCCGCCGGAAAAGAAACGAGTTCGTTTCTCGCGCGGAAGATTCGACAAGTAGAGTCCGATCGCCCATTCATGCTGAGTACGTTTTCGCGTAGGCGGCACGGTTTTCTTCTGGGGATTTCCCCTTGCCACGAGGGAACCTCGCGCTGAGTTGATTAGCAACCGCTACCGGACCAAGCTACTCTTTGTCTATCGGTTTGACCCTCGGACGTACGAGGGTTGGCCAGAAAATCAGCCAGAAGACCACCAGGGCCATGACCTCAACGCCAAATAGCTTGCCGAACGCATAGTAGCAAGCGCGACACTCCTCTTCGGTGATCTCGCCCATTTCGGTCAGCATGAATGGAATGGGATTACAGCATGTAACCACAAGAAGCAGGCAAGAGGCGATGATTGCAATCCTGAGTTTCATGGCGCGGTAGGTGCCCAACATTCGAGAGACCCACGTCGACCCAGCGATGGAAAAGTGGTCAACGAATGGGGCCTGTTATAGCCCGGGTGCGATTGGAAATAAAGCCAATCGGCACCCGGAACGTTGTGGAATGGGGCACACCGCGGTTGCGCGGCGATTCAGTTCTTATCGCTGAACGGATAGCTGGCGAACAACACCTTGCCCAAGCCGAGATAGGGATCCTCGAGATCGGCATCTAAAACATCGCGATACATCCACACCTTGGTGGCCGCGGGCGTGGTCATACCGCGTGCAAGATACTGATGCAGTACGAGCCGTCGCTGCGATTCGTTAATGCGCGTGTCCTCGGCTAGTTCCTTCCAGCGGGCAACTTCGCTCGACGGACGCAACTTCTCGTCGGACTGTTTTAGCTGCTCGATCTCCGCCGCCGAACGGGCTCGCAATACGAGCTTGAGGGGACGTTCGACCACTCGCTTGGACCGGTTCTCTTTCAGCGACGGCAGCAAGGCCAAGGCCGGCTGGTTAGCGGCCAGCGCTTCGGCCTGCTTTCCGTGGTAGTCGCGCAGTGTCGCCTCTTGATCCGGCCCCGACGCGACCACCCAGCGATGCAATCTGGCCAGTTGGTCAAGATTTCGCTGATACGAGATGGGCTCATAAATCCCAGGAAGTATATCCAGAATGTTGCCGTCGGCGTTGCACACATACGTAGCGATGTTGCCATTCAGTGTTCGTCGAACGACTCGTCCGCCGCCGAAATCGATGCTGACGATCGGCACTTCGCGAACGTTTTCCCATGTTGGCTCAAAGTGGTGGTTGATGAAATTGGCGATGCGGTCGTCGGAGAACAGCACGGTTCTCGCAAGTCGGGCATTCGTTCAGCAAAAGCGGTCGTCGAGGTTGCCCATCATTTGGAACAGCAACACGGGTTTGTTGCTCTTCACGCTGGCTTGCCGGGCCTCGTCCAGCGAGCCGTGCCAACGAACCTTGCCGGGCTCGACGCGCGGATTGTCGGCCACCGTCGTATGACCTGTTTCCGGTGCCTTCTCCACCAAACGCTTGATCGGCGCTTCAACGCGGAAACCCTTGGTTACGTCCAGCCGAACCTTAGGCTTGTCCACTTTGGGCTGAACCGCCGATTGTTTCACGATGTCGTTGAC
This sequence comes from Planctomycetota bacterium, assembly GCA_029259935.1. Next base: position 49,623 of record JAJDEH010000057.1, read on the forward strand.
CGGCTTTTCGACAACGCGTTTCTTCGTGGGATCCGCGGCGGGGCGCTCGTCCGCCGGCGCGAGTTTGGCGGCGGACAACACCGTCAGCACGACAAGACTAAGGGAAAGGGACTTCATTTGCATGCTCCTCGGGCTAGGGGTATTGCCTCTCATGCCTGAATAATATCATCGAATGCGGCCTCCGGCGGTAACGGCTTTGTAACCTGACTTTTGAATGCCTACCGAAGGTTTTTTCAGTAACCCGACGTGTAAGCGAGGGACGTTTTGGGCGCTCGCTTACGCGTCGGATTGATTCGCGAGGCATTTTGCCCATCCTCGCCATCGCGAAAGGGAAGACGGGAATCGGCCTACCCAATCCATTCGCGCATCCAGAGTTCGAAAACGAGCAGCGACCAAAGCCGGTAGCTGTGGTCGAACAATCCGTTTTCGTGCTCGCGGACCATGCGCTCTACTTCCGCGTGTCGAAACAATCCGCGCGATCGCGCCGTGTCGTCCAGCAACACGTCGTGCGTCATTTCCTTGAGTTCGTTGCGGAACCAATGGTCGATGGGAACTCCGAATCCCATTTTTTTGCGAGTCCAGATTTCACGAGGCAGCAAATCTCCAAATGCGGTTCGTAAGATTCGCTTGCCGACTCCACGGCGAAACTTCAGCCGGGCCGGCATCGACGCGGCCAGTTCGACAACCCGATGATCCAACATCGGCTGACGGCATTCCAAGCTGTGCGCCATCGAGGCGATATCGACCTTGGTCATCAAATCGCAAGGCAGATAGGTCGTCAGATCGGCCAGGCTGGCGGAGGTTACAAAATCTCGTTTCGAGGCGCGCGCCCAAGCGGATTGCAAAAAGGCAAACGGGTCGGAATCGGCCAGGCTGCCGATGAAGGTTTCCGTGTAAAGTTCGGCGCGAGCCGCTTCGTTGTAAATGCCGATCCAATCCAAGTAGCGGCGTTGGGGCGGCCGGGCCAGCGCGCCGCTAAATCGCTTCACGCGTCGCAGCAGTGATTTCTGTCGCGTGGATGCAGGCAGCCGTTGCCAAACGGGCGAGGCGAGAAAGCGGTTGACCGGTCCCAACCGGTCGAGCAGCCCGGCCAGCCAAATGGCCTTATAGCGCGGGTAGCCGGCAAACAACTCGTCGCCGCCGTCACCCGACAGCGCGACCGTGACGTACTCGCGTGTCAGCTTCGATACGTACCAAGTCGGAATCGCCGAACTGTCGGCGAAAGGTTCGTCGTAGTGCCACACCAGTTTGGGCAGCACGTCGAGGCCGTCGGGCGTGACTTGAAATTCGTGATGATCGGTCCCTAGATGCTTGGACACCATACGGGCATACCGCGTCTCGTCATACTCCTTGACCGGGAACCCGATGCTGAACGTCTTGATCTTCTGGTCCGAATTCTTGGCCATCAGCGCGACGATCAGAGAGGAATCAACGCCCCCCGAAAGGAATGCCCCCAGTGGAACGTCGCTGCGCATCCGCATCGTGACGGCCGATTCGAGCAGCGGGCGCAGTTGCGCGGCAGCGTCCTTGGAAGTCATCTCGGCCTGGTGATTGAAGTCGGGACTCCAATAGGCTCGCACGTTCAAACAACTGTCCTCATAGACCGCGCAGTGGCCCGGCGGCAACTTGCGAACGCCGCGAAGAATCGTATTCGGATGAGGAACGTACTGATACGTAAGATACTCATCAACGGCGCAAGGATCGATTTCGCGCGACGCGCCGGGCACGGCCAGCAGACTCTTCAATTCGCTGGCAAACAGCAACCGATTCGGCTCATGCCGATAGACCAACGGCTTTTGCCCCAAGCGGTCGCGGCCTAGCACGAGCCGCCGACGGGGGGCGTCCCAGATGGCGATCGCGAACATGCCGTTTAGATGTTCGAAGCAATTCGTACCTTCATCTTCGTAAAGGTGAACGATCGTTTCGGTGTCGCTGTTGGTCCGAAACTTGTGGCCGGCGCCTTCTAGGCGACGCCGCAACGTTTCAAAATTATAGATCTCTCCGTTAAAGACGACCCACACCGTGCCGTCTTCATTCGACATCGGCTGGGCCCCACCCTCGATGTCAATGATCGACAGCCGGCGAAAGCCGAGTGCCACGCCCGGCATCGGTTCGTACGGCGGGCGCAGGCGATATTCAAAATGGCTGCTGCCATCGTCGTCGGGCCCGCGATGGCGCAACGCCTCGGTCATCCGCTCCAAGACATCCGCCTGGATGGCAACCGCAGGATCGTTCCAAACCGCGCCGACAATTCCGCACATGCGTTTATCTTAGCACCGACCCGCGAATGGCACCCGGGGGCAGTGTCGACTTTCGTTCCGCGAACGCCGTCCTATGCTTTCTCGAATCGAAGGCCGGCTGATACTTTCCCGCATTTCTAAGCAACTTCGTCGACCGGGGCTTTGTCAGAAAATATCTTGTCGCGCAATGCCGTCAATTGCTTCGTGTCGAACTTTTGCGATGGCTCGACTGTTCTGGGGTCGAAACGGTCCGGAGCCAGGAATAGATGCGCCGGCTGGGAAAGGCCGTGTTGCCGCGCCAGTTGCTTCAACATTTGCGCCTCGTGACGATCCAGCGAATGCGCGGTGCACAGGTCCGTGAATAGGCCCCGCTGACTGGTATAGCTGACGCGATCTCGAAGGTTGAAGTAGCGAACCAGTAGGTAAACGCCGACACCGACGACCAGCAGCACGACCACCAGGATGACCAGTTCCTGGACACCGTGCACGCCGCCACCACCACGCAGATTGCGCCCCATGTGTGACAACGAATTCTGATGGGCTATCAAAGAGCAGATTTGTTCGTTCATCCGAGTGTGCCCCCTACCGACTGGGTAGTTCGATGTGAGAGTCGCTGACTTCCGGCCTGGCAAGCTTCGTTGTCGCCGAATTGGAAAGCAGCCGCAGTGCACGTTCGGCCGCTTCTTGCACCATCAAACTGCGGTCCATCAGCGAGTCGCGAAGCGCGAGTCGAGCGCCGTCTGAATCACTCTTGGCCAGAGCCAAGGCCGCTTCCGCGCGTATGAAGTGGTCGTCGTCCTGCAACAGTTCGACGATTTTTTCTTGCAATTGAGAAACGGCATTCATCGCCGCCGCCGCGCCGATCGCCCGCAGTCGCCGCACGCGTGCCGCGCAAGCCAGTTCTTCCAGCAACGTCGGAACGGCCGTTGGATCGACTTTCATGACAAGGATGCCCGTGCTGACGCGAACTGTTTCTTCCAGCATATCGAACGCCGAAAGATATCGGCGGATATTAAATTCTGGCAAACACTTTCGCGAAGCTTCGCGCAGTTCTTCGTGGGAACTGTTTAGCGCTTCGAGCAGGTGTTTCATGGCCGAAGGGATGCCTCGCTCGCGAAGTTGCAGCAAAACGTTCGCGCGAACTTGGGGATCCGGATCGTCCAACATTTCGACAACCAATTGATTGGCCTCGCTGCCCCGAAACTGGGCCAGCGCGTTGGCGGCCGCCCGCCGGCCGGGAGTGCTAGTGCCATGAATGACATGCCGCACCACTTCGAAGGCTTCCAAGCGGTTCATGCCCGTCGCCATGACTAATTGAACGGCGGAATGCAGTTCTTCGTCGGTCAGTCGTTTTAGTAACTCCAGGTCGCCTCGCAACCATTGAACCGACGACATGCGTTTCAAATTGGCACAAGCGGCTTTCGTTGGTTCGTATCCGATCTTGGCGAGCAGATGGCGCAAGAACGGCTCGTCGTCTCGGCGAGATAGCAACTGAATCGCCGCCGAGGGTGCCTGCGGATCTTCAAGAAAAGAGAGTACCAGGCGAATGATTCCTGGGCGTTTGCTGTGAGTCAGTATATCGACGAAGGGCAGAAAGCAACTGTCATGGGGATTCTGCAAGATCCGCCTGAGCGCGGCGTTGTCTTTGCGAGCCAGCAACAAGAACGCTTCCAAGACCTCTTGCCGTCGATGCTTGATATAGCGTGCCGTCGATTCTTCCAAACTGCTCAGTGCATGCCGTCGCATCATGTGCGGATCGCGCCCGCGGCCCGACGTGCGTCGCTTGGCCACATCCTCAAAGAGCCGTTCCGCCAGGTCGATCAATGTTCGACTGACAACATCGGCGTTGGGGTTGGACGAGTCTTCGGCCGCATTAATCAGGGCGGACGTTAAATCGTATTCGCCCAGGTCGACGGCGGCCGCGCATCCATTGGTGCATTCAACGGAATCGGAACTCAGAATTGCGTCGCGGACAAGTCGCGACATGCGTCCTGGATGCGACTTCGCAATTTCTTTCCACTTCGGTTCCAGTGTTTCCCAGCGCCGAAGAAGCACCTGTTGTCCGCTGACGCTGCGGCGTTGAAAAATCGCCGACACAGCGCCCTGTTGAATCTCGGCGCACGGCGCGTCCAGCGCCCGGACCAGCACTCCCGTGGCAGCCTCATTGCCAGTTTCTGACAACAACTTAAGAGTTGTCTCCAAGCCTCCGCTCATGTTTTTGCTCACGGTGAGTGCATAATTTCGACTGCGGTCCTCTAATAGAATCTACAACCTGATCCGCGGGGTTTACCTAAAACCACTCCTCGAACCACCTTCATCCCCGGCGCGGCGGCGAATCGTTCCCGCCAATCGTCAAGGGCTGCCCAGGCCTCCCATTCGGGCTATAAGTCGCAATGCGTCGTTCGGCACTCGCACCACGCTGCCTTTGCGAGTTGCAGGGCTTGAAACCGCCGGGGCCGCTTGATTTTCGGCTTGTCAGCAGCGAAACTGGGATTAGCACTAGGCCACCAGCGGGTCGCTTCATAACGCGAAAAAAGTACCACAAAACGAAAACTTTTGTCCGGCGACGCGGCGCGACTCGTCCTACCACCGCATCATTCCCAATCAAGGAACGCACGATGTCCATTCCACTGACGGCCCCCGCCGTTTTGGACAGGGAGTTTCTACAAATTCGCGCCAAGATTTTGGAACTGGCCGCCTCGTTCGACCGATTCGACCGCGGCGATGGCTCGGTCGACGACGATCCCCGCTTACGTCGAATCCAGGAAGCCCTGGACGTCTTGCGGGAATCCAAGACCGACCGAGCGGAACAGATCCAACTCGTGTTTTCCAGAGCCTACGAGGATGATTGGCAAAAGCAGTTTGGCATGTAGCCGACCGCCGGAGCCCAGCCTTTAGGGCGCGAAGACAGACTCGCGCCTGAATTCCAACCAGCGGCGGCAGCTTAGACAACTCAAACAGCAAACAAGGCGCTGAAACATGTATTACTTCGATCCTCACATTCACATGGTGTCCCGGACCACCGACGACTACGAAACACTGGCCCGCATGGGCTGCGTGGGAATGAGTGAACCGGCGTTCTGGGCGGGCTTTGATCGCGGCAGCGTCGATGGCTTTCGCGACTATTTCCGCCAGTTGACCGAAGTCGAACCGCGCCGCGCCGCGGAATACGGCATCCAGCACTACACTTGGCTGTGCATCAACGCCAAGGAAGCGGAGAATGTGGAACTTTCGCGCGAAGTCATCGCCATGATTCCCGAATTTATCAACCAGCCGAACGTGCTGGGCATCGGCGAAATCGGGCTTAACAAAAACACTCGCAACGAAGCCACGATTTTCATGGAGCACTTGGATCTGGCGGTCAAATACGATCAACAGATTCTCATTCATACGCCTCATCTTGAGGACAAGTATCAAGGAACGCGAATGATTCTGGATATGCTGTGCGACGACAGCCGCTTGGATCACAGCCGTATCCTTGTCGACCACGTGGAAGAACACACCGTCAGAAGCGTGCTCGACGAAGGCTTTTGGGCCGGCATGACCCTGTACCCCGTCACCAAGTGCACTCCGCAGCGGGCGGCCGATATCATCGAGATGTACGGTCCCGAGCGGCTGTGCGTCAATTCGGCCGGCGATTGGGGTCCTTCCAAACCAACGGCCGTCCCTGATTTGATCTTCGAAATGAAACGTCGCGGCCACTCGGAAAGCCTCATCCGCCGAGTGGTCTATGAGAATCCGCTGGAGTTCTTCAGTCAGAGCGAGCATTTTCATTTTACGCCGCCGGAAATCGCTTCGACGGTTGAAGCCGACGGCTGAATTCGAACGCCAAACCGATCCAAGATCGATCCCATTCCGCCAAGATCGTACGCCGCCAGGAGCCCAAACATATCTTTGCTGCATATCTGGAACCCTTCGCGAATTGTGAACCCCTTGGCGACCGCGTCCTCAGCGTGTTACAAGCGCTCCCGGATGCGGTGCAGCGCGATTTTCTTGAGGATTCCCGGTTCCATGTTACGTTGGAAACTTTCGTACCGGGAAAGGGATGGACTCTATGGATGGCCAGCCCTGGCGCTAGTGGGAACGAGAGCCGCTGTGTCGTTTTGAGAGAACGCCTGGCCCATTGCTCCGAGTCCTTCGCCTTCTACGTGATTGCCCACGAATTCGCTCACGCGTTTCTCCGCAACGGCGGCTGGGGTGCCATCAGCGACCAGGAAGAAGCGGCCGACGCGCTGGCCGCCAGTTGGGGCTTTTGCCGCCCGACCGAATAACCGGTTGCTTCTCACCTGTTCCCTGAACGAACTCAAGTCGGTCCGCCCTTCACACAGCGGCCGCGAGCGTAAGTGCCCCCTGAACCACGACAAGTTCGTCGAACTTGGGTGGCACGATGACGAACGCGTTGACAAGCGGCGGGAATACATAGCGACGGACCTGTTTGCGCAGCGGAACATAAAACAATTGCTCGCCCATCAAGGAAACGCCGCCGCCAACCACGATGACGTCGGGCGCGATCAGTGTCACGACCTGGGCAACCGCCCAACCTAGCGCCTGTGACGAATGTTCCAGAACTTCACGGGCGACTTCGTTGCCCTCGGCGGCGGCCTGGCCGATCATTTTGGTCGTCAGACCATCCAAATCTTGGTCACAACGATTGAGCAGATCGGAAATGTACTCGTCGTCGGCCTGCCGTGCCCTGGCCATGCTGAGATGCAGTTGCTCGCGGCTGGTCTGCCTTTTTGCCTGCTGCATGGATGCAAAGGGCGGCGAGACTTCGCCCGAGATTCTGGCCCGGGCCGTCGCGGCAATACCCCAGCCGCTGGCGATCGACTCGACGGTTGCATCCGGCCGGTCGTCGTGAAGTCCCGGGCGCAAATGCCCAATTTCCGCCGCGGCGGGGCGGCCTTGCCCATGCAATTGGCCGTCGACCACCAAGCCGCCTCCGATGCCCGTACCCACCGTGACGTAAAACACGGTCCTCGCGCCGGTTCCCGCGCCAAAGCGGGCTTCGGCCAACGACGCGCAGTCGCAATCATTGCCGAGCGATGCGGGCAAGCCGAGCGTGGTTTCCGTCCACTGGACCAATTGAAAATCGTCCCAGCCGGCAACTTGATGGCTTGTAATCACGCGGCCCGACGCTGAGTCCACGGGCCCGCCAAAGCCGTATCCGATTCGCTCGACGTCGTGCTTTTGCATCAAGGCGCGGGCGGCGGATTCGATTTGCTCGAGGATCCCCATCGCCCCATGGTCCGCGGCGATATCGCGACGCTCGATGGCCACCAGATCCGAGCCGTCGCCGTGCCCGATGCCAAGCTGCAATTTGGTTCCGCCGATTTCGATGCCGAGAAACATGGACGTCATCCGAGTCAGCCGCCATGGGCATAGCGGCCTTCGTTGTTGATGCGGGCGAAGACATCGTTCAACACCCAGTGAAACAGGCACAGGTGGATACTCTCGACCATGCCCATGTCGTCCAGTTCCACATGCAAGCCGTCTTGCTGCATTTCTTTCAGCTTGCCGCCGCCGTAGCCGGTCAGACCAAACGTCACGAGCTCGTGGCGATTCGCCCAGTCGACGGCATTGAGAATATTGGGACTGTTGCCCGAACCGCTGATGGCGAGCAACAAATCGCCCCGTCCGCCATAGTTCATCAGTTGCTGGACAAAGATCTGGTCGTACGCCAAGTCATTTCCAACCGCCATCAGCCAGCCGGCATTATCGGTCAGACTGAGTACCTTGAGCCGCTTCTTGGATTCGTCGTGCAGGTCCGTCTCGCGAAGCGTACTCTTGCCGAGATCTTCGCTCATATGGCTGGCCGTGGTCCCGGAACCGCCGTTGCCTATGATGAAAACGAACCGGTCGTTCCGCCACGCGTCGAAAATCAGGTCGGCCCAACGCTCGAGCTCTTTTCGGTCGATGCGGTCTAGCTCGTGGCGAAGCCGGTCGAGGTAGGCATTGGATGCCAATTGCGCGCCTAACATGCTGTCGAAAGTCTCCCAAAGCTAATTAATTAGGAATTCGGACCGTCGCGGGCCAACTTGTTTCTTACGATCCCTGTTGGATCGTGGAATAGACTTTCCAACCGTCGCCGTCGGAATGCCTCCACGCTAGAATCCGATATTGATGAAAATTCGCTGGCTCGCCCGGCTTAAGGTGCGGCAGCAGCAATGGACTCTCACGGAACGTGGCCGTCACCCGGCTGATTCCATTCGCGCCGAATTCAACATCGTCCACGGTCAACCACTGCCGCTCGAGGGCACCGCCCACGGGCAGTGCTACTTGCACCGCGACTTCCTGCTCGGGGCCGCGCCGCGAAAAAAACAATCCGAATTGCCGAATCAAGCGTAGATTTCCCAGGTAGTATTTGTAATTGCTCGGCAGCGGAAGCCAGACTTTTTCGCCTTGGCTCTCAATCTGTTTCACGGCGTTCCCGCTTGTGAGCGTCTCCCGCAACGGTTGGCTGTTTTCTAGCAACCGGCTGTCCGAAGACAGGTAGATCGCCGTACAGTCCTCATTGGCTAGCGCGGCGGCGAAGCGGACCAGTTCGGCAACCTGTGATTCCTTTTCCGCCACTCCGCCAATCTCCAGCCAAGCGCCCGATTCCGCCACCCGTGTTCGCAGCGCGTCCGATTCAATTTCCAGGTCCTCAATTTCGTCCGGTGAAAAAATTGGTTTTTCTCCCCAAGTGAAATAAACCGATCGATCACCGAATTGAATGACTCGAGTCACTCGCGCATCGGGCTCACCTTCGCCGGGTAGCGTGACGACACGTGCCTCGATGCCGGCTTGCTCGACCAACACATTGACTGCTTGTTCCGTCATGGGTTGGGCGTCTTGCGCGAGGAACATCACGATGCGGATCGCGTCAGGCCTGGGCAAGGGCGGAGGCACCGCTTGTCGCAGCGCCAGCAACTCGGGACTTCGCGCGAGGGCACCGACATCCTCGTCTTCGTACAGATCGGATGCGGCCGTTCGCTGTTTCTTCAAGATCTCAATCGCCCGCGGATATTGACCTAGCTTGAGATGGACCAGCGCCAAAAGATAGAGTTTCCCCTGCTCGTCGTAAACAGATTGGGCGAAGGTTTTGGCTTGCTCGGTTTCACCCATCCGCAAGTAGCTGCGCACCAACCATTCTTGCAGCACACCAACGGTATTTGCATCCCATTCCGACCGCCTCGCGATGTCAAACGGAGCCAGCAACCGAATGACTTGTTGGTAACGGCCTCGTTGCCAGGCGGCTTGAACTTGCATCCGAATGCATTCGGAGGAGTCGGGAAACTGTGAACGATGAAGGCTGACTAACTCTTCCCATTGACCCCACCTTTGTTTAAGAATCAAGGCTCGCCCGATGTAAGGGAACACTTCTTCGGGCGGCCCCAGTTCTCGATAAGCCAAGATCGAATCGTGAGTCGCGATACGGGCGTCGATCCATGCAGAACGGATTGCATCCCTTGTCTCCTCGTCCGACTCGTCCACGGCGCGAAACGCTCTTGAGTATGCGCCCTCGGCACCGACGTAGTCCTCTTCATGAACGCAGACACGGCCCTGGTAAAAGCCCAGCCATGGATCGTTTGGGAAATTCACGCGATGACGTTCATTTAATTGCTTCAGCGACTTCCACTTCTCCCGCCAGTAACAAAGTCGCGCCAACTGGAGAAAACTCTCTTCCGAGGCTCCTTGAGCATCATAGGCCTCCAAAACGAGTTCCGCTCCTACATGGGCTTGCGCGCGAATCGGTCCAACCAAATCCAGCGTCTCTTCATCGGAGGTCGACGCCAATTCCTTGTTGAAGAAGTCGACCGCTTCGGCATACTTTTCTTCGTTGTTGAGCAGCTTCCCAGTGTAAAACAGCAGCCAAGGATCTTGCGGCACTTTCTTTCGGTGCTCGGCAATCAACTGGCGCAGAAGTTCATCAGTAAAGCCAGTGTATTCGTCGTCGTACAGGTCAGTCAGCAAATAGAAGGCGTTCTCGGCATCAGGCGCTTGATGGTACGCTTCGATAGTCTTTCCCGCGCGGTGCATGGCTGTGAAGTAGTGTTCCGAGTAGCTCTCGCGAACTTCGTTGTCGGGTTCACTCAGCACGGCCTTCAGGTACGCGTCGGCGGCGTCTTGCCATTGCTCTTCGATAGCATGCGCGTGCCCTTCGACTACATGTAACAGCGGTGAGGATTTTTCCTTCTCTCGTAGTGCGTCCGCGACGGCTCGTGTGCCTTCGACTTCGTCGTAAACCCAGAATCGTTCGGCCAACGACGCAGCCATATCTAATGGGTCGGAACATCGCGCCAGCGTCGAGGCGATCAAATTGTTCTTGGCTTCCTTGTCTGCCCATAGTGCGAACGAGACTAGGGCATCCTCATTTTCGGGATCGATCTCGACAAGTTGGCGCCAAGCGTCAATCGCTTGGTCCAATTGCCCCAGCGCGACGTAACTCGCCGATCGGATCTTGAGCGAGCGCGGCCCGCGGCCCGCGAACTGCTCGTACTTGGCCGCCCAATCCAGGGCCTGTTGATAATTCTCCAATGCCAAATGCGATTCGGCCAAGACGTAGTATCCGCATGGGCAACGATCGGGGTCGAGCATTTTCTCGGCGGTCGTAATCGCCAGTTCATATTCGCCCGTCCGATACCAGGCCATGGCGATTCGGCTGTGCGCGAAGTCTTGAAACTCCGGCAAAATACGTCGCCTTTCGGCTCGGCGGATGATTTGTCGAGTCTCTTCCAAATCGTCAGAAGCATAGGACTCACTCACGTCGTCCATCACTACAATGTGATTGTCGCTCCACGGATCGTCGTCGTGCGCTATTTGAATGGCCCAATCGGATGTCGACCGATAACCGTCTTCCAAAAACTCCCAGTCGTACAGCTTCCAGCGTCCGCCGTCGCGAACGAGCCAGAACCGCATTTCCCAACACTCCTCACCCGACCAAAGATAGGCGTAAACGAGCGACTCGCGGCCGTCGTCGCTGGGTTGCACGTGCGTAATTTCGTATCTGTCCCAAACGGCGGGAATCTCCAATCCCTCTTCAATCGAAAACTCGACCTGGATCTTTTCGAAGTAATTCAGGCTTGGCGCATGGCTGCTTTGTTGAAACTCCCGAAAGTGGCGATTGGTGTCGACCAGACGGGCAAACGCCGCCGCGTCTGTTTGAGTAGCCTCGACAAGCTTGTCGAACAAGCGGCGATAGGCGTGCATTTCGCGTTGGTTGGTCGGCAAGTCAAGCTCGGCGTCGAAAGCCACGGCCACTTCGCGGCACTTTTCCTCCACCGGCTGATCGTCACGGGGGAAAGGAGATACCTGAGCCTGCCCGCCCTGTCCCAAGTCGTAGTACAAGATGTAACCAAAAAAACCGCAACATAAGATTCCACAGAAACCCAAAGCCCCCACCAGAAACAACACGGTAAGCCACAAACGGCTTCGCGAAGAACGACGTGTTTCGTCAAATTCTTCGTGAGGTGGAAATTCGTAGGGACGGAATTCGTGGGGAGGTGGTGGCTGCCAGTGCGACATGGTTCGACGGATTAGCGGGGCATGCAACGGGTGTCCAGGATCGGTATATTACCACATGAAACTATGATGTGACGAATTTTCGAATCCCACGAGCCTGGGTGACCTTCAAGGAGTAGAACGTGCGAAAAAGCAAAGCAGCGGCGCGGTTGCGAGCCGGCGAACCGGTACGGATGTGTGTGTTGGGACATTTCATTCCCTCGTTTATCCATCACGCTGCCCATTTCGGCTACGACTGCATTTGGCTCGATCTAGAACACCGCTGTTTTAGCGAGCGAGAAGTGCAATCGCTGTTAGCCACGTTCCATGCGGCCGACATCGACTGCCTGTTGCGGCCGCCGACGAAAGAGAAAACTCGCCTGTGCCGATATTTGGAAGACGGCGCCAGCGGCCTGCTGGTCCCGCTGGTGTCGACGGCCGATCAAGCGCGGCAGTTGGTCGACGCCGTCAAGTTTCCTCCCGTGGGCGAACGTGGCTTGGACGGAGCGGGACTCGATTCCAATTTCTACTTACACGGCGGCCCGGGTGAATACGTCGACCATGCGAGCCGGGAATCCTTTTTGGTCGTGCAGATCGAAACACCCGAGGCCGTCCATAACGCCAGTGACATCGCTGCCGTGGAGGGCGTCGACGGCCTGTTCGTCGGACCGGGCGACTTGCAAATGCGAATTGATCGGACCGACGCCGGTGGCATGACCGTCGAAGAGGCCTATCAAACCGTGGCCCACGCCGCCGCAAAACATGGAAAAGCCTGGGGATGTCCGGCCGGCTCAGCCGAGCAAGTCGCCAAGTTGCACGGCCAAGGGGCCCAACTCATTGCTCATGGAAATGATTTTATCACGCTGATGAACATGCTGCGTAATTGCGCGGAAGATTTGGAAGCCGCTTACGGTTCATCGACTTAGTCCGAACCGCGGTACGGAGTTTGTCATGAACCATGCTTCCGATTTTGCCTCATCGGCACAGCAAGCATTTCAGTTCAATAAGTCGTTGGCGGATCGCGCCATGCAGCAGCTTGGCGATGGACAGTTGCACCAAGCCCTCGATCCAAATACGAATTCGATCGCCGTCATCGCCAAGCATGTCGCGGGAAATTTGCTTTCGCGGTTTACCGAATTCTTGACCAGCGACGGAGAAAAGCCGTGGCGAAATCGCGATCAGGAGTTTGTCGATACATTCAAAAGCCGGGCGGAAATGCTGGAATACTGGGAAAGTGGCTGGAATTGTCTACACGATGCGCTGGCGGGCCTGTCGGAAAACGATTTATCGAAATCGATCACGATCCGCGGCGAAGCACACTCGGTAGCACTCGCCGTCCATCGGGCATTGGGTCACACCGGATACCACGTTGGCCAAATCGTACTCATCGCGCGCGTTCTGGCGAAGGACCAGTGGCAGACGCTGACCATACCAGGCGGTCAGTCAGCCACCTTCAACCAACAAGTGTGGGGGCAGACTTTTTACGGCCAAGACGATGGGCCGGACGAGTCCAACCGCTAGTCAAGTCTCGCTTCGAGGCAGTTCATCAGTCAGACAATCACGGGCGACACAAAACACGCGCCCGTTTGTCGTGTCCCTGGAAACCACGTATGATAATTGCAATCTGCAAATTACTCGTCCAATTAATACCAATTTCTGAATCGTCGAACGAATAGTTGTCATGGCTAGAAAAGGCTCAGCATTCGCCGGATTGTCGGTGGCCATCGTCACCCCCTTCAAAGATCAGCAGGTCGACAGCGCGGCGCTGAAAGCACAAGTTGAATTCCAAATCGAAGCGGGCACCAAGTGCGTTTGTCCGACCGGAACGACTGGCGAATCACCCACGCTTTCGCACGACGAGCACGAACGGGTGATCTCCGAAGTGATCCATGCCGCTCAGGGACGTATCAAGGTGATGGCCGGCACCGGTTCGAACAGCACGGCCGAGGCGCTGCGTTTAACAAAATGGGCGGCCAAGGAAGGGGCCGATGCCGCGTTGATGGTCGCTCCCTATTACAACAAGCCAACGCAGCAAGGCTTTTACGAACATTACAAGGCCGTTGCCGAGCAGGTGAGTCTGCCGCTGTGCGTATACAACATTCCGGGCCGCGCGGCGAAGAACATCGAGCCCGATACGATTGTTCGTTTAGGCGAACTGCAGAATATCGTGATGGTCAAGGAAGCTACCGGGTCGCTCGATCAAGCATCGCAAATCCTCTGCGCTTCGGACTTGACATTGCTTAGCGGCGACGACAGTTTGACGCTGCCCTTGATGTCGATCGGCGGCGAGGGCGTCATCTCGGTGGTGGGCAATATCATTCCCGCCGACATGATCCAGCTAGTCGACGCCTTTCAGTCCGGCGACGCCCAGCGGGCCATGCAGCTTCATCACAAGTTGTTTCCGCTTTGTCGCGACATGCTGGGAATGTCGACCAATCCCATTCCCATCAAAGCGGCAATGAAAATGCTGGGGCGTGATACCGGCGAAATGCGACTTCCCATGACTCCCCTGGACGCCGACGCGGAAGTTCGCCTTCGCAAGACACTGACAAACCAAGGCTTGCTTTAAGTCGTCGCATAACCTCGTGTTCTCCCCGTGGCCAAGGGTGGCCAAGGGTGAGTTAGAGGGGGTCGTTCCCATGAGATTATTCGCGGTCGTGGCCGTCGTCTTGGCGAATCCCTGGTTCGCCACGGGTGACGAGCTTGAATTGCCGGCGACGCCATTGACGGGAGCCAAAGCGGCGTTGGTCCGCGCGGAAGTGGAAGCCGGGCAACGGCGAGTTTCCTGCGCCGTGCCGTCTGGATTCGAGCCGTCGCACTGTCGCCGGTGCGGCACGACTTCTGGGCGTGTGTCCGCGTTTCAAGCTACATCAGCCCGCACTGTGACCGTTGAATTAGACGGCAATGCCGCTTCTCGCGGCATCGTCACGGCGTTCTTTTGGAAACCGGACCTCGACGAGCGACGGGAAACGCCAGAGTACTTCGTAGCACCGAACGGGAAGAGCGACAACGAGGGAAGCCGTGACCATCCTTGGGACCTGAGAAGCGCGCTGGACGGCAGGCAAACGGTTCCGCCCGGTGCGTTGATTTGGTTTGAATCGGGTACCTACTCGGATCCGCAAGGGACTCACGGCCTGGAGCGAGCCTATCGAGTTGCTTTGTCGGGTGAGAAAGGACGCCCCATTCATATCGCTCCCATTCCAGGCGCGATTGTCAAAATCGAAGGAGGGATCTTCGTCAGATCCAAGGGCTGGCTTTGGATTGGCGGTTTCGAGTTGCACAATGGCGATCCGGTGCCCGGCGGCGAACCGACGCCCGGGGGAACGGTTCCGAAACCTTTGCCCGTTGGGTTCGACGAGTGGGGTGGAGCTGGAATCGGCGTGCTGTCCGGCACGGACGTTGTCATTTACAACAACATCACGTCCGGCGGTTCGCACGCCTACTCCGCTTGGAATGCCGCGCCCAGAACCGTCTTTCTCGGAAATATTGCGTTCGATGCCGGTTGGATCGGCGCCGATCGAGCCCACGGCCATTGCATCTATGCGCAAAACGCACCAAAAACCGGGGCCAAGTGGCTGCGCCACAATCTGTTTGAAATCCGCAGTCGCGCGAGTAAAGGTAATTACGGACTCCACCTGTACGTGAAGAGTACCGCTCTCGCCGAGTTCTCGGTTTGGCAAAACGCGATTAAGGGACCGGTCACGGTCCAGTCGGGCCAGTACTGCGAAAAGATCGACTTCCGCCGCAACTGCGTGGCGTCCGTCATCACCGGCGACAGCGCGATCAAAGACGGCAGCGGAAACTCGTTTGGAAAACCCGGTTGTCCCGATCGAGACATTGTGCTGCGCGAGAATACGTTCGTGAACGGCGTCAAGCGACTGGAGAACAACAAATGGGAAAACGTCAAATCGCATGCAAACCGAGTTGTGAAAACGGACAGCTCGTGGTGGGTCAGTGACATTGGCACGCCCCCAGCCCACGTTGTGCGAGAAAGCGGCGACTTTGTCGACTACTCAAAGGGCGGCAAAGACGAATACCGCGTCTGGGCGAACGAGATCGACTTCTCCCGGACTCACGTTGCCATCATGGACTTCGACCAAGACGGTATCGTGCATGTCGACCTCGGCAGCATACTAACTCGCGGTGATCGCTTCCGCGTCCATCACTTCAAACAAGTTTCCGGTAAGCCACAAATGTCCGGCGTCTTCACGGGAGAGTTGGTGCCAATGAAAGTGGCCGTGCCGGGCGACGCGTTGGACATGTTCGTCGTCTTTCGCTCCCGTTGATCAGTGGCCAGTGAAGTCGCCGCGCGGTGCTGGCAATTTCGACCGAGACCATCGTATGTTACAAAGACTCGACTGCCCCGCTTTGGCAGCGTTAAGTTGGCGAATTGCCGCCTAGGAAATTCATGGTAGTCGCCAGGTGGGCAGACGGGTAAAATGAAGATATCCACGCGGGGCAAGCCTGGGGGGCGGCCATGAGTTGCAGCACTGCAACAGGGCGATCGAGAAGTTTTACTCGGTGAATTCGTGCGATTGCGATCGCTAGCTTCGCTAGCGGCAGCGCTGCGATCAACCTTTGGCAGCGGTGCCTGTTTTGCTACACTTCTCGCCCGTTTTCCAAGACTGCCTCGATGCGGGCGGTGTTCAGGAAATCGCCCGGACCCAACACTCCCTTCCTACTTATGGAATCACGAACGATGATGCAACGAACCGGATCGCTGACGGCTCTTCTTCTTGTCATGGGAATGCTAGTCGCCGTGCAACCGGCCGTGGCACAAGGTGATCAGCCCCGGAATCCGCGTGTTAGCCGGCGCGCGCCGTTGTTGGGTAATGGACCACAAGCTCCCTTTCCGCCGTTGCCGAAACAGCATCAAGAGTATTTGGATCAGGTGCTGAAATATTGGGAACACAGCAGTTCGCAGATCAAACGCTATCGCTGCCAGTTTACACGATGGGAATACAATCCGGTCTTTGGACCGCGACAGGACCCACGAACTGGCGTCACGCCGGCGAACACGATCGCCACGGGCCGGGTTCAGTTCCAAACGCCGGATAAGGGAATGTACGAAGTGCAAAAGCTGTTCGCCTACGAAGCGCCCCGGGTTGCAGGTGGCGAGCCTCAATATGTGCCACAGCAGGCCGAAGGTTTTGAAAAGTGGATTTGTGACGGCAAGTCGGTATTTGAATTTGACTATCAACAGAAAAAGCTGCATCAACAGGAACTGCCCGCGCAGTTGCAAGGCAAGGCAATCGCCGATGGCCCGCTGCCTTTCTTGTTTGGGGCCAAAGTATCGAAAATCAAATCACGCTATTGGATCCGCGTCATCACGCCCAAAGACGTGCAAGGAGAGTACTGGCTGGAAGCCTTTCCCAAACGGGGCGAGGACGCGCGCAACTATAAGCGGATTGAAATCTACATCGCCCAAGAAGATTTTCTGCCCAAGGGGATGCGGATCTTTCCCCCCAACTTCAACGCCAAAACGAACCCCTCCAGCACAGCTTTCACCTTTGAAAAACGCGACATCAATTTCATCGACCCGAAGAAGTTGGACGTCTTGCAAATCTTCTCGCGGGCGTTCCATAGCCCCAATCCGCCCAACCGAGAGTGGCAGCACGTCCTTTACAACGCCAACGGCCAGGTAAAAATACTTCAAGCTGGAGCGAACCGGCAACGATAGCGACCGACGAGTTTTCCGACCCGGGCAAGGAACGGTGTCTCGGCCGCGGAGACGCCGCGAGACTCATTCCGCGCTCAGCGAATCAGCCGTCGTCCGTGTGCCTTTCAATCTGTTCGGGCGGCCGCTGCAATTTCGGATTCAATTTCTTTCGCCGGCCGGTTTCTGGATCTGCTTGGTTCTCGGTGGCTGGCCGCGCGCCGCTGACTCGATCGGTGAAGTCAAATCGGCCCGTCCAGTCGCGGCGACCGGCGAAACTGGCACACGAATTCATTTTCTCGCGGTCGCGGCCGGTCTCTGCTCACGCAGAAAAGAAGCCCGAACGTTTCTTGACACGGCGGCTCTTTGAAAGACAAAGCGGCTCTTTGAAAGAAACGCCCTCAACCTTACCCAGCCAGATGCCTACAATGAAGCATTGTACTGATCCGCACATTCAATGAACCCGCGTTTTCGGACACCCCACGATGAATCAGCCTGACGCCGAACCTAAGAGTCCGTCCAGCCAAGCCACCGACCAATCGGTCACGAAAAACCTGGAGACGGAAAACCTGATCGAAACCTACCAGATCATCGCTGAGTGGATTCGATTCGCCGATGCCAAGGCGGCGGTCGTGCTGACGGCGGCGGGCGCTTTGGCCAGTTTGCTCATTCCAACCTTTAAGCCTTTCCTCGAACGGGATCCGGGCGAGCTGCCGTTCGCTTGGTGGCGGTTTATCGTGATCGGCTTGTTCTTTGGTTGGTTGCTGGTAACAGGTGGATCATGCTTTTGGGCGTTTATGTGTATCAATCCCACGACCAACAAGGGCAAGCATCCGGCAATTGGACGCTGCAACCATTTTCATCCCGCCGCAATTTCCGCCAAGTACTCCTTGGCCGACCACGGAAAATTCGTTTCCGATTACGAGAAACTGGGTTCTAGCGGTTTGATGCAAGAAGTTCTTCAAGGGCTGTTGGTCGACTCGCATATCTCCAGCACGAAGTACTTTCGGGTTTCTCGGGCCATCCGCATGCTGGCCGTGTCCGCGATCCTGGGGATCTTTTACTCGTTGGCGATCCAACTGTAGTCGGCGGATGTCTGAGTCAACAACGCTCTCGGTCGGATTAGTCGCCCACGGTTCTGCGCCCGCGTAGCGTCGATTGCGTGGCGCCCGGAAGATAGACGTTGTAGCGGAGCGGAACGTCGACTCGCGCGCCTTGTTTTTGCGAAAGCAGTGCCTCGGCCGCATCATCAGTGATATTGAACGCCGTGATGAGATGCGCGTTGGGCTGGGCCTGATCCGCGGTGGAGTAGACAAGCCAGTGGTGAACGGTTTTCCCGTGGGGATCGGGAAGTGTTATCAGGTCAGTAAAATTTGAAACTGGCCGAGAAGATCGCCCTTTCCGAATCGATACGGTTTCGGAAATTCGCCGGCGTATCAGTTTGCGATAATTGAATTCAACGACCGACGAGGCCACCCAGGGCACACAGCGCCTTAGCTTGTCGATTTCTCGTCGCTGGCCCTTGAAGGCGATGCGACCCAGAAAATACGTGAGGTTGGCCAGCAGTGATCCCGCTCGCGGAGCCGGGCCGAACAGCGACCGGTCCAGGCCCAAGCTACGCTCCAATCCCGTTTCGAGCCATCGTTCACGTTTGAACCCATAGGGCGTTTTCACCAAGCTAAACAAGTACCCGTAAGTATGCTGCAAGCCGGCATGAACCGACTCGCCCGACATGTCAGTCCCCGCAATCTCGCCGATTGTCGACAGGATGGACGGATGCACGATTTGCTCTCGCGCGATCTCGTCAAAATTCGTGCTCTGGCCCCACAGGGTTAGGAGGAGGTTTTGGTGGGGAACTTGGGCCAACTGACGATAGACTTGAGGGCATAGCTTCTTCAGGTCCGAAACCGCCGACCGCCCGCGCGCCTTGGCGGCAATCATGGCTTGGGCCGTTTGGGCCAATCGCTGATCCCAATTTTGCCGTGCAGTGTTTTGCCGCACTGTTTTCCGCAGCACCGTCGCTTGCGCTCCACCAGAAATGATTACCTATTGCCGTTCAATAATACCTCGGTCGCCTGATTTCGGTAGTGTGGCACGGGGCAGCCCGATTGCCAATCAACGCACACAACGGCGTGCGCATGAAGATCGCCGAACCGTCCCACTCGGCCGTAGATCTCGCTCGCCGGTGAGTGACCCGCCCGCCAGATCGCTTTCGGCCAGAGTGCACCAACAACAGAAGGGCCGGCTTCGACTTGAACGTCGAGCCGGCCCTTCTACCACTTGCCAACTTCCACCGAATTACGAGATTTATTTTGAGACCTATTGCTTGGGACGAAGCCGCATCGCCTGCGGGTCGTTCACCTGTTTCACGACGATCTTGGTGATGTCCAAATTCTTCTGCCAAATGACGTAGCGGTTGAGGGCATTTTTGACGCCGCCCGGATTGTCCGGATCGATTTCTTCGCTGTTGTATCGCAACACCAGATTGATTCGATACTGTTCCGAAATCATCGCCACCGCCGCGACGATCTCTTGATAGGTGGCATAGAACATTTTGGCTTCACGCTCGATGAATCCCTTTCGCTTCAGCCCCATGCGAACTTGCAGGTCCGATTGCTCCTTGGCCAGTTTGGCTTCGAGTTGCCGATACTCGGAACTGCCTTGTTTGTATTGGTTCAGTTGTTTGGCTTGATCCACGAGAATCTGACGCTTGCTTTGGATGTCGGCTTCGAAGGCTTTGACATCGGCCTTCATCGCTTCCATTTGCCGCGTGAAGCCGAGGTGGCCCTTGAAGACCTTGCCCACGTCCAACACGGCAACCATGGTGCCGGAACCAGATTGAGCCAAGACGGCAGTGGAAGACAAGGCCGTGAACGCGGCCACCAATGAAAGTGAGAAGCGAAGAGTATTCAATGTTTGCCCTCCCTGGGAAACATGGATGGTGGATTGTATGGAGCAATCGTAGCGAACACTTACCTCAAAGATCCCTTGGTTGGGAGTATCGCATGTTGCGTGCCGTTCGACGGCCCTAATCCGCCTCGCCAGGCGTCTTGAATGACGCAACTCACTTTCTGAAAGTAAGTTACTTCGATTCAGTTTGTTGACGTCCGGCTTTCGCCGCGGAGTGACAGCAGGCCGATGGATGCAGGAACTACAAACCGATTGTAAAACTGTCGGCGGGCTGGGAATGACTTACCAAGACTCCGCATCGCGGATGCTAGCAGCGGTCAGCCGGCCGTCATGCAGCGCGGAAGCCACCAGTACCGCGTTGCAGCCCGCTTCGCGGAACCGCCGCAGGTCGCCCAGGTCACGGACGCCGCCACCGGAAGTAAGTTCAATATCCGGATCCAAATCACGAAGCTGTCGGCAGAGTGCTTCGACGCCCGGTCCTGCGGTCGTGCCCACATGTGCCAGGTCGAGGACAACGAATCGTGAAAAGCCGATCGAACGGGCTTCTTTGGCGATTCCGACAGGGGATTGGTCTTTCCAACCTGAAGCGGTTGTCATCGGCTGACCGTTTTGTAGATCCAAGCTGAAGACAGGCGAAAGATCGGCCGCCGCTTCAAAAATCGAAGCCAACGACTCAGGACCAGGAACGGATTCCAGGGCAATGATCAATCGTTGAATTTCTATTCGGGGCGAAAAACTCGAACGAACGCGGAGTACATCTTGGGGGCTGTTGATGCCTACATCGCACCAGAGTCCCAGTCCACAGTCCGCAATTCCTTGAAGACTTTCCCAGTCGGGTGGCCCGCCGGCCAACGCGTCCAAATCAGCCACGTACACGTTTGGAAAGCCGAAGTCGGAGGCCAATGCTTGAGCGACGGTGGAAGGTCGAGCGTCCGCGGCGAAGACACTTTCGACGGGTTGGTATCGATCCCGCAACCCGGCAACTCCTCGCACGACGAGGCCTTGTTTGAGATCAATGACCGGAATGACTTGCAATCGAACGTCGCCTGCTACTTCCCTTAGAGCGGGAAGTCTTCCTTCGCGGCCGCTTTTCGATAGATCGGCATGTGGCGGTAGTACACTTCCAAAATCATTGTCGCCATGGCGGTGCAATAGAGTCGGCCGCCGCGCTCACTGCCGTGGTCTCCACCCATCGCCCAGCTACCTTCCATGTGGCCAGTTTTAGCTTGCGAATTGACCAACCAATCACGCATGGCCTCGTTCCACTTCTTCCACTCTTCGCCCTCGTAATGACGCATCACTTGGGTGGCGTAGTAGTTGTAGTACATGTTTCCGCCGCCATTGGTCTTGGAGGGGCCCAATCGACTGAGATAGGCAACGCCCTTTTGCAGTGACGGGTGTTCCTTGTCCCAACCCAAATACATGCGGCTTAGCAGGCCCACGGCCGTGCATGCCGAGCTACCGCCTTGGGGTCCCGTGTAACCATAAAGAGCTCCAGCGTCGCGTGAGACCGAGTCGAGGAACTTTTTGGCACCGTGGATCGTGTTGGGGGGCACTTGCAGATAGCCCATGTGACCGCTCTTCAGTGCCATTAACTGCCAGCCCACGGCCGACGTGTCGCCCGCTTGCCGTGGCGAGTAACGCCAACCGCCACCAACGGGATCTTGCGCGCTGATGATAAAGTCGATGGAAGCTTGCGCCGGAATCGCCAGTCGCTTGTCGTGCGTCATGGCGAAAGCCTCGCATAGCACGATCGCGCACAAGCCGTGCGAGTACATACTGCCTTCGGGTTCGTTAAAGCTGCCGTCATTCTTTTGCTTAGCGCCAAGGAACATCAGGCCGGCTTCGACTTCCTTTTTGTATTTTCCTTCCAAGTGCGTTTGGCCCGCGCCGAGGAAGGGGAGCAACGCCAGCGCGGTCGCGCCGTTACGGGCTCGAACGGCGGTTCCGGCATGATCGCATTGGCCGCGGCATCTTCCCGGTCGGTGATCGAAGCTCCAGCCGCCATCAGCCATTTGATGCGCGGCCAGCCAGCGCAAAGCCGCAGCCACTGCCGCTTCGCTGCCCTTGGAACCGCCATTTTCCATGGCCAGTTTTCCGCGCATCTTCGCGCTGCCACGACCGGAAACACCAGTCCCCGTGACCGCACCGATCTCACCTAGAAGATCATTCTTGGGAGCCGTCTTTTCGCCAAAGTCGCTCAGTTCAATCGCTACGGGCGCGACATCCAGATCGTCGGTCAAGAAGTCGTCCGTTGTCATGGTCTCGACTTGAAGGGGCTGATTCGTCATTTCAGGCCCGACGGTATTCTCAAAAGCCTGGACGTCGACTTCCACGATGTCTTCCAGCTCGAAATCTTCTAGCTCTTCCTGAGGTTCAGGCTGAGGCACCACCAGGTTTTGAACGACCGAATCTACTTCGCTGTAGGTGAACAGTGCCAAAATAATGATCATGATTGCGTGGACAACCATGCTGATGAACCAACTGGGCACCGCCGCCAACAAGAGAAAACGCCCGCTGCCGCCTTCCGTTTCCTCAAAAGTCGGGGCCTGCATGGGGGCCGGACCTGCTTTTTTTACGGGCGGTTTTGGAGGAGGTGCTGCTGTGGCCATATTGATCTCGAACCAGTGAATGGGTTTAGAATCGCATGTGACAAGACGCGACCGAATGGACGCAAACTCTTCGCGAAAAGGTTCCTACCGAAATTGTAGCAGGTGTTGCTCGGAAAAAATAAGAGATTTCCCCATAATTGGCTTCCCAACCACATCAATAGCCTAACTATTTCGCCGCGTTACGCAACCAAGAATTGTCAATCTTCGCCGTGGCTCGCTGGACTGTATGCGTTGTGACGACAATAGCGCGAGGCGACTCGTGAAATCGCCGCAAATCACTACCACCAAAAGGGTTGTTTACCCTGTCATCGCGTGAGCAGAGTTAGGTCGCGTGGTGAAGAGTTCGCCGTCGATCGGTTCAATTATTCCCCAGCGACCTCAATATTTTCGGCAACTTGCACGGGGAGTGTTGCGTCTACCTGTGATATTCGCGGTGAACATGCTGGGAAATCGGGGAATTGTACCCCCAGTAGTCAGGGTGCGGTCCGCACCCTCTCGGTCCGCGTCTCAATTGATGGCAAGGAAAATTCCGCGCTAAAGATCCCTGCCGAAACGGAACGCAATCGCTTAGAATACACCGCTTGGTATATTCACAACGACCATGAAAATAGCTGAGTGAGGAGATTTCCGATGGTGGCGAAAAAAAGCGGCAAGAGCAAAAAGAAGGCCGAATCGGTGTTTCTTGTTTGCGAAGAGACGGGTGACTACAACTATACCGTGCGGAAAAAAGCGGGCGGTGAAAAGCTAAAACTGAACAAGTATTGCCCACGTCTCCGTCGTCACACGCCGCACGTTGAGAAGAAGAAGTAGGCGCGGACATCCTACGCCACTGGCCTTGCCAGCGCCTTCGAAACTAGGCGGATAGATGGGCGAAACTACCACGGGCCGGTCGCTGCCCGTGGTACATCCAATTCAAGCCATGAAACGGACGACATGGGCAAACGCTGGCAGATCTACCCTCACGACGTCGCTCGAATTGCAAGACTTGAGCGGTCGGCGGGAATTCCTCCGATCGTCGCCCAGTTGCTAATCTGTCGCGGCATCGACGACCCTCAGACGACGGCCAAGTTTCTCGACACCAAGCTGACCAATCTTCGCGACCCGGAACAGCTTCCCGGGGTTGAACAGGCCGCGGATCTTATCCACGCCGCGATTAGCGAAAAACGTCGCATTGTTGTCTACGGAGATTACGATGCCGACGGCATGACGGGCACGGCGATTCTCTATTCTTGCCTGGACTTGCTGGGGGCCGACGTTGGTTATCACGTACCTAATCGTCTGGACGACGGGTACGGGCTAAACGACGATGCCCTCCGAACTCTTGCATCGCGTGGAGCGTCGACCATCATCACCGTCGATTGTGGGATCGCCAGCGTTTCTCAGGCCGAAACGGCGCGAGACCTCGGGCTGGAACTTATCGTCACCGATCATCACGAGATGGCAAGCAACCTGCCCGCCGCCAGCGCCATCGTCCATCCGCGGTTGCCCGGACATGCTTATCCTTTTACAGGGCTTTGCGGCGCGGGTGTCGCGTTCAAACTGGCTTGGGCTCTTTGCCAGCGGGCCAGTCAAGCCAAAAAAGTCAGCCCGCCGATGCGCGAGTTCTTGTTGCAGGCCATCGGGTTGGCGGCCATCGGAACCGTAGCCGACGTGGTCCCGTTGCTGGACGAAAATCGGATACTCGTTCACCATGGGCTGGTTAGTCTGCTTCAGCGCCCGCCCGTTGGCGTCTCGGAATTGATGAAGATTACCAAGCTGGATCAAAAACAAAGGCTGACCAGCGAGGACATCGCCTTTATGCTCGCGCCCCGGTTGAACGCGGCCGGACGATTGGGCCAAGCATCGCTGGGGGTCGAACTGCTGATTACCAAGTCGCGCGAGCGGGCGAAGCAGCTTGCCGAGTATCTGCACCAACTAAACGTCAGCCGCGACAGCCTCGATCGCAGTGTTCATCGCGCGGCGGTAAAGCAAATCAAGGAGCGATTCGACCCCGAAACCGAACCGGCGATTGTCTTGGCGCAGCGAGGCTGGCATCCCGGCGTCATTGGTTTGGTCGCTGGCCGATTGGCGGAGAAGTATCATCGCCCCACGATTCTGATTGCCTTGGATGAACTCGGAATCAAACCAGGCAGCGGTTCGGCCCGCAGTGCTGGCGGCCTCAATCTGCACCAAGCCTTGGAATCTTGCACTCATCATCTGATTTCACACGGAGGCCACGCGGCCGCGGCGGGCCTCAAAATCGAGGAATCCAAGGTCGATGCCTTTCGCGCGGAGTTCTGGGAACACGCTGCCAGCGAAATCAGCGAAGAGGATCGGACCGCCGAACTGATCGTGGATGCCGAGGCCCCGTTGAGCCAATTAACGCTGCGAACCGTGCAACAAATTGAACAGCTTGCGCCGTTCGGAAATGGGAATCCACGGCCGGTTCTCTGTACTAGTGACGCGCGGCTGGCGGAAGAGCCAAAGTACATGGGTAGCGGCGACCGTCACCTCTCACTGAAGATCAAGCATCACAACGTGACCTTCCGCGCGGTAGCATTTGGCAAAGCGGAATGGGCCGATGAACTGATCAAAGAAGACGGTGCCCTCGATTTTGCCTACCGCCCCATGATCAACGAATTCCGTGGCCGGCGTAGCGTCGAACTGCAGCTTCTCGATTGGCGCGCCGCCAAGACCCGGTCGGCGGTCGAAACAACGTCCTGACTCTGGGGCGTCACCGTCTACTAACGGGGAGACGCCAGCGATACGGGATTTTTCGCGCCTTCGATCAGCAGCAGTTCCGAGTCGGCTTTCAATCCTTCGAATTTCTGAGTCTCGCCGCTGGGCCAATGCACGATGAGTTCGTCCACGCTGTCGTGTTCGCCCAGACCGATGACCAATTGTCGCTGGTTGCTGGCCAGATGGCCGTCGCCGGCCCACAATTGATGAACCGTGGTGCGGTCGCCAAACTTTGCTTCCACAATGGTTCCGATCGCGTCCCGGCTGCTCTTCACTCCACGCAGTTTGAGCGCCAGAAAGTGGCCCGGTGATTCGGTTTTGTTAGTTAGCAGCGCGACCGGGCGCGTCTGGTGCGTGGAAACCAAGTCTTCCTTGCCGTCTCGATTCCAGTCCAAGCGGGCAATACCTCGGCCCAGCGGCTTACTCTGGAAATAGGGCCCCAGATTTTCGGCGGCCACCAACTCAAAACGACCGTTACCCAAGTCCTTCTCCGTCGCCAACAATTCAAATCGGCCGCCTCCCAAGTTTTGAAAAAATTGGGGCGGCATCTGATAGGCACCCTCCTCCTTGGAAAAATCGTCGATATCTCCGTTGGCGACGACCAGATCGAGCCAACCATCGAGATCCGCGTCCAAAAACTGAGCACCTCGGCTGGCCAGGTTAAGACTGGGGCGTTCCAGTCCAGAGACGGCGGTCATATCGTCAAACCACTTTCCGCGGCGCAGGCAGAGCGTGTTGCCGTCCGAGCCGGAACTGGTCACCAGCAGATCAAACGTACCGTTGCCATCGACGTCGCCAGCCGCGATTCCCTTACTGGCTTGCGTTCGGCCCTCGCCGTTCTGGGCCAATCCAAACTCCAAAGCATCGTCCTTAAACTCTGGTTTCTCGCCGTCGGTTTCCGTGGATCGTGTAAACCACAAATTGCGTGTTTGGTCGTTAGCGACATAAATACTGGTCGCGCCGCTCTCGTCCAATCGTCCCACGAGCGCGGCCAGACCGAAACCCGTCGGGTTTAGAATTCCAGATTCCAGCGTGGTATGATCCTCGAATCGGCCATCTCCCAAATTGAGGTACAGCTTGTCTTGAGCTGCCACGAAACCTTCCTGTTTGGTGTTGACGTAATTGACGTCGTAGATATCCGGCAGCCCATCGCCGCTGACATCCGCCATGACACATGCTGTTGTCCAATCGCCAGAGTCCGAACCTAAACCGGCGGCTTGGGTGACGTCTGTAAAAGTGCCGTCGCCGTTGTTCCGGTAGAGCCGATTTTCTCCGAAATTTCCCACATAGATATCCGGAAAGCCATCGCTGTTAAAGTCGCCAATCGTTGCGCCGTGACTAAAGCCATTGTCGCCCAGTCCCGCTTCCTCGGTGACATCTTGGAAATTTCCGTCCCCCAGATTTCGATAAAGCCGATCCAAATAGTCTTGCTGGTCTTCTTGAGCCCGTGGAACTTGCTGACCTCCTTGGGGCGGCGTAAACGGACTTCCCTGCGCTAGGTAGATGTCGGGCCAGCCGTCTTGGTCGTAGTCGATTATGGCCACGCCGCCGCCGACCGACTGATAAATTGCCACCCCTTGCTGCTCTTCGGTCCGGCTGGAGAAGTACGTAAAATCAATTCCGGCCTCTTCCGCCATGTCTTCGAACGCAATCGTGGTCGAACGCTCGCGTGTCGGCGAATCGTGGTGGCTTTTCGGTTCCAGCGGCCAGGCCGGCAGTGGAAATGTCGACAGATCATCCTTGGCCGCCGGATTGACGAGTTCCATGGTGAGCGGCGAATCGGCCGTCAGATTCTGTCGTAGATCGTTGTGTTCTTTCAGGGCGTCTTCGAGCGGCGGAAGTGTAAATCTGTGGACCCCCAGTTGGTAGGCGGATGATTCCCAATAGCGGCCCAGTTGCTTGGTCAGATTGGCTGCCCTCAGCAGCAGCGGATAGTTTTGTGCCAACGCTTGGCCGTTGGCAGCCATGGGCCACAGGTTCGAGATCGTGCGTTCCAGTTCTTGCAATAGCGTTGATCGACGGAGGAACGGGCCAGCGCGGCTGACATCATCGTGGCGAGCCAGCAAAGTGGCCAGTTGGTAGTTCGCCGCCCGGTTGTTCGGATCGCGCCGAAGCGATTCCCACAAACAGCGAATCGCTTCGCGAGGATACCCATGGTTCCGGCACCACTTGGCGTAGGCATACCACACACCGGGGTGCTCTTCGGCCGATTCGGGCAGCGCTTCCCGCCATGCATTGAACGCCTCGGGGGAATCGCTCGCGACCAGCGATCCTAAAACGGCATGGGCTTCGACGAAGTCGGGGCGCGCTTCAATGAGTTCCCGCAACAACTTCTTGGCCGTATTCCAATCGTTGCGATTCAGCGCGCTGCGTGCCTGACCCAACATCGGAGTCTTCTCGTTGGGCGACGTCTTCAATAAGCGGTCCACTTCTTGGGGGTTGTCGTAGTATCGACTGGTATCGCCAAGTAACAACAGCGCGTGCAGCGTCCCGGGCTTCCACTCTTCCAGTTTTACAACCTCTAGCAAATGAGGTACCGCCTCCCTAGATCGCCCTTCCAGATTCATTAACCGGGCCAACTCGTGGCGTGCGGCAAACTTGTTCGGCCGCATTTCTATCGCTTTGAGGTATCGGCGCTCCGCCTCGCGAGGTTTTCCCAAGGCGACGTAAATCGTCCCAGCGATTGTGTGTCCCAGTGCCACGTCATCGGAGTCGTGATCAGGCATCGAATTAAGATAGCGGGCGGCGTCTTCCAAGTGCCCTGTCTGGTAGCAGGACTGGGCCGCGATCAAGATTGCCAACTCATCCTCCGGCAAACGTTCCAACACAGGTTCGATTATCTCACGAGCGACATCCGGTTTCCCTTCCGTCAACTCCAAGCGCGCCTGTTCGATCAACTCCTGGTCCGAGAGGGGGGGCGTCTCCGGCTTCAGCCAGACCACGTACAAATCCACCGCCAAGATCACCGTGGCCGCGACAATTACGGTGCCCCAAAACCATTTATTCATGAGCCGTTGACTTTCATAAAGGGAGAGGGCGAAGCTGAGAAGCTATCGACAGATTACAAATCAGACGGACGAAGCTCCGCGCCTCCCGTCATGGTAATTCTTGGCCCTCAAGCACGCAATCGTCGGTCTAGGGAGCTAGCTAAACCTGTTTATACGCGGTCGCGGGCCGCAAAGTTCATCTCCCGGCGGGGCCTTCCGTCCGCGCGTCGTCAATTGCCGGCATCGGACTTAGTCATGTACTTCTTCTTCATCGCGCGAAACCAGCGTTCGATAGCGAAAATAACGGCCAGTACCACCAGAGCACCGATGATTTTGGCGTACAGGCTGTCGTGTAGCATGTTTTTCAAGGGCCGCAGTTGTTCGGAAAAGAAATACATCACGCCATTCCCCAAAACGCTGCCGGTGAAGATCGCCAGCAGCGTGGTACCACGATTCATGCCCAACAAACGCCCGAAAAACGACCCCCCAATGCTGCCGGTGGTCGAGGTCGGAAAGATGACGAACGCGACCAGACCTAGAAAGGTCGCGCGTTGCATCCAGGGCTGCATTCGCAGGATGAACTGGGCGTCGGCCACCATGCCCGCAATCTTGGCTCCGAGGAAAGGCAGTCGAAACAAGATGCCAGCGTGAAAGGCGACAAACACCGCCACCATCACGTCCATGTAGGTCAGCATGCAAAATAGCTCTTCGCTGCCGAGGGCTCGCACCAGTTCCTCGCTGCTTTCCAGCTCCTGCCCAGCCGCGGTCGAGTCGTTGCCGAACAAGATCACGAACCGACCGAACACGAAGAACGCCGCCATGGCCGCGAGGACAAGTGTTCCCGCCTCTTGAACGCCATGAAAGGCCGCCACCAGCGCCAACAGGATCAACGTTACTAGGAAAGGTCCAACCAGCGAGAGCCACCACGTCATCGGGTAGTTCTTGCGGAACGATTCTTCGTATTGCTGAAACGCGTCCTCAGCCTCGTGTTGAATGTTCAATGCGGACACGGAAGATACACCGGTGGGAAGTGCTAAACTTGCGGCACACCTGGCTTCAGGAAGAAGGGCCTGAAACCGGGCGAATGGTTAGGTTATTTGATCGATGAAAGCTGATGCATTCAAGTCAAGTTTAGCGACCAATGGGAGAGGCGGTTAGGGAGCCCAATCGATAGCTCGTCAGGAAGGTCAAAACTCACGCGTAATGAACTCAAGGCGAGCATCGTGGGGGTGCCGAGCATCGCAGCAGCTAAAAAACAAGCCGACCACTACGACGGGATTATTCTAGTCAACCAAGGGGCGAAAACAACCAAAGCATGATCTTCGCTGGTGGGTCTGGGCAGACAACTCAAACCGCCATTTTGGAAGCGGCGGCGGTCCGGGGAAAGTCCTGGGCGAAGCAATGCCGCCAGATCATTTTCCGCCGAGGACTAGCGGTTTTGTGTCGATTATCGTGACGGCGTCCTCGCCCTCGACGATCTGAATCGACCGGTCCATCGCCACATCATGAAAAGTCTGCGTCGAGTCGGAGGTTGGCCAGTAAACTTCCAGGATCTCGATTTTTTCCGCTTTTCCCAGACCGATGTTTTGCCGAAGCGGGTTACAGCCAAAGCTGCCGCCGCTGTTGACGTGACGATAAACGGAACGGGATTCGCCGTTCTCAACAAGCTGGACACGGATTTTGGCACCAATTGCCGACCGGTTGGACCTGCGACCGACCAGTTTGACCGAAATCCAGCGGTGATCAAAGCCAGGATTCTCAAACAGAGCATCATTGAACTTGTCCGCGGGTAGTTGCCCCCCGGTTTGAACATACACATCTTGATCGCCGTCGTTATCGATATCGGCGAAGCAAACACCGTGACCCTTTTGTAGATGCCCGAAACCGCCAGCCATGGTCACGTTGGCAAAACGCTCGCCGCCTTGGTTGAGGAACATCAGGTTGGGTTGAAGTTCCCAGAAATGGACATCGCCGGTCGCCAAGTAGAAATCGAGGAATCCGTCACCATTGATGTCGCCAAAGTTGGCCCCCATGGGCAGGGTGGGTGTGGTCAGGCCGCGTTGCCGCGCGACTTCGTCAAAGCCACCGGATCCGTTTCCACGATACAGGGCGGCCAATTCAAATTGCATATGAGGCACGCGGCCGGCGGCGTTGGTGCCTCGCAACAAGGGGCCATTCGACTTCTTGGTGAGATCTTCGCCCAAGGCGTCGCGAGCCAGCGTCCCCACGAAGCCATTGCTGGAACTGACATACAGGTCCAGCACGCCGTCGTTGTCAAAATCCCAAAACCAAGTTGCGAACGCCGCATTGGGCCGTAGTAGATTCAACTTGGCGGCGACATCCACGAAAGACGTTCCGCCATGATTCAGAAAGAGTCGGTGCCGGGGAGGGCCAGCAGCGTACAGATCGGGAAACCGGTCGTTGTTAATATCGCCCCAGACCGCACCCATCGAATAGTGAAGTGCGTTGGCTCCGATTGCCACGGAAACATCTTTAAATGTTCCATCGCCGTTGTTGCGGAACAACTGAGACGGACACGAAAAATCCGGACCGGCTTCGTTGCCGACGTACAAATCCAAGTGGCCATCATTGTCGAAATCGGCCCAGGCGGCAGTTTTCGAGGGGAAGTGCGCCTCGCCCAAGCCTGCGTCGAACGTCACGTCCGTAAACGTGCTGTTGCCGTTGTTCCGCAACAACGAATTTGGATGCCGGCCCTGCGCGCCTTGCCAAGCGCCGCGCATGATATACACGTCCAGATGGCCGTCGTTGTTGTAGTCCGCTTGGACGACATTCAACCCACCATACAGGCCCGTCAGTCCGGCTTCCTCGGTACGGTCCGTGAAGGTTCCATCTTGGTTGTTACGAAACCACCGGCACTCGATGTCGGGGCACGAAGATGTGGTGAAAATGTCCAGGTAGTCGTCATTGTC
Source organism: Planctomycetota bacterium (assembly GCA_029259935.1). The sequence goes on from JAJDEH010000057.1 coordinate 81,156, forward strand.
AAAGTCGTCGACAATCGCGCCGCCCGCGTGATTAAAGGTATTCAGTCCCAGCTTGGGCGCGATGTTCTCGAAACGGGGAAAGTCAACGTCCGATTGAAAGAACTCAGTAGGAATGAGGAATTGCTTGGGAACCTGCTCCGGGTACTGGCCCAGCGTCATGTAGGCAATGTTCAGTAACCAGCGCGACGTTTCGTAGTACGGATTATCGGTGTCATCCGTATTTCCGCCGAGAATCCGCAGGAAATATTTGATCGCGTTTTTCGAGCCTTCCGGGTTCGTATGAATTCCGGCACCCTGAATCGGCAAAATGCAGCTTTCCGACGTGTGCCGCAAGCAGCAGTTCTCGGTTTCGCCGAGTCTCAGATGGGCCACGCCCAAGTAAAAGTTGATCCGCACCGACAATCCGGCAAGCTGGCGCGAGTCGGCAAACGTCACCTCTGGAAGCAGCTCGTTCGCCTGAGTTAGATGCCCGATGGCCTTTCGTGGATCGACTTCGTAACGCAATTCCGCAATGCCCGTGCTGCACAACGCCTTGAAGAACTGATCCATGTCGCCGGTGGGATCGAGCCTCGCAAGTTCTTGTTGCATTCGTTGCGACTTGCCCCGGCCGTAATAGGAATGATCTTCGTGAAGCCGCTCCTTGATTCTCTTCAGAATCGCCAACATCCGCTCGTGACTGGCCGTCGTTCCCGAAGCTGCAAAATTGGCAGCCTTCACACCGGACGGCGGCAAGTCGGAAACTGCCGGCGAATCTTGCTGTTTATTCGCTGAGCATCCGACCATTCCCAGAATCGTGCCAGCAATCGCCAGCGCCAGGCCCCAACTTGATGGCGCGCGCCGTGAGCCCCGAATTGGCCGCCGCCGCTGCATCAACAAGGCAAAAAATCCGTACTTTATTTTCACAACCTTGCCCCATCCACAAAACTCGTGTGCTGTGTCTGCCTGGTGGCAATGGTTGATTTCGCCATCGGATCTGTCCGTACACACGGATTTCGAGTCACTGTCGCATGGGGAAGCTTTTTCATAGAATACCAAGTTTGTCACGGATGTGCCTCCTTTGCGCTAGTTCGCCGATCCATGCCTGCCTCGGACATCATCATTAAAGGTGCTCGCGAGCACAATTTGCGCGACGTCGATGTCGTGCTGCCACGCAACAAGCTAATTTGCTTGACCGGTGTCAGCGGTTCGGGAAAGAGTTCACTGGCCTTTGATACCCTGTATGCCGAGGGGCAGCGGCGGTATGTCGAGAGTTTGTCGAGCTTCGCGCGGCAGTTTCTGGGCCAGATGCCCAAGCCCGATGTGGATTACATCGCCGGACTCAGCCCTTCGATTTCCATCTCGCAAAAGTCCTCGGGCAACAACCCGCGCTCAACCGTCGGCACGATCACCGAGATTTACGATTATCTGCGCGTACTCTTCGCTCGTGTGGGGCAAGGCAACTGCCCCAAGTGCGGTAGAGCCATCACGGCTCAGACCCGCGAACAAATCTTGGCCCGCATTCTCCTGCTTCCCGACGCCGCGAAGTTCAACGTGCTGGCTCCCATGATTCGTGGCCAGAAAGGCGAATACAAAGATTTATTCGAAGACTTGTTGAAGCAAGGTTTCGTGCGGGCTCGCGTCGACGGGCAGATCGTCCAATTGACCGACAATCTGCAGCTCGACCGGCAAATGCGCCACGACATTGAAGTGGTTGTGGATCGGCTGGCCATCAAGAAAGGGATTCGCGCGCGACTGGCCGAAGCGGTTGAACTGGCGCTGAAAATCGGCAAGGGCAACCTGGTGATTTCGACCGAAGAATCGACATCGGACACTGTCGAAAAAGGAACGCGCGGTCGCGGTCGCAAGTCGAAGCAGCCCGGCGATATGATCTGTTCGGTCGACTATGCCTGCACTCATTGCGGCGTCAGTTTTGAACCGCCCAGCCCGCAACTTTTCAGCTTCAACAGCCCGCAAGGCATGTGTCTCGAGTGCGACGGATTGGGTCAGCTTTACTCGTTCGACACCGATTTGCTCATCCCTGATGACTCGCTCTCATTCAAGCAAGGTTGCTTTGAGCTGATTGGTCGCTGGAAAGACATGGGCCGATGGCGGCGTCACATCTATCAAGGCGTCGCGGAAACCGTGGAACGAGTCCACGAGATGGCGGCGGGTACGATGCTGGAGACGGCGTGGAACGACCTCTCAAACAAGGCGCGCGAGCTTTGGCTGTGGGGAACGGGCGAGTTGCACATCACTTACACGTGGCGCGGCGGGGCGTCGCCTATGAAATACGGTGGCGATTTTGCGGGGGTCATTCCCGAACTGTTATCCAAGTACCGCAACAGCAACAGCCGCATGCAAATCCGCCAGCTCGAAAAGTACATGAGCACCATGCCGTGCCCGTTGTGCAAGGGCCAGCGGCTCAACGAGCAAGGCCGCTCGGTAACCGTCACGTCGGCGCATGTGGACTTCGCGGACCAAGCCGCGCTCACCTTGCCCCAAGTTTGCGGACTGGACGTGAAGTCGGCGGCCAAGTTTTTCGAGTCGCTGAAGCTCGACAAAACAGGGGCGTTCATCGCCGAAGAAGCACTCAAGGAGATTCGCGGGCGGATTGGGTTCTTGCTGAATGTCGGGCTCGATTATTTGACCCTCGATCGAACCGCGCCGACTCTTTCCGGTGGCGAGTCGCAGCGAATCCGGTTGGCGGGCCAGATCGGTTCGGGTTTGGTGGGAGTTCTCTACATACTCGACGAACCATCCATCGGCCTTCATCCACGCGACAACAATCGGCTGCTGAATACACTGGCACAACTGCGCGATATGGGAAATACGGTGGTCGTCGTCGAACACGACGAGGACACCATGCGGGCCGCCGATCACATTATCGACTTCGGTCCCGGCCCCGGTGTTCGCGGCGGCGAAGTGGTCGTGGCCGGTTCTCCCGACAAGGTCATCAAAACCAAACGCAGTGTCACGGGCCAATATTTGGCCGGCAAGCTGAAGATCGAAGCACCCAATCGCAATGGGCCGGGCAACGGGAAGCCGCCCGCCGCGTCGCAAGAGACCAAGCCCGTGCTGCGCATCCTGGGTGCCGCTCAGAACAATTTGAAAAACGTTGATATCGAAATTCCGCTGGGCGCGTTCGTCTGCGTGACGGGCGTTTCCGGTTCGGGCAAAAGTTCGCTGGTCAACGACATTTTGGTCGAAGCACTGCGCCGCGACCTGAACGGTGGCGAAGGCGAACCGGGCAAGCATCAGGCGATCGAAGGGCTGGAACATCTCGACAAGATGATCGCCATCGACCAGTCGCCCATCGGCCGCACGCCGCGCAGCAATCCGGGTACCTACATCAAAGTTTTCGACGACATCCGCAACTTGTTCACGCAAATGCCGGATTCCAAGCGCCGCGGTTACAAGCCAGGACGGTTCAGCTTCAATGTCAAAGGCGGCCGCTGCGAAGCGTGCGAAGGGAACGGCTCGAACAAGCTGGAGATGGATTTCCTGGCCGACGTTTGGGTCACGTGCCCCGTGTGCGAAGGGCATCGCTACAACCGCGAGACGTTGCAGGTCAAATTCAAGGATCGATCGATCGCCGAAGTGCTGGAGATGGACATTCAGCAAGGCTTGGAACTGTTCCAAAACATTCCCAAAGTGCATCACAAGTTGCAGACGCTGCACGATGTGGGCCTGGACTATCTAAAACTGGGGCAGCCTTCGCCCACGCTGTCGGGCGGCGAAGCGCAACGCATCAAGCTGGCCCGCGAATTGGTAAAAAAGAGCACCGGGCAAACTTTGTATTTGCTCGACGAACCGACAACCGGCCTGCATTTCGCGGACATCAAACTGCTGTTGGACGTGCTGCACAACTTTGCCCAGGCCGGCAATACGGTACTGGTGGTCGAACACAATCTGGACGTGATTAAGACCGCCGATTGGGTTATCGATTTAGGCCCGGAAGGCGGCGACGGCGGCGGGCGAATCATCGCCACCGGAACGCCGGCGGAAATCATCAAGAACAAAGAATCGTACACTGGCCGCGCTTTGGCAGACGTACTCGAAGCCCGCGACGGCAACGGAAAGCCGCGGGCGGCCAAGGCCAACGGTACCGTCAAGCCGAAAAAGACGGCGCGAAACGGCCACCTGGCAAAGACGATTCGCGTTCAGGGAGCGAGCCAGCACAATTTGAAAGGCGTCGACGCTGAAATCCAGCGCGACAAGATGACGGTCTTTTGTGGACCGAGCGGATCGGGCAAGAGTTCGCTGGCGATGGACACGATCTACGCCGAGGGACAGCGGCGCTATGTCGAAAGCCTCAGTTCCTACGCGCGGCAGTTCGTCAACCAGATGCAAAAACCCAAGCTCGATCACATCGAAGGGCTTTCTCCGGCGATTGCCATCGAGCAAAAGAACCTCGGCAACACACCGCGGTCGACGGTCGGAACCGTAACCGAGGTCTATGACTATTTGCGAATTCTGTTTGCCCGTCTCGGAAAGCCCCACTGTCCCCAGTGCGATGCGGAAATCGGCACTCAAACGTCCGATCAAGTCGTCGACAAGATCATGGCCGAATCGCAGGGGACGCGGCTGTTCCTGATGGCTCCGGTCGAGATCGAAGTGGGTCGTAAGTATGATTCGTTGTGGGAAGAGATTCGCGCTACCGGCTATGTTCGTATCCGCGTCGATGGTGCAATCTATTCGGTCGATAATCCGCCGGAAATCGATCGGCGGCGAAAGCACAACGTGGAAGTGGTTTGCGATCGGATCGTCGTGAAGGCGGCAGCGCGATCGAGAATTGCCGAAAGCGTCGAAGGAGCGTTGGCGCTAGGCCGCGGCGTGCTACACGTCGCTTATCCCAGCGACGACATCCCGGAAAAGCGTTGGCGGACCGTCACCCACAGCCAGCATCTGGCCTGCGACCGCTGTAGTCTCAGTTTTGAACCGCTGACGCCACACAATTTTTCGTTCAACAGTTATCTCGGCTGGTGCGAGGCCTGCGAGGGATTGGGGCTGCAAACCGGCGCGAATCCCGCCGCGCTGTTGAAAGATCCCAAGCTGACGTTGGCCGAAGGCGCGCTGGCGATCTGGCCCGACCTGCAAAAGCCGGTGTCGCGGATGATGTTGCAGTCGCTATCGGCCGAGACGGGCGTGCCCTTGGATGTGCCGTTCGACCAGCTTGGCGCGCGGCATCGACGCCTGATACTACACGGCACGGGCGATCAATGGTTCGAAGTGACGGGAACAACCACCAAGAAGGCCAAAAAGAAAAGTCGCCCGCCTTTATTCCGCTTCCAGTTCAAGGGGATTTATCCGGCGGTTGAAGAAGCGTCCCGGCTGTCGCCGTCGTTCCGCTCGCGTCTCGAACAATTCGTCGACGAAGTCGAATGCACCAATTGCAACGGCAGTCGTTTGCGCGAAGACGCGTCGGCGGTCCGGTTTCGTGGCAAGTCGGTCGATGAGTTGTGCCGGTTGCCACTGGGTGCCTTGCAAAAGGCGGTCGACGGCTGGAACCTCGATTCGCGCGATCGCAAGATCGCCGGCGAAGTGATTCGCGAAGTCAAAGCCCGCGTTCAGTTTCTCAACGACGTGGGACTGGAATATCTGTCGCTATCGCGCCCGGCGACGACCTTGTCCAACGGCGAAGCCCAACGGATCCGCTTGGCCAGCCAACTTGGCAGCGGCTTGTGCGGCGTGTTGTATGTGCTCGACGAGCCGACCATCGGCCTGCACCCGCGCGACAACACGCGGCTGCTGCGGGCGTTGCACCAACTTCGCGACTTGGGCAATACGCTGGTCGTCGTGGAACACGATCGCGAAGTGATCGAGCACAGCGATTATTTGTGTGACTTCGGGCCGGGAGCCGGCAAGCACGGCGGTGAAATCGTGGCGGAGGGAACGCCGGCGCAGATTTCCAAGCGACGCAATTCCGTAACCGGACCCTACGTCAGCGGCAAGAAGGGGATTCCCGTGCCGACCAATCGCCGCGTCGCCGTATCAAGTGCCAACGGAAAGAGCAACGGCGACGCAAGATCGGCGCTGGCACATGTCGATCTGCTGGAGATCATCGGCGCGCGGCATAACAATCTGCGAAACATCGACGTGTCCATTCCACTGGGAACCTTGACCGCGATCACCGGTCCCAGCGGTTGCGGCAAGAGTTCCTTGATCAACGATGTGCTTCATGCATCGGTGGCCCGCACGTTGCATCGCGCGTCGACGATCCCCGGCGCTCACGAAGAGATTCGCGGGATCGAGCACATCAACAAAGTGATTCGCGTCGACCAGCAGCCGCTGGGGAACTCGCCCAGTTCCAATCCGGCCACGTACACCGGCGTGTTCGAGTTGATTCGCATGCTGTTCGCGCAGCTTCCGGAAGCGAAACTGCGGGGATATTCGCCGCGGCGGTTCAGCTTCAACGTACCCGGAGGCCGTTGCGACGATTGCGAAGGAAACGGACAAATCTGTATCGAGATGCACTTTCTGCCCGATGTGTGGGTCGAGTGTGATACGTGTCATGGCCGGCGCTATAACCCGGAAACCTTGGCGGTCACATTCCATGGGCATTCGATCAGCGACGTACTGGAAATGCCCTGCGGCGAAGCGGTCAAGCTGTTCGAGAATATTCCCAAGGTTCGCCGGATCCTGCAGACGTTGTGTGATGTCGGCTTGGATTATTTAACTTTGGGACAGCCCGCGCCGACACTTTCGGGCGGCGAAGCACAACGTGTGAAGATGTCCGCCGAACTGTCACGTCCTGATACGGGCCGCACGCTTTACTTGCTCGACGAACCGACGACCGGATTGCACTTCGAAGACTTGAGAAAACTGCTCGAAGTACTGCACCGGCTGGTCGATCTGGGGAACACCGTGGTCGTCATCGAGCACAATTTGGATGTGATCAAACAGGCCGACTGGGTCCTCGACATGGGACCGGAAGCGGGCGAAGCGGGCGGATTGGTCGTTGCCGAGGGGACTCCCGAAGCGATCGTCGAACACGCGCGGAACTGGCACGCATCCAGCGGTACCGTGAAAAAGAAAGCCAAGAAAAAAGCGACCAAGAAGAAGGCCTCCAAAAAGAAGACGGCGTCGATTGCCAAGGCCGCCAAGCAGTTGCTTCCGTCGTATACGGGCGACGCCCTGCTAGCCATCCTCGCCGCCGGCCCGCACGAAGAACGAAAGGCCTTCGATTTTGCCGAGGCCGAGAAGCAGCGCGAAGAAGACTTGGAAATTACTCAAGTTGGCCGCGACGCCAAGATGCCGTGGGAAGCCGACGGCCGCGGCTGGCACACCAAGGATCGAGTCGGCCGCAAGGGCGAGGCTTGCCGCTGGGACGGGCGGATACTGGAACGCGTGGTCGATCGCATTCACGAACTGGGCGACTTCAGCGAAACGAATTGGAACAGCCGGTCGGTCGTGGAAATCGCCGCCAGCAAGAAGAGCGACGGCTGGTTCTTCCATGCCATCACGGGCGAAACTTGGCTCTTGAAATTGAAGTTCCGCGCTTCCCGTGCCACGTTCAAGCGACAGGATCTCGTCGAAAAGCTGAGCTTGAAGACACTCAACCAAATGGACGAGATTCCCCAGTACAGCAACGAACCTCGCGTGAAAGTGAAGTCCGCCAAGGGTGCGTTTCAAGAAGTGGAAGTGCGTGCCTACTCGCTGGAAGAAATCGACAAGCCCGAGTTTTGGCAGTTCGTCGAGTCGGCCGCGGCCGGTTTTCAGCGGCGCACCAACGGCGAAACGGGCAGCATCGAAAGCCACATGCCGTGGAAGAAGCTCGGTCAGAAGTGGCATTTCATGCGGAAGGGATTTCCACCCGGCAAGAAGGTTCTGTGGGCTCCCGAACTGTTGGAAGAGCTGTACGAGATGCTGTGCGAAGTCGCTCCGCAAGGCCAGTTCCTGTGGAACAATCAAATCTTGGTTCATTTGTTCGTGCCCGATCAGAAGGAACCGTGGGCCACTTTGCAAACCAAGAAGGCCCCGTCGCTCGATCTGAATGTAACCGGGCCCAAGGGATTGATCGCGCTGGGCGCACTGCAGGAACTGGGAATGGACCGCGACCTGGATGCCAAGCGTCCGGGCCAGGATGTCATCCGCCTAAGATTTCGCACCGCCGAAGACTTGCACCGAGGCGACCTGCCCGGCTTTCTGCGGCAACACTTGGAAGGACTACGGTCCAGCAAGTAATTGTGGTGGTGCGTTTCGAGGCCTTGCGACCCGTGGTGAAGGGACCCGTGTCGGACCCAAGTGCAAGCATGACAGCACCTTCAGTGTCCGTTTCCACGGCTGCCGTTGACCGGGGCGGCTCCCGACACTACAAGACGCAAGCCCAAAAAAGGGTTCGGGCCCCGTCGTGGGCACAGGATCCGCCCTCGTTCCTCGGCAAGACAACTATGGCAACGGTTCAGGAAGAACATCGAAAACTGCCGGCAACTCCCTGGGGGCATTTGCCGCCCCGCATGCGTGTCCTGTTCGTAACCGGTTCAGGTAGAACGGGCAGTTGGCTCGCCGAAGCGTTCGCCGCCGACAGCGCGTCGGAGGTGTTCATGGTGGAAGCCGTCGGCGTTGCCAATGGCCTGGCCCGCTTGCGAGACGAAATCTTCGACGCCGTACTGATTGGCCACGAAAGCGAACAGCTCGACGCCCTAGACTTGCTAGACGCGATTCGCGCCGGCAGTAGCGATGATCAGCCGATTATCGTGCTGGGGCAACAGAGCGAACAAGAGATGTCGGTACTCTGCTTTGAAGCCGGAGCTGACGCCTATGTCTGTGTGAATTCCACGACCACGCGGACCTTGATCTGGCACGTGGCCCGCGCCATGGAACGGCATCAGCTTATTTCCGACAATCGCCGGTTTCAGCAGGATCAACGACATCGCCTGCAACTGGAACACGAAGAGGCGGCGCGATTACTGCTGCAACAGCGGCGGTTGATTTCGGGCTTGGAGAAAATTCGCGGCAACGAAAACATGCCCACTGAATACGGGACGGCGGGCGACCAACAGCCACATCCATGTCCCGATCTTCCCCAGTCGCTGATCGAACATTATCGCGAATTGCTGCGTGCTTACGTGATCATGGGATCGGGAAATCTGACAGTGGAAATGAACCAGCTCACCGAGATGCTGGCCACGGCCGGCGTTACGGCCACCCAAGCGATGCTCTTGCACCTGCATGTCTTGGAAGAAATGGTCCGCGGCCTGGGCAGTCGCAGCGCACGCCACGTCATGAGTCGCGCCGATTTGCTGATCCTCGAAATGATCATCAACCTCGCCGAGGGTTACCGAGAACGCCTCGTCCAGTGCCTCACTCCGCCCAAGCAACTATCACTGCCCGGATTTGCCGCCTGATCCACAACCATCCGGCTACCCCTTCTTGCCTTCCAGGTGGACCAGCAACAAGGTGATGTCGGCTGGCGTGATGCCGCTGATTCTGCCGGCTTGGGCAAGATTGATGGGGCGGACTCGCGACAGCTTCTCGCGTGCTTCGGCCCGCAGATGCGAGATTCGCGCGTAGTCGAAGTGATCGGGTATCCGCTTTTCCGACATGCGGCGCTGACGATCGATGTGAACTTCCTGACGGGCGATGTAGCCCGAATACTTGACGTCATAAACTACTTGCTCGGCCACCCGCGCGGTGACCGCCTCCAACTCCGCCAGTCGGTCGACAAGATCTTGCCAGGTGGTTTCCGGCCGTCGCAGTAGTTTCGTCAGGGTCACGCCGTCGTCGCGATTGGTTTCCAGCAATCGCATGATACGACCAATTTCCGCTTCCTTCTCTTGCAGCATGCGGTGGCGAACATCGTCGACGAGTCCCAATTCATGCGCCACGGGAGTCAGGCGGCGGTCGGCATTGTCTTGCCGAAGCAGCAAGCGGTACTCCGCGCGACTGGTGAACATGCGATACGGCTCGTCGACACCGCAAGTGACTAGATCGTCGACCAGCACGCCCATGTAGGCCTGTTGCCGATCCAGCATTAGAGGCTCTTTTTTCTGCTGGGCCAAAGCGGCGTTGGCCCCGGCGATCAAGCCTTGCGCGGCGGCTTCTTCGTAACCGGTGGTTCCGTTGATCTGGCCGGCAAAGTACAAGCCGGCGACGGATTTTGTTTCCAAGGAAGGCCGCAGTTGATCGGGCGGGCAAAAATCGTATTCGACGGCGTAGCCATAGCGCATGATCTCGGCCTTTTCCAATCCAGGAATCAGCCGGAACATCTGATCCTGGACGTCGCGCGGCAGGCTGGTGGAAACGCCGTTGACGTAGACTTCCAGTGTATTGCGACCCTCCGGTTCCAAAAACAACTGGTGCTGTGACTTGTCGGCAAAGCGGACGACCTTGTCTTCGATCGAAGGGCAATAGCGTGGACCGCTGGACTCGATTTGCCCGGAATACATCGGCGCGCGATGCAAGTTGTCGCGAATCAGGTCGTGAACTTTTTCGTTCGTATGCGTGATCCAGCAGGGAATCTGGTCGACCTTGAAGTTGTCGGTCAAGAAAGAGAACGGTTGAGGCTCGTCGTCGCCTGGTTGAATTTCCGTGCGCTCGAAGTCGATCGTGCGTCCGTTCAGCCGCGGCGGAGTGCCGGTCTTGAATCGTTCCAGCCGAAAGCCGAGCCGGCCCAGCGCGCCACTGATTCCCGACGTCGTTCCTTCGCCCGCGCGGCCGCCCGACGACTTGGCTTCGCCGGTGTGCATGATCGCCTGCAGAAACGTACCCGTGGTCAGAATGACGGCGGGCGCATGATAAGCCGCGTCGCCGCGAACCTGGACACCGGTCACGCAGTGTTCGCCGTCAACTTGCTCGGTCAAAATGTCTTCCACAATCTCCTGTCGTAGCGTGAGCCCCTCCTGTTCTTCGACAAGCCGTTTGACTTCGAATTGATACGCCTTCTTGTCGGCCTGCGCGCGGGGGCTGTGCATGGCGGGCCCCTTGCGGCGGTTGAGCAAACGGAATTGAATCCCGGTGGCATCGATGGCCCGCCCCATGACTCCGCCCAGCGCATCGATTTCACGAACAATGTGCCCTTTCGCCACGCCCCCGATGGCCGGATTGCAACTCATTTGAGCCACCGTATCCAGATTCGTGGTCAACAGCACGACACGCGCCCCCATTCGCGCGGCGGCCAGCGCCGCTTCAGTACCGGCATGGCCCGCGCCGACAACGATCACATCGAACTGGTAACGGCTAGCTGTCATGGAGATTTCATCCTAAGCGGCGAACCCGATTGTGTTAAGGCGGGCCAGTAGGTCACTTTGCTGAAAGTTGAAAGCAACCTCGCACTGGCACTGGCGTCTGAGTACGTCAATCAGTGTTTTATTCCGGTCGTCATTGACGCCGATCAAATCGGTACCCAACAGGGCGGCCGCTTCGAGCCATTCGGGCGGCATACGTCCTCCTTCGTACGACGTCCGCTCCTCTTGTTCCGCCTACTCGCGAATGCATCGCTTCACGCCGGGATCGCTAACCGCAACGAATCGCCAAGGCTGGCGATGAGTTCCGGAGAGGTGCCGCCACCGCTTTTGTGGCGCATTTGCGATGCGAGTCTGTTTCGACACTCGAATTCTGATCTTGGTTCACGGGTTCGTGCTATTTGGCCGAAGTCGCAGTGTCACTCAACCATCGGCCCGTAGTGCTGAACTTGGCGGTTCTTGCCGAAGTTGAAAAATTGCTTGCACCGCTGAGCTTCGTCGAGGTCGCACGCGTGGACGATCAGTTCGTCATCTCGCGTTTCGCTTTTCGCCATGATCTCGCCCGAAGGAGCGACGATCGACGTGCCGCCGATTTGGCTGACTCCTTCTTCCACTCCTGCTTTGGCGACGGCCACGACCCAACTGGCGTTGTGATACGCGCCGGCCTGGACGCACAAATGATTGTGAAAGTCGGCCAGGCGGTCCAAATGTGGATGCTCGGGAACGTGATCGGGCGTGTTGTAACCCAACAGAATCAGTTCCGCGCCGCGCAGCGATAGAACGCGGTAAGTCTCGGGCCAGCGTCGATCGTTGCAGATACACATGCCGATGGTGCCGCCCAGCGCGGGCCAGGTATTGAATCCCAGGTCGCCGACTTCGAAGTAGCGCTTCTCAAGATTTTGAAACGGATTGTGCGGGCGATGGTCAGCGTGGCCCGGCAAATGGATCTTGCGGTGATTGCCGACGATCCGGCCCGCCTTGTCGACCAACACACAAGAATTGAACCGCCGCTTTTGTCCCGCTTCCTCGACTAGTTCGGCGTACCCCAAGTAGAAGGCGATTCCTAGACGAGCGGCTTCGTCGAACAGTGGTTGTGTTTCAGGTCCCGGCATCTGGCGTTCGAACCACGAATCGAGTTCTTCTTCGTCGTCGATCCACCAATGAGGAAAGAAGGCGGTCAACGCGCACTCGGTGAAGACGATCAAGTCGCATTCCCGGCGATGAGCTTCGCGCATCTGCTGAATCAGTCTTTCAACGACTTCGGCACGGCTGGCGGATGCCGGGATGGGGCCGCTTTGGGCCGCCGCGATGGATAGAATTCTCGACATGGACTTCGCTCGTTGGCAGCTTGGCGTGTAACGGAGGGTTCATCGTAAGTCGCTCCGCCGCCGATCGCCATGTCTTCCCGGAAAAAACCAGCCCCGTGGAGCGCCGTGACCGCCGGTGCTAAAGTGGATTCACAATTGCCACGGAACAACCTTTTCACCTTACCCGATTCGACCATGAAGATTGCTTATTTCGACTGCATCAGCGGCATCAGCGGCGACATGACTCTAGGAGCGCTGGTCGATGCGGGCGTCGATCTGGCCGAAATTCAACACGGCATTGATTCGCTCGGCCTACCCAGTTGCCGCCTTACGCGCGAGGAGGTTACGAAGAAGGGATTCCGGGCAACCAAAGTGTCCGTCGAACACGAGCCCGAACACGCTCATCGCCACCTGCACCACATCACCGAGATGATCGACGGCAGCGTGTTGACGCCCGACCAGAAGGAGCTGGCAAAGCGGATCTTTACCCGTCTGGGCGAATCCGAGGCCAAGGTTCACGGGACCACCATTCGCAAAGTCCATTTTCACGAAGTGGGCGCGGTCGACTCGATCGCCGACATCGTCGGTTCCGCGATCGGTCTCAACTTGCTCGGCGTCGATCGCATCGCCTGCTCGCCCGTGCCGACGGGGCACGGGACCATCGTCATCGCTCATGGCCGCGTCAGCATTCCGGCTCCGGCCACCG
>JAJDEH010000058.1 GCA_029259935.1 Planctomycetota bacterium
CCTTAACGGCAACCAACGGAGGCGCTCCCCCTTCCGTGCGCAGTAGCACGTTGCCATGGATGAAGCCCGTTGCCCCGTCCGGCAGACCAATGGCGACCAGACGATTTTCAATGCAACGGTTTCCCACGATCACGGCGACCGTTTTCGCATCGCGGACACCAATCCCAGCCTTGAGATTTTTTCGCGACTCGTTGTCCGCGATAATCGACCGCGCGCCGCCCCGATTGCCAATACCAGCCAACTGATTCTCGTAGGCCTGGTTGCGGGCAATGACCGGTGCGGCGCCTTCTCGTGAGCCGATGCCCGCCATCTTATTGCTAAAGCACTTGTTGTCGACGATGATCGGGCGAGCTCCCAACCGCGAGCCAATTCCAGCCATCAGATTATGGTGACAGCGGTTGTCGCGAACAATCGCGGCGGCGTCCTGCTGAGTGCCGATGCCGGCCATTTGGTTTTCAAAGCACTCGTTGTCTTCGATCACCGGCCGCGCGCTCTCGCGAGCGCCGATTCCCGCCATCAGGTTTCGATAGCAGCGGTTGCCGCGAATCACCGGAGCCGCACCCAGCCGCGAACCAATCCCCGACATTTCGTTTTCGAAACACTCGTTGTCTTCGATCAGCGCCCGCGATCCATCGCGCGACCCGATTCCCGCCATCTTGTTTTTGAAGCAGCGATTATGACGGATGATGGGCCTGGCGTCGTCACGGTTGCCGATTCCCGCCATATCGTTCTCATGGCAATCGTTGTACTCGACGATCGGCTGCGTCTCCTCGCCGGTGCGAATGCCAATACCCGCACGGCGGTTTTTATAACACTTGTTGCCGCGCACGATCGGCCTGGAATGTTCGCTGATGCCGATGCCAGCCCGAATATTCTCACGGCAAACATTGTTGATGACCAGCGGACTGGCGTTGTTGTGTCCGATGCCGGCATAGAAGTTTTCGAAGCAAATATTCTCTTCAATGGTAGCGGTCGATGCTCGCATGGAACCAATGCCGCCGCCCATGTTGCGGTAAGTGACATTGCGCAGGATGTGCGGTGAAACTCGCTTGCCCTTTGCGCCCATAATCGCAATACCGGTATACCCGATGTGATGCACGATGTTGTTCGCGACCGTGCAGCGAGCCACGCCAAGCACCGCAATACCAGCCGTGCCTGGCACGCCGATATGTTCATGCGACTGCTCTTCGCCTTGCGTGGCGTGGTGTTTTTTCCAGATCGCCTCGTCGTATTCACCGATGCCGGTCACGGTGAATCCGTCCAGCGTCGAATCCTCGGCCATCGCGACGCCCGGCCCCTCGGATCCTGCGGAACTGCCATCGATAATGGTCGCCTCGGCGCGTTTCAGGCCAAGCTTGCCTCGTGCATCGTCGCCGGAACTCTTGAGCGTAACTCCCTGCTTCAACTGGATCCGCTCCTGATAAGTGCCGCCATCGACTAGCACCGTATCTCCCGTCTGAGCGGCATCGACACCAGCTTGGATCGTCGGGTGGTCTTGAGGAACGCGAATCGTGGCGGCCCTGCCGGCATTGGTCGCCAGCGCCAGCAACGGTGTCAACAAAGCGAAGGTGGCTTGCACGATCAATCTTTTTGAAATGTGGATGCGTAACATGGGGATTGGCTCCAATGGGTGTGGAGAATCGGACATTATTGTCTGCCGTTGTTTGGCGGCGATGCCTGTTCCGAAATCATTTTGTTCAGCAACCGCGCCAGTTCGAGCCGCTCATCTTGGTTCAGACCTGACATCACGTGTTCAAGCTGATCCGGCTGAATCTTCCAGATCCGTTTCAACAGCGAGCGGCCCGAGCGCGTGATGCGCACAAACTTCTCGCGGCGATCGGCGTCATTAACGGTCCGCTCGATGAAGCCCGATTCCTCAAGTCGCGACAGCATCACCGTGATATTGGGAAAGGAAACATAGAGTTCTTTCGCCAGGCGTCGCTGCGTTAGTTGTTGGAATCTCAAGCGATTGAGGACCGTCAGCATTTGAAACTGAGGCGGCGTTAGTCCAAATTTGGCGTAGTGCGGACCCATCTGCCGCGTCAGGGCTCCGAACGCTCGCACTACCGAGACAACGGCCCGCCTGGCTGGTGAATCGGGAAAATCGTCCCGCAAGTCGGGTGCGGCGTCACGCGTTTTGCCGAGCGTCTTGTTCATGGTACGACGAGTAGGTTTCTTGTCTTCAAAGCACGAAGGGCGGATTCCGCTCTCACTCGCGTGCCTCAATCGTTAACTATTTAACTATTATTACACGGCGAAAGTCAAGCGTTTTCTTGGCAACCAAAGTGTGGAGGCGGGCGTTTCGGGCTCCCCTCGCAAGAGGGGAGGGCGTTCCGCTTCCTTCCGAGGAGGACTTACTTTGTGGCGCCAACAAACTGCGCCAATACATCCAGATTCTTAATCAAGGTCCGAGTTTCGATCACCTTGCTAACCGATTCGTCGCTGCGCAACGTGCCCTCTTCAACCCAAGCTCCGCGCGCATCCAGAGCTTCCACGACGGTTTTCGCCCGTTGGGCCAGCGACGGGTTCATCTTGACCGGCGCGGCCACGCGATGAATCGGCTTGAGCTTTCCGGGAGCGAGCGCGCCGACCCGCTCGTACTCGCGTTCTATGGAATCGATCTTCGAGCTTACCTTGAAACCATAGTGCGTGGGCATGTCGGCATCGCTGTAAGTCAACTGATAGTCTTTCGTGAAATAAAGAGGCCGGTTGGCGTGCAGTTCGTAAAAACGTGCCAGCTTGCCGTCGGGCAGCTCGGACTTGCGGTAATAGGCCAAAGCCCGAGGAAGCGGCTTGAGAAATTTCTTCTTTCCCGTGAAGCGATACAGGTTCAACAAACTGCGCATGACACTTTGCGACTCGCCCCCGGTAATCGACGCCGGCTCGAACTTGCGCGCCCACGCGGGATGCATTTCCAAATCGTATTGCTGCGCCCAACCGGGCTGGGGCGCGGGCATCTGAGCCAGTAAGAAGAAATCGCCCGTCTTTTCGGCGGCCGCGAAACAATCTTCTCGCTCGTAAATGCGATGCGCCTCAAAAAGCATCTCGGTGATGACGGACATGTTGTTATCGTTCAACGTGTAATATCCGCGATAATCTTTTTTGGGATACGTTCGCGACCACGTCTCGGGATAAGACGCCTTGCTGACGGGGAATTTTGATTTGTCCGGCGGGCCGATGAACTGTTGCGGCCAAGCGCCGTTCGGATACTGCGCCGCCAGCATCTTTTCCAAGGCGTAGCTGACCGCATCGTGAATCTTTGGGTCCTTGAAGTTCAGTGCTTCGTCGACGTGCATCAGCAACACGAGTGCGGATTGACTCTTGTTGTCGTCGAACGTGGTGTAGTTGTTCTTTCCCGCCTGGCGCCCGTCCACTCGGTAGGCGTAACGCCGCCGCCCTTCCGCGCCCAAATCAAAGTGGGAACTCCAGCCACCGGACTGCAACTGAGCGCGAATCAGCGCATACGCCGCCTCCTTGGCCGCCATCAGGCATCGTTCATCCCCGCTCACACGCCAAGCCTTTAGGTAGGCTTCGCCCACGGAAGGCGTTCCCGGTGGTTGGGTCCAGCCACTGGTTTTGTTGGCCTTGCCTTCGCCTTCTTGTCTGGTCAGATCGGCACTGTATCGCCATAGATAGGCTCCTTCGTAACCCACGTCTTGCCGATAGAACGAGATGACCTTGTGCAGGGCGCGAGTCGCTTCGGCTTGATCCAGTGCGTGCGCGGGCAACGAATTTGTTACGGAGGAAACCACCAACACGGGAAAAAGAAAGGTACGGAGCGTGCGATTCATGGCGGAATTCCACGGGTTGGGCGACGAATATTACTGGGTTGTGTTCGTGGCAAACGCGCGCAAATCAGCGGGACTCGCTGGTTCACCGAACACGGAAGTATTGATCCCGGCACGTGCCGACGTCAAGCATTCTGCCGAAAATCATCCTGCGTCCTGCCTAAATCATCGCCCCTATTGCCGTGACGCGTCACTTCGGCTCCGTGAGCTTTTCTTCGGCGGCACTCTTTCGGTAATAACGGGGCGCAAGCGACCAAAGATCCTCACGTATTCCCGCGTTATGTTGATCCCAGGCCAAACGGCCGACGTCCGCGGCTTGCGGAAATCGAAAGGCGGCATCCACCAGCCGAACACTGAAATCTTCGTCCTGCGCGAGTTGTTCCGCGCCGGGGCCGGTTATCGCGGTTTGCCGATCCAACTCTTGCTTGAGCGTTTCGAGATCAACGATGGCCGTCTTGGTTACCAGCTCGAGAGTACGATCGGCGCGACGGTGATAGGTGGCGCGAAAGAACTGACCACGCATGGCGTCCATTACGACCACGAAACGCTCGATTGAATCTGGCGTGCGTTGGGCGATAACTTCGAGTGTGTTGATTCCCAGAACGCAAGCATTCACGGCATAGGCCAGGGTCTTGGCGGTGGTCACACCGACGCGTAGACCGGTGAACGACCCCGGGCCCTGCGTCACGGCGATTAAGTCCAATTCATCCGGCCGCCACCCGCATGCACCTAGTTCGGCAACGATCGCTGGTGCCAGGGTTTGGGTCATGCGTTGAGTACTGCCCAAATCAAATTGGCGGACCAGACGCTCGCGCTCCAGCAGTGCTATGGAGCCTGTCCTTGCCGAAGTCTCCAGGGCCAAAATTTTCACCAGAACGTTCTTTCATTAACAAGGCTGGGCGTTGTGAGCTGGCACCCCGTTGAATCCGTGCGGTGAATGTAACCGGACGAATCAGCAACGCGGCCATCAAAAGTTGGCGATTTGATTGTCGGAATCCGAAACGATTCGAAATCTGAACAACAAATGTCGAAAACGCCGAACTTCACTGTTATTCTTATTTGAGGGTTTGGAGAGTTCGGGTTGGTTAATGAATTCGAATTTGGTCACCGGCCAGCCACTTTCGGGGGAAAACCGAAGAAAAAAGAGGACCGGCTTGCTGAGAAGCCGGGCACTCGTGGATCAATTTTGCTAAAGTGGACAATCATTAACACTCACACTGCCCGTTCTATTAGCATTTCCGACCGAGGCGTGTTCGGCAAGACCGGCAGCGCGATAATCGGCCACCTTGCAGGTTCTAATCGCATTGCACACTCAAAAATAGAGAAGTAGACTTAGGGGTTACGCCGAATTCGCGGTGGCGTCTATATTTGGAATTGGGAAAGGTAGTGGGCGTGAAGCGAGCCCTCATCAGCGACATTCACGGGAATCTCGAGGCACTCCAGGCAGTGCTGGAAGACATCGGGCAGGAAGGTGTCGACGAGATCTTCTGCTTGGGGGATGTCGTGGGCTACGGGCCCAATCCGACCCAATGCCTTGAACTGGTCATGAGCCGTTGCCGGATCACGATTCTAGGAAATCATGATCAAGCAACGCTATTCGATCCGAACGGATTTAATCCCGTCGCCTTGCAAGCCATTTACTGGACTCGCGACCAGTTGGAAGTTCCCGGGAGCGGGCCCGACAGCATCAACCGCAGATGGGATTTCCTGGGCGAACTGCCGCGACTTTACAACGAAGGCGAGTTTTTGTTCGTGCACGGCTCGCCCCGGGATCCCACCCAAGAGTATGTCTTTCCGGAAGATGTTTACAATTCGCGCAAGATGGACGCCATCTTTGGCCGCTTCGAACGTTATTGCTTTACGGGGCATACTCATATTCCCGGGGTCTTCACGCACTCGCGCGAGTTCCTTACTCCCGAGGAAATCGGCTTTCAGTTCAAATTGACCAACGAAAAAGCCCTAATCAACGTTGGATCAGTTGGACAGCCCCGCGACAACGACCCACGGGCCTGCTATACGATTCTCGAACGGGAAGAGTCGCGAATCACGTTCAAGCGGGTCGAATACCAAGTGAATGACACGGCCCAGAAAATCTACAAAGTTCACGAACTCGACAACATGCTCGGTGATCGCCTGCGGACCGGCCGATAGTCAACCGCATGTGTGGGTAGGACAGCGCCTGCTCGCCCTGCCTCCTTCAGACGTGACTGCTTCTCTCCTTCAGTTCAGTGCCCACTTTCCCAATGCACGCCTTCAATGACGACGGAGATGACCCCGTGAACAGCGTTTCGAACGATCCAACCGTTGGTCGCATCTCGCGCCGGTCGTTTTTGGGAACGACTCTCCTGGCGACGTCTCTTACTCCTGCTTGGTCGCATTGCAATGAAAAGCCTGCTCTCGAAAACCTTGAGGCGGAAGTGGGAATTACCACGGGGTCGTTCATGCGACATCTGGCGAGCGAGCCTCGTCAAGGCAAATTGAGACTGCTGGACTTACCCAAGTTGATGCGCGACGAATTGGACATGCGCGTGATTGACTTGATGACGCGCACGTTGGCGTCGATGGAGCCGAAATATTTAGAAGAACTTCGCTCACGTGCTGAAAAGGCGGGTTGTGTGATCACCAACTTGAAAATGAATCAGCGCGGACTTGAGATGGCTAGCCCAGATCAAGTGATCCGTGATCGCGCGCTGGCCGAATATAAACGAACCATCGACGCAGCCCATCGGCTCGGTTGTCGCTGGGTGCGTCCGTTGCCGGGTTCCAAGCGGCCCGATATGGAGAGGCTGGCGGCAAGCTACCGTACACTTATTTACTACGCCGCGCCGAAAGGCATCTCGTTGCTGATCGAAAATTTTGCTTGGCTGCAAGACGACCCACTGGCAATTCCCGCGGTGATTGGCGCGGTTGGCGAAGGCCTGACTGCCTCGCCCGACACGGGCAACTGGACTGACCGTGCTCGATACGAGGGCCTAGCCAAGGCATTTCCTCACGCGGTGACTTGCGACTTCAAAGCCTATATGTTTGACCCGGAGGGCAAGCATCCGCGCTACGACTTGAAGCGATGTTTTCAAGTGGCATGGAACGCCGGCTTCCGTGGTCCTTGGTGCTTGGAGCATTTTGACGAGACACTGAAAGGACAGTTGGCTGGCATGAAGCGACTGCGAGATATGCTGAAAACGTGGACGCAAGAAGCAGCCTAGTCCAGGGAATCTTGCTCTCCCTTGCCACGGCGAAGATCTTGCGGGGCAACATGCCGGGACGACGCCCGCTTTGCGATTGTTCGCTCTCTTCTGGCGACCGTCCATAGCGGCAAAGGCTCGCTATTGCGGTGCGTTCGCATTAAAATCAACGGGCCACCTGGCGGTCTGTCGATCTGCCAACTTTCCCGCCAACGAGAGAAATAATGCTAAAAGTCGCCTGCCCCATATTACTTAGCCTGTGGATTTTTCAAATCGCATCCGCCGATTGGCCTCAGTTTCGCGGACCCGGCGGACAAGGGGTCGCCGCGGATGCGGTCGTGCCGGTGAGTTGGAGTGAAACGGACCACGTCCGCTGGGTGGCGAACGTGCCGGGCAAGGGATGGTCGTCGCCAGTCGTTCAAGGAGATCAAATCTGGCTGACCACGGCGATTGAAACCATGCCGACTTCCGAGCAAATCGAACAGCAGTTCAAAGAATCGGGGTTGGACCGAGAAAAGTTTGTCCGCAGGCAAGTGGCGGGAACAGTTTCATTGAACGTACTCCGCCTCGACCGCAACACCGGCAAGATAATGCGGGAACTGAAGTTCGCCAGCGTTAATTCTCCCGAAGCGATCCACGTCGGCAACACCTACGCCTCGCCAACGCCGACCATCGAAGGTAGCCGCCTGTACGTTCATTTCGGCATCCATGGCACCGCCTGCATCGATACCAAGTCGGGCGACGTGCTGTGGCAGCGGGTGATCCCGGTGTTTTACAGCGTCGGGGTGGGAAGTTCGCCGATTATCCACGAAGACCTGCTGGTGCTTGTGTGCGACGGCATCGATACTCAGTTCGTCATCGCGCTGGACAAGCATACAGGGAAGACCGTTTGGAAAACCATGCGACCGCCGTTTCGCACTGAGGACGGCCAGCACAAGAAAGCCTACTCCACGCCACTGGTCGTGCGACATGACGGCCGAGATCAGTTGATCATCCCCGGTGCCCAGTGGGTCATCTCTTATGATCCACTAACCGGGAAAGAGATTTGGCGAGTCGATCATGGGTCGGGTTTTTCCAACGTACCCCGTCCCGTCCACGGACACGGCATGGTCTACATCTGCACGGGCTACGGCCGTCCGGAACTGTGGGCAATTCGAGTTGACGGCATGGGCGACGTGACCGAGTCGCATGTCGTCTGGAAGGAACCTCGGCAGATTCCTAAAAATCCTTCTCCGCTGCTGGTCGACGATTTACTGTTTGTGATCAGCGACAACGGCATCGCCAGTTGTCTTGACGCCCTCAGCGGCAAGCAGCATTGGATCAAGCGGATCGGCGGCAACCACTCGGCGTCGCCGATCTTCGCCGACGGGCGCGTCTATTTCTTTAGCCAAGAGGGTGTGACAACGGCGATCGAGGCTTCGTCTGAGTTCGAGGAACTGGCGAAGTCCCAAGTCGATGGCCGACTGATGGCCTCGCCGGCGGTACTCAAAACCTCGCTCATCCTTCGATCCGACTCAAAGTTGTATTGCATCGAGTGACGCCGTTTAGACGCTCGCCTTCTTGGCAAGTTTTCCAATCAGCTCAATGGCTTTCTCAACGCGCGCACACCAGGTGATCGCGGCATTGAGTCGCACGTAGTTGCGATAGTGACGACCGGCGGAAAACATCGTACCGGGTGAGATGGTGATGTTCTTCACTGCCAACTGATCGTGCAACAATTCCGTATCGACCGACTCCGGCAGTTCAACCCATAGCAGGTGCCCGCCTTTGGGGTTCGTGGCACGAGTGCCGTCGGGAAAGTATCGTCGCACCGCATCGGAAAGCAGCTTGAGTTGATCACAGTAAGTTCTTCGCTGTCGGCGCAGGTGGCCGTCAAATCCTCCCGATTCCAGATACGAGGCGATAGCCATCTGGGGCGGATTAGGCGAACCAAATGACGCCACGCACTTAAGTTCGCGCACTTTTTCATGCCAGCGACCGGCAGCGATCCAACCCACCCGATAACCGGGCGCAATGGTCTTGCTAAAGCTGCTGCACAGCATGGTGCTGTCCGCATCATCAAATGCCTTGATGCAGCGCGGCCTGGGGGATTCAAAGGCCAGATCGCCATACGCATCATCCTCAATTACTGGGATTTTTGCCCGTTTCATCAAGTCCGCGATGCGACGCTTCTTTTCATCGGGCATGATACTGCCTAGCGGATTGTGCACGTTCGGGTTGACAAGCAAAGCCTTGACTTTGACTTTTTTCGACTGGATGAGCTTTTCCAAGTGGTCCGTCGAGATGCCGTCTCTGGGGTCGGTGCTGACTTCAACCACATTCAGATGCAAAACCTTGAGCAGACTGAGAAAACCGTAGTAACACGGTGATTCGACGGCCACCGCGTCACCGGGTTGGGTGGCGGCTCGCAAGGCGAGCAAAAGAGCTTCGGTCGCCCCGTTCGTTATGACGACATCCTGCGGACCAAAACTACACCCGCAGTCCATCGCACGCCGAGCGATCCGTTCACGAAGCTTCTTCAAGCCGGGGCCCAACTCATAACGACTGGCCAACTCTGGGTCCTTACGAACAGCTTTCGAAAGATGGTTGGTAATTGCCTCGGTGGGTAGAAACTCAGGCGAAATGATCGCCGTTCCCAGCGGGATGGCTCCTCCTCGATTGGCGGATTCCGTGGAAAGCATCAGGACGTCTTCGGTTCGGGAGTGGCTGGCCTTGAGCGGCAGTGCGAGCATTTCCGGCACCAAAGGAGCGACCGCGTCGGCGATTCGACGGGCGTGTTTCGGCCGCACGAAGTATCCCGACTGCGGCCGAGCTTCGACTAAACCACGATCTTCGAGAAGCCGGTAAGCATGCAGCACCGTGGAAATTGCCACCGACATTTGCTCGCTCATGCGGCGTACCGACGGAATTCGATCGCCGGGTCTTAGTGAACCCTTCTTGATCATCTGTGTCACTCGATTTGCCACTTGGTCGTAGAGGCGATCCTGTCGTTGACTCATGGCGTCTCTCATCGGTGGGATTCTTGTCAGCAAAGGCGAACCAACAGCTAATGAATACATCGGTAATAAATAACAATTGTACCCATTTCAATAGGCACTAATTGTATCTGTTTTTACGGACGGCTGCTGGGTACGATGTCGAACTTGAGGCTTGCACCACGCGGTTTGCACAACGCGGACGTGCCGCCGCCCCTTAATGAACAACCAACGGCAAGGCTTTAAAACATGACCAGGATTGGGATCATTGGCGAGTTCGACGGAGCCTTCGAGACGCACGTAGCGACGAACGCCGCGATCGAGCATTCACGCGCGGGATTGCAGGCGGACGTTGCTTATGAGTGGGTTTCGACCGGGCGGTTGGATGAAGCGTTGTTCGAGCGATGCAGCGGAGTTTGGGTAGCGCCCGGCAGCCCTTACAAAGACATGCAAAAGACCTTGCGGACGATTCAGTTCGCTCGCGAACGACGTGTCCCTACCTTGGGCACCTGCGGTGGATTCCAGCATATGATGATCGAGTATGCCAGAAACGTCCTCGGTATCACCGACGCCCAGCACGCCGAATATGATCCGTATGGGTCCTGCTTATTCATATCGGAACTTGCGTGTTCGCTGGCCGGCAGAGAAATGGACCTGCGTCTTGTCGCGGGCTCAAAGGTCGCCGAAATCTACGGAGCGACTAAGGTCACCGAGCAGTATTACTGCAATTTTGCGGTCAACCCGGAGTATGTCGACCAGATCAGAAGTGGTCCGCTGCAAGTCTGCGGTTCTGACAGCGAAGGGGAAGTCCGCGTTATTGAGCACCCGGATCATCCCTTCTACGTGGGGACACTCTTTGTTCCTCAAGCTTTGTCGACGGCTGACCGCCCGCATCCCTTGATTCGTGCTTTCGTTTCCGCGGCCATCGATTACGACCGACACCGCGCTGCTGACTAGGTTCGAGTTTCTCAAAGTAATTCAACCGGGGAGTAACAACCGGCCATGAATCTGAACTACTTCCTTCTGGACGTCTTCACGAGCCACCAATTCGGAGGCAACCCGCTTGCGGTGTTCCCCGATGCGGATCACATCACCACCCGGCAGATGCAGTCGATTGCGGGTGAGCTGAATCTCTCGGAAACCACTTTTATTCAGCGAGCAACTTCCGACGGAAGCGATTGCACGGTCCGAATCTTTACGCCTAAACACGAAGTTCCCATGGCGGGACATCCGACCATCGGAACGGCGGCGGTGATTCTGAAAAACAAACTGATAAATCCGTGTCATGGGAATCATCTCGTCTTTGATGAAGGCGTGGGCCCGGTTCAAGTTGACTTTACGATTACCGGTGGACTACCTGGTGGCCTCGTCATGCACCAGCCGATGCCAGAGTTCTCGGAAACGCTCGACAAGTCCGTTGTCGCGGAAATCCTGTCGCTTGCATCCACCGATATCGAAGAGAGCTGCCCGGTCCAATTGGTTTCCTGCGGCCTACCGGTCGTGATCGTCCCGCTGAAATCGCTTGATGCCGCTCGACGCGCGACCATTCGGCTTGACCTCTTGCAGACCAAACTAGCAGATATCGACTGTCGCGAGTTCTTCGTTTTCACGCGCGAAGCGGAGAGCCCGGAGGCAGACGTGCATTGCCGCTTTTTTGCTCCACGACTTGGTGTCGTCGAAGATCCAGCAACGGGTGGAGCGCACGGACCGCTAGGCAGTTATCTCGTGAAGTACGGAATGAGCGACGGCAAACAGATTACCAGCGAACAAGGAATGGAGATGGGTCGCCCGAGTACGATCCAAGTGCGAATCGAATCTCACGACGATCAGATCACCG
This sequence comes from Planctomycetota bacterium, assembly GCA_029259935.1. The sequence goes on from JAJDEH010000058.1 coordinate 11,783, forward strand.
ACGTGCTCGTGGGCGGTGAGTGTGTTGAAGTTGGAGAGGGGAAAATTCGGCTCGACTGTTAGAAACCGCAAGAATCTCTACATTGCGTTTGACGAACAGAACTACGAGTTTCCCGTGACTGATAGCGCCGAAGTTCACATGAAGGATAGAAACGAGTCAGACGGATGATCACCTGTTACTTGCGTTATACCATCGACATGCACAAAGTTGCTGAATTTGAGGAGTATGCGCGACGCTGGATTCCGCTCGTGGAGCGTTTCGGCGGAGCGCATCATGGCTATTTCCTTCCGCACGAATCCAGCAGCGACCTCGCGGTAGCCCTATTCAGCTTTCCATCGTTGGCAAAGTATGAACAATACCGCACGGACTCGCTGAAGGATCCGGAGTGCCGAGCTGCGTACGAGTTCGCGAACGAAACTAAGTGCATCATCCGTTACGAGCGCCACTTTTTGCGACCCGTCGAAAGAACGCAATGAGCGAACCTGTCCGCGTCGCGTCGACCCGGGCGGAAGATGAAATACGACAGGAAGTGTGAGCCGTCATGAAGAACCACAATAATCAAAACAGCCTTGGCCAACCGATCGGCTTTCCGATGACGAATTGGACCGGTCGTCCTTGCCCGCCTCGTGCACCCATGCTGGGACACTATTGCCGACTGGAGCCTCTCGAACCGGCCATCCATGCCGAACAGCTTTACCGAGCCTTTGCCAAAGACACGGACGGACGGAACTGGACGTATCTTTCGTACGGACCCTTCAACACGTGCGACGAGTTCATGGCTTGGGTCGGCACGGATTGTGTCCATGACGATCCGCTATTCCACACAATCATCGATCCAGCCACCGACAACCCCGTCGGCGTCGCCAGCTATCTCCGAATTGAACCGAGTTCTGGCGTCATCGAGATCGGTCACATCCACTACTCTCCCAGCCTTCAGCGGACGCCGGCGGCCACGGAAGCAATGTTCCTCATGATGACGCGCGTCTTCGACGAACTGGGTTATCGTCGTTACGAATGGAAGTGCGATGCGCTGAACGAGCCCTCGCGGCGGGCCGCTTTGCGCTTGGGTTTTTCGTACGAAGGAGTCTTTCGTCAGGCGACAATTTACAAGGGACGCAATCGAGATACCGCCTGGTTCTCGATCATCGACGACGAGTGGCCGCAACTCAAGCAAGCGTTTCAAGAATGGTTGAACCCAAAGAACCATGACGCTCAAGGACAACAGCGGCAAAGCCTGTCCACACTAATCGACAAGCGGCGTACTCATCTTACTGGCGGACGGGATCGGAAGACCTAATGAGGTTTTCCAGGCTGGACATGTAGTCGCCAGATACACATCCGCCGGTCGAACACGGTGTCCACACCAACATGCGGGTTCATTCAATGCAGCGCAAGCAGCAGTTTTCGCTCGCGACGATTCTCGGCGTGACGCTTGTTTACGCGCTGGCCCTTGCCGCCATCGAGCCCAAGGCCAACGACAGAACCGGCGAGGCTTGCCGCTAGTCGTCTTTGGTGACGGTGGCGTCTTCGCTGGCGGTGGGGACGACCCAAACTTTCAAATCGGCCTCGACATCCTGATGCAGGTGGACTTTGACCGTGTAGAGGCCCAGTTCCTTCAGCACGCCTTCCATGCGGATTTGGTCGACCAAGATATTGAAGTTGGCCTGTTTGAGGGCGGCGACGATTTCCGGCGCGCCCACGCTGCCGTAAAGATGGCCTTCGTCGTTGGCGTTCGCTTCGATCGTCACGCTTTGCTTGGCGATCAGGTCGGATAGCGACTTCAGATCCTTCAGGCGTTCCTGCTCGAGTTCCAGCAGTTTGGCTTTGTGCTTGTCGACCATGCGCTTGTGATGGTCGGTGGCAAGCGTGGCAAGGCCTTGCGGAAGCAGGTAGTTGGTGGCGAAACCGGGTTTCACTTCAACGACGTCTCCCTGCGTGCCCAGGTGATCGACGGATTGAATGAGTAGCAACTCGACGCCGCCATTGGGTCCTTTGGGAAGTCGCTTGTAGCGGACATCGCGTTGTCGTCTTTTTTCTCTTGTATTGGGCATCATTCAACCTGATGGGCTCTATTTGTTCTGTTGTCTAATTCGCTAACTAGTTTTGCCGTGGAAGCACACGGATCAAAATGGCAAATCGTCTCCGCCTGCTTCCGATTCGGAAGGCGGCGGGCCGGTATCCGCGGTGGCCGGCGCGCTATACTCCGATTCGTTGAACCCTTGTCCTTGTGGACGTCCTCCGCCGCCACCTCCACCCCCGCCGCCGTCTCGGCTGCCGAGCATGACCATGCGTTCACCAACGACTCGCAGCTTGGATCGGTTTTGTCCGTCTTCCGACTTCCACTTGTCAAGTTTCAAGCGACCTTCAATCAACACCGGGCGGCCTTTGCTCAAATACTCGCTGGCCACTTCGGCGGTGCGGCCCCAAAGAGTGACATCGACGAAGGTCGTCTCCTCGATCCACTCGCCCGACTGCGACTTGCGACGGTCGTTGACGGCGAGTCCGATTTCGGTGACGGCGGTTCCGCCCTGGGTGTACTTCAGTTCGATATCTCGAACCACGTTTCCCACCAGGACAACTCGATTAAAACTCGCCATGACTGCAATCCTGTTTTCGCAGCGCCTTCAGGCTCAAATTTTAACTTGATGCGAAGCGCTGCCGATTTGCCTTAAGCTTCGGCGGCTTCGGCGACCGCCTCGGTTTTCTCTTCGGTTTTCGCTTCGGTGGTATCTGATTTTTTCTCGGCCTCGGGTTCGGCCGGTGCTTCCGGCTGCGCCTCGCCGCGGGCATGTGCGACCAAGGCGTCGACCAATCTTGGATCGATCTTGATGACCATATGCCGCAGGATGGCGTTGTTCAATTTGCAGAGGCGGTTGAATTCCACAATCCGCTCGCTATCGGCCTCAAAGTACGTCAGCCAATAGGTGCCTTTGCGATTACCTTCGACTGGATAGGCCAGTTTCTGCTCCACCCACAATCGATCCGCGCGAATGGTTCCGTCGATCTTGGATACCACTTCCGCGACCGCGCCGCTCACGCCAGCGGCGTCGCGCGCATACTTATTCGAGTCAAAAATGAACAGTGCTTCATAAACGTTCAGTGCCAAAGCAATCCTCCCGATTTCCGCTGGACGGCGGTCCGGCTAGCGTTAGTGTGTTCAACTGGCGTTATAGTGGTTCATACAGTATGCAGTGCCATCTTGAGTCCAACAGGTCACCGCTTCAACGGCACGAGCCGTCGTTTGTTCCATTTCCGGCAATTCTTCTTTAGTAAACTTGCTCAATACAAAGTCCGATACGTTCCAGTTTTCGGCGGGAGGACCAATTCCGATTCTCAACCGTGAAAACTCGTTCGTACCAAGTCGATTAATAATATCTTCCAAACCTCGCTGGCCGCCGAACGAACCCTTGGGGCGAAATCGCAGTTTACCCAAGTTCAGGTTGAAGTCGTCGCAGACAACCAGCAAATCCGAATTATCAAGTTTGTAAAAGTCGCGGGCCGGCTGCACGCTGTTGCCGCTGTTGTTCATGTAGGTCGAGGGGCAAAGCAGCAAGGCCTTCTCACCTTTAATGCTGGCTTCGACCAGCTCGCCCTGAAACCGATCTCGCGGGCGGCCGGTACCGTATACACGAGCCAACTCGGCCAGCACTTCGAACCCGATGTTATGCCGCGTGCCAACGTATTTTCGACCGGGATTGCCCAGCCCTACAATGAGTTTCACGGCATGCACACCTTGAAGTCGCCACGACTTTTATTCTTTTCCTTCCTCCTCTTCCTTGCGTCCAATTATCTCCGGCTCCACCGAACCGGCTGGTAGCGCGCCGTCTTCCGCCTCAAGTTCTTCCGTCGGCTCGACGCATTGCACGATGACCACTTCGGGGTCGGTAAGCAGTTCCACTCCGTCGGGCAACTCGATCGCCGCCGCCGTGAGCGTCTCGCCGAGTTCCAACGTATTGATATTCATGGACAGCTTTTCAGGTATCGCCCTTACCGGACATTTGATCTCAATCTCGTGAAGCGGCTGCTGAACGACGCCTCCCGCTCTGGTTCCCGGAGCGACTCCGCGCAGTTCGACGCTGACGGTGAATTCCGCCGTTCCCTCTTTCTCGACGCGCGTCAGATCGACGTGCAGCAATTCGATGCCAAAGGCGTCCCATTGGACTTCACGAATCAGCGCGGCATCGGAAACATCGCCGTGAATTTCGACAAACTGGCTTCCATGGCGAATCGCTCCCGTCAGCTCGTCGGCCGGCACGGAGAGACAAACATTTTCACCACCGAGCCCATACAGCACCGCAGGAATCTTGCCCGCCTGGCGCTCGCGACGCGCGACGCTGGATCCACGCGATTTGCGCACCGTTACGTTTAGAACTTCAGCCTCAGACACAATTTCACGCCTTTCCTAAATTTCATGCACCCGGTCTTGCGTCCACCAATGCGGAACCACAACCGCTGGGCCCTTCGCTTATTAGCAAACGCGTTATTCTGCCATATTCCAGCCCGATTACAAGCCCAAGTTCCCTTGTCGTAAGTGAAAACAGCGATTACGCTTAACGCAGCCAAGAACATGAGACCGACCGAACATGGGTTCGGTCGAAGTGGATGCGTTCGAGGCGGGCTTGGGTTGATTAGACCAACGAGGAGGACATGGGGAAAAAGAAGGCCAAGAAACAGGTATTTGAATACGTCGAACCGGTGGGTGCCCGGGTGCTGGTGCGCAAGGATGAGCCCAAACGCGAGACAAAAGGCGGAATCGCTCTACCGGACGCCGCCGAAATACCCACGATCACCGGAAGAATCGTCACCATTTCCACGCTGATCGAGAACGACGAGGATGTGCCTCTGCGCCAATACGATAAGGTGCTGTTCCACCCCAAAAACGCCATCCCGGTTGACTTTGAATCGGACAACCAACTGTATGTTGTGCCGGTCGAGGATATTGTGGCGGTCTTTCGCCGAGATCCCTCGGAGCCAGAAGAGTAGAGGGCGCGGGACAAAAACGGGGCGAGCTTGAATGCTGGTTACGGCGTCGGCTCGTTCCTGCTGAGCGCGTTGAGCAAATTGCCGTGCAACGTGTTCGTGGCGGCGATCACAAAGGTGGGGTTCCACAAGTCGAATGCAGCGCCCTCGATGTTGGAAATGACCCCACCTGCTTCCCTCACCAGCAACACCCCCGCCGCCGCGTCCCAAGGCTTGACGCTGGTCGCCCAATAGCCATCCAAACGGCCGGAAGCCACATAGCACAGGTTCAGCGCGCACGACCCCATGCGCCGCAATGCCTGGCACTCGTGCAGGACTTCGACAAATCGCAATATTTCCCGCGAGCCGCGCGGAACATTCGCCGAAAAACTGGCGGCCACCAACGCTTGATTCATTTCCTGACAATCGCTGACAAGAATCTTCTTTTCGTTCAGGAAGGCACCATTTCCGCGTTGGGCGGTAAAGCACTCGCCGGTGATCGGGTCGAAAACCGTGGCAACCTCAAGCTGGCCGTTGGCTTCGAGGGCGATGGAAACGGAGAAGTTGGGAAGTTGATGCACGTAGTTCGTGGTGCCATCCAAAGGGTCGACGATCCAGCGGAATAGGGAACCGTCTTTGGTTGCCCCACCGGAATCTTCACGGGCCTCCGCCGCATCTTCCTCACCCAAAAAGTCGTGTTCGGGAAAGGCCTCCTCGACAATCTTGCGAATCACCTGTTGGGAAGCCAGATCGGCTTCGGTCACCAGATC
>JAJDEH010000059.1 GCA_029259935.1 Planctomycetota bacterium
ATCGATCTCTGCCGCGCCCTGGGAAAAGAAACACCCTGGATCAATCGTTGGTGAACAACAAAAGGAACAGAAGAGAAGAGGCACCGGTACTTACGGCCTAGATTAAGCAACTCGACTGTCCGGAATATCGGCACCATCTCATCATGCCGAGTAAAGTACGAGGGGGATTTCCATCGCCGAGCACGACTCACCACTCAGTTAGGTACCAACATGGGGCAATACGTGTTGTTAACCAGTGAGACGACTCGGGACTGTTCTGATCGTAGTAAATCCCGCATTCGTCAATGAGTGCAACTCCAGTGACAAAACCGATTGTGCCTTTCCGCGTGGAATAATTGAAGTCACCTTGAACGCAGTCAATCCAATACAGTCCCACGCGGCGAGGAAAGCCTTGTGGCTCTTGTCCGGTGTAGGCTTGTGCGACCAGTTCGTCGAAACTCGGCTTGCTTAGGTGAAACCGGATCCTCGCCGGCCAGTGCGTGGCCGCACTGCTCACCATGAGCGCGATTGCGGCTGGTAGCACAACCCAGTGGAGTGCCGACCGAAGTGTGATTCGGCTGTCGCCTAGTATTTGCAACGCAAGGCGGGCAAAGTATGCAACGCCAAGGCCCAATGTAGCCACTCCGCACAAGAAGACAGCCATGAAATTGGCTTCAGGAAGGCGGCTGTGCTGCTCTAATATCAGTAGCGTAGCGCCGGCGGCGACTACATGTTCGACAGCGGATGGCCGCAGCAGCACGGCGTTGTACTCTTGCGATGCTTCCATGTGAGCCCATCACCTTTGGCAACTAAAAAGTGCTATCAAGAAATCTGCACGACGATTGAATACTCCTGCCCATTCTGCAAAACTTCAGCCGCCAGCAACATATCAATTCTGAACTCACTGGAGAGTGGCGACGCTGTTATCAAGAAAATAACTCATGCGGCGTGCTGGCTCAGGCTTCCACCCGCGAGTTGCCGCGTTGCTCTTCGTACAACTGGCGGCGTTGTAGGTAGAGCAGTTGTTCTTGGATGCGACGGCCGCGGCCGATTTGATCGGCGACCAGCGCTAGCACGGCGACGACGAATCCCATCACCGCCACCGCACCGCCTAGCGGAGTGAGTGATGTCCAGGGAGTTGTCTTGCCTGTTGCGAGCCACCAAACACCCACGAAGCCCAACATCGAAAAACCAAGTGTCAATAGAACGATTGCAATGCTGCCAAAGAACGTCAATGGCCGCCGGTCGCGGAGGGCGCGCAGCATGATCGTCAACGTGCGAAAGCCGTAGCGCCACAAATTCGACGCCACGCGGCTCTTGCCGTGTTCGCGAACACCCCGGACGACCAAGGGGACTTCCGTCATCGAGACTTTTTTCGCGGCCAAGTCGATAAACGTCTCTTGAGTATAGGTGAAGTCGCCGTAGAGGTTCAGCCGCAAGGCCGTATCGCGCGAGTAGGCGCGGAATCCGCATGCCACGTCGGTGAACGGTTTACCGCCGTTGATCGTGTTGACCAAGCGGCACATCACTCGATTGCCCCAGCGTTTCAACCCGGGCATTTTGGGAACCTTCGCCGGGTCGGCAAAACGCGTGCAGGTGACGAAGCCGTAATCGTCAGCCAAAATCGGCGTGATCAGCTTGGGGATGTCCTCGGGATTGAACTGGCCGTCGGCGTCCATGTTGACAATGACGTCCGCGCCGCATGCCAACGCGTGATCGATGCCGGTGGCAAAGGCCGCTCCGACGCCCAGATTCTGAGGGTGCCGAACCACGGTGGCTCCGGCTGCTTCCGCCAGTTCGGCGGTGCGGTCCTGGGAGCCGTCGTCGACTACCAGGGCGGTGACTTGGCCGATGCCGTCCAGTTCGGCTGGAATGCGCGCCAACACATCCCCAATCGTCGCTTCTTCGTTTAGCGCCGGCAGGATGACGACCAGCCGTTTGCTCGTCGCATCCCACGCAGGTTCCTGGCCAACCGTCGTCATGAATAGCAGCACCCGTTTGCAGGATCAATTCGTTGATTATAAGCTCTAGGTACGGCAATCGCGAACGCGAGGTTCGCCGGGTGACGCGACGGGTTCCTTTCACGACTCTTTAGAACGAGATTCCGGGTCGCGCGGCTTTCAGGCTATTCGATTCCCAGACCGAACCGACGAGATCATGCATGAAGGGCGCTCGGCCTGCCTCCAAATCGAAATCCCGAAAGTCGGCAAGATCTTCTCCCACATCCGGTCCGGTACCGTGGATCAGTTACGCGGCGATTTTGGCCGCCGGTCTAGCCGCCTACAGCAATAGCTTCACCGGCGTCTTCGTCCTGGACGACATCGGCACGATTGTCGAGAACCCCGGTATTCGTTCTTTCGAAGAGTGTTGGAACGCGGACTCGGACGACATTCCGCGGGGCCTGCACCGGCGGCCGGTTGTGCGGTGGTCGCTGGCGGTGAACTATGCCGGTGGCGAGTTGGAGACGTGGGGCTATCATGCCTGGAACCTGCTGGTGCATCTGATTTCCGCGCTGCTGTTGTTCGATTTGGTGCGGCGGACCTTGTTGCTGAAAGAAATTCCCGACCGGTTGCAACAATCGGCCACGGGCGTGGCAACGGCGGTGGCTCTGTTGTGGATCGCCCATCCGTTGCAGACCGAAAGCGTGACCTACGTCATTCAGCGGTTGGAAGCGATGATGGGCATGTTTTACCTAGGCTGCTTGTACTGCGTGCTGCGTGGCTCGCAGTCCGAACGCGGTTGGTGTTGGAACTTGGGAGCCATCGCTTGCTGCTGGCTGGGGATGGGATCGAAAGAAGTGATGATCACGGCACCGCTGGTGGTGCTGCTGTTCGATCGTATTTTTCTTTCGCCGTCTTGGGCGGCGCTACTGCGAAAGCGGTGGTGGATGTATGTGAGCTTCTTACCGGCGGCGATCATGCTGCTGAGCGCGGCATCGACGAGATTGCTTTCAAAAGAGATGCTCGACCGAGCGCCCAATCCGCTGGTCCCGGATCGCTGGAGCTATTTGCTGTCGCAACCGGGAGTTATCCTACACTACTTGCGTTTGTGCTTTTGGCCCCAAGGGCAGTGCCTCGATTACGGTTGGCAAGCGGCCAAGTGGCCCGGCGAGATTCTGTTGCCGGGAATCGTCGTGCTGTCGATGCTGGCCGTTAGCTTTTACGTCTTGTGGCGCTGGCCTCGTATTGGTTTCTTGGCAGTTAGTTTCTTTCTGATTCTGGCACCGACTTCCAGTATCATCCGATTGCAATTGGCGTTCGAGCACCGCATGTATCTGCCGCTGGCCGCGGTATGCATCCTGGTGGTGCTGGGCGTGTTCTCTTTGCCGGAACGGTTCAACCAATCGGCGGAGCGGATGGACGCTTGGCGCCGTTTTGCGTTTGGCGCGGCCGTCATGGCCTCGATTGCCATTGCGATGATGACCTGCCAGCGCAATACGGCCTACGAGAGCCGTATCACCATGTGGGAAGATGTCATCAGCAAGTCGCCCAACAATCCGCGGGCTCGGGTTAACCTTGGGCTGCAATACTATGAACAACAGAAATACAAGATCGCGGCCCAGCATTATGAAGTGGCCGTGCGGATCCATCCCAACAACGCCGACGCTCACAACAACTACGCCAACTCACTCTACAGGATAGGAAATCGGCAAAAAGAAGCGATGGAACATTGGCGGAAAGCCATCGAGCTTTCTCCTAATCTACGCGAACCCTACAACAACCTGGGCAACGCGTTTTTCGATTTAGGCGAAACAAAGACAGCGATCGCCAATTTCGAGAAGGCGATCGATTTGTCTCCCAATTACACGGCCGCTCATTACAACCTGGGCAACGCCTATTTCAAGATCAAGCGACTCGACGATTCCGTGAAGCATCTGCAAATCGCCGTTCATCTTGACCCGACCCTTTGGAATGCACATCAGGACTTAGGGGCCACTTTAATGGATCAGGGGCGCGAAAAGGAAGGAATCAGACATTTAGAGAAGGCCGTGCAACTAGGGCCTAAGAACCCAGCAATGCGTCGGAATATTGCGGAGTGGCACGCCAAGCAAGGAGACAAGTTCGTCAAGCAGCAACGTTGGAAGGAAGCGCGAAAGGCGTTCAGCGACGCCGTTCGTGTCGATCCAAATTGGGGGCCGCCCCAACAGATGCTGCGTAAACTGCCTCAGCCGTGAGCGGTTCATCGAGGTGGAACATTTTAAATTCAATCCTGGGAGCAGCAATGAATCCGCTTTACAGTCCACTCGTGTTCGCCATCGTTTGTGTCATCTTCGCACCTGCCGCGCACGGCGAAGAAAACGGACCCGTGAGCGGTTCGGAAATTGAATCCGTTCAGGAACTGCGAGACCGTCTGCCTGATTTGCGCCATACGGTCATTCAAGGACTTGACCTACGGAAGACGTACATCGACTGGAGCAAGGCCAAGGTGAGCGACGCCGTATTCTTCGGATGTTCGCTCACGGATGCCGACGCCAAACTTCTAGTCAAGCAAGGGGCCACGCTGTTTCCGCGGCTCTCGAATCGTCCCTATAACCCGTACCGATCGGCGCTCTACACGCCGGGAGAACTGCGAGAGGGATTCGCTTCGCAAAAAGACCACAGTGTCGATCGCCAGATTTACGATCACTTCGTGAAGCATGGCAAGTTCGATCCACCAATCCTGGAAGCCGTCGCGCAGCGAATTCACGACCACGCCATCGACGACGCACTGCGCGAACATTTGGGAATGAACGACACCGGGCTGCCGAAAAAGAAGGTCGTGGCCATCATGGGCGGGCACAGCGCCGGACGAGACGATCCGTTTTACGAAAAGGTCGCGCTGCTGACCCAGTTACTCACTCAAGAGGGTTTCCATGTGGCGACGGGCGGCGGACCGGGAATGATGGAGGCGGGAAATCTCGGCGCTTATCTTGCTCGCTATGACAGCAAAGCCGTCAAGGACGCCGTGGCGATGCTGGCGAAAGCGCCAAAATATGATCACGCCGACTACCATGTTCAAGCCGGCAAGGTGTTGAAAAAGTATCCCCAAGGCAGACAGTCGCTGGCCATTCCGACTTGGTTTTATGGACACGAGCCGAGCAATGTGTTCGGCAGCCACGTGGCCAAGTATTTTTCCAACGGCATTCGCGAGGACATCTTGTTGTCGACCGCCGTCTATGGCGTGGTGTTCGCCCCGGGCAGTGCCGGAACGACTCAAGAGGTGTTCATGGATGCCACGCAAAATCACTACGGAACTTTTGGCTACTACAGTCCGATGGCGTTTTTGGGAACAAAACGCTACACGCGGGACACGAAAATCTATCCGCTGTTGAAAGATCTGGCGAAGGGTCGAGATTACGAACCGTTCTTGACCATTTCGGACGACCATGCGGAACTAGTGAAGTTCATCAAGACGCATCCGCCCAAAAAGAAGCCTTAACTGGCGCTTTTGCTGGTTCGTCACTAGCGTTACGACTCGGCTGTTTCGCGGTAGATGTCTTTGCCAACTTTCTCGCTCCACCGATCGAGTACCCGCCGCCACAGCGGACCGGGTTTGCCTTCGCCAATCACAGCGCCGTTGATACGGACCACGGGGCCCAAACAGTACGGAGTCGTTGGAATCCAGGCTTCGTCGGCGTTCACCACGTCGTAAGTCTGAATGTCCTCTTCGACAAACGGAATCTCCATCTCGGCGAGGATTTCGGACAGCACCGTCAGGCTGATGCCCCACAGGATGTTGTTGCGGCGCGGCGAGATCACTTGGCCATCTTTGTAAATGACGAAATTCGATCCGCTCGTTTCGGTGATATTCCCTTGCGTATCCAAATACAGCGGCATGGCCTTGGGATCAACCTCGTGCGCCTCTTGCTCGCCGATCCACATGTGCAGCCGGTTGCGATTCTTGATCTTCGACGACAGGCACTGCGGCGGCCAATGCCGAGGCGCGGGAGTGACACAATGCACGCCTTTTAGAAATACGTCCCGCCACAAATGGAATCGCAGCGGAAAAGTGTGTTGAACGTAAGTGGGCGTGAGCTTGTCGGGCAGGCCCGATGCACCCGCGTAGACGGTGTTCTCACCGGCCGTCATGTAATAAACCAGCCCCAGTTCGTCTTCGGGCGCGAGCTTGCCGTTTTCCTTCAGCAACCTTTCCGAGATCTCGATGCTCTCTTCTGGATCCACCGGCGGCTTGATCCGGGCATACTTACAGGAACGGTAGAATCGCGTGATGTGATCTTCCATTCGATAGGGTCGCTGATGGAATGTGCGCAGAAAGTCGGTCACGGCCGCCCCCAACACGATTCCCAAATCGTAAACAGGCAACACGCATTGCGAGGCGGGGACAAACTCCCCTTTTAGGTAGGCAATCGGCTCATTCATGGAATTCTCACAAGCGACGCTTGGTGGACGGAGCAACGAGTTGTACCTGAATCTTGCCCGTCCCGCAAAATGCCGGGAATTCAAATGGCATCGAAACCGTCCCGGATTATTTGAAATCTTCTTGCAAGAGAATTGCGTGATTTGTAGGCTAAGAGGAGTACGATTCCCTCACCGAACACCCACCAACTCCGCCGGTTTGTCGCGAATTCGCGATAAGAGCCGAGGCGAATTCGCCGACCCTTCCTTTCACCGCTTCGACGATTCAGCACGGATGCTTCACTGAATTTCGTGTGTTGATCTACCCAAAGGGATGTCCCATGATTCGCTTGATGTTCACCACCGAGTGGTTTCCAAAGAGTCCGCGACGCCATTTTACGGGAGCTTGTCGAGTGATGGTCGCGATCGGGGTACTGGGTACTCTGTGCAACGCACGCGCCGCCGACAACATCGACTTCGGTCGCGACATCCGGCCGCTGTTGTCCAACAACTGCTTTCAGTGTCACGGACCGAATGAGGGCGATCGTGAGGGTGGTTTTCGATTGGACCGGCAGGACAGCGCGTTTGGCGATGCGGACTCGGGCGCGCGGCCGATCGTGGCGGGCGAGCCAGGCGAGAGTGAGTTGATCGCCCGCATCACCAGCACGGATGACGACGAGCGAATGCCTCCGCCGGACTCTAATAAATCGCTTACCAAATCCGAAATTGAATTGATACGAAAGTGGATCGAAGGCGGCGCGGCGTGGCAGGATCATTGGTCGCTGGTCACACCGCGCGATGTGCCGCCGCCCACGGTGAAAGACAAAGCTTGGGCGCGGAACGAAATTGACAACTTCGTTCTCGCTCGACTTGAAGAAGAAAGCCTGAGGCCTGCCGCCGAAGCGGATAAACTGACGATCGTTCGGCGAGTGACGTTCGACCTAACGGGACTGCCGCCGACGCGGGCCGAAGTTGAATCATTTCTAAAAGACGATTCGCCGGCGGCTTTTGAGAAGCTTGTCGACCGTTTGCTGCGTTCACCGCACTTTGGCGAGCACATGGCCCGCTTCTGGCTCGACGCCGCGCGTTACGGCGATACCCATGGCTTGCATCTGGACAACTACCGCGAGATGTGGCCGTATCGGAATTGGGTTATCGAGGCGTTCAACATCAACATGCCTTACGATCAGTTCACGATCGAGCAACTGGCCGGCGACCTGCTGCCCCATGCGACATTGGCACAGCAGGTCGCCACCGGATTCAACCGTGCCCACGTCACCACGAACGAAGGCGGATCCATCAAGGAAGAAGTGTATGTCCGCAACGTCGTGGATCGCGTCGTCACCGTCGGCACCGTCTTCATGGGAATGACTTTTGAATGTAGCCGATGTCATGACCACAAGTTCGATCCCTTCACGATGGACGACTTTTACTCGATGTTTGCTTACTTCAACAGCCTCGACGGCAGTCCCATGGACGGCAACCGCAAGGATCACGCCCCAGTCGCGCGCGTGCCGACCGAATCGCAACAAGGGCAACTGACCGACTTCGACCAAAAGATCGCGGCCCGCGAAGCCGAACTGCGCGGGCCTCTGCGCGAGGTCGACCTGTTTCAAAAGGCTTGGGAAGAGAAACTGGCCAAGGAAAGCAAGCAGCCGACGGAAGGAGCCGAAGCCCGCTTGACTCTCGGCGATTGGTATACCGTTGGTCCCTTCGCCGACAATCGCCGCTATCTTTATCGCAAACAGCACGGTCCCGAGGGCAAGCTGGTGAATCTGGACGATGATTTCAAACTGGCCACTGGCCAGACGGTGAAATGGGTTCGACGTTCCGAATGGACCGATGGCAAGCCCCATGTCGGCTTGCTTGGCGACGTGGCGGGTAACTTCTTGTATCGAACGATCACCGCCGCCAAGCCGCAAAAGGCAAAGATTTCGCTCGGTAGCGACGATGCGATCAAAGTCTTCCTGAATAACAAGCAGGTTCTGGCCAAGGACGTGGCTCGCGGTGTGGCGGCCGACCAGGACACGGTCGAGTTGCCGTTAGTAAAAGGTGAAAACCAATTGCTGATCAAGATTATGAACTACGGCGGCGCGTCGGGTTTCTATTTTTCGCTGAAGTCCGGGCAAGCTGCCATCCCGGAAGAGATTCTGAAACTTGTAGTCGTGCCATCAGAAAAGCGTTCGCAACCGCAGCAGCAAAAGCTGCGCGACTTTTACCGCAACAAGGTCGCCCAACTTCCGCTACTAGACAGCCTCCGCGGCGAACTCACCAAGTTTCGAGGCCAGCGCGCCGATGTCGACCGCCAAATTCCCACGACCTTGGTGTGGCGTGAGACAAAGGAACCTCGGCCGGCGTTCCATCTAAAACGAGGCCAGTACGACCAACGGGGCGACGAAGTGAATCGACGGACTCCGCGATCCTTCGCGCCAATGGATGAATCGTTGCCGAACAACCGCTTGGGATTCGCCAAGTGGCTGGTCGATCCCAATCATCCGCTGACAGCACGGGTCGCGGTGAATCGGTTGTGGTTGCAAGTGTTCGGCACGGGCATTGTGAAAACGGCCGAGGACTTTGGCTCGCAAGGCGAACCGCCCAGCCATCCTGAATTGTTGGACTGGCTGGCCGCACGATTCGTCGAAGACGGTTGGGATGTCAAAGCCATGGTCAAACGAATCGTCATGTCGGCCACGTACCGCCAGTCGTCGCGCGTAACGAGCGAGTTGTACGAGCGCGATCCCGAAAACCGTTTGCTCGCCCGAGGGCCAAGATTCCGCCTCGACGCCGAGATGCTGCGCGATCAGGCGCTGCTGGCCGGCGGTTTGTTGGTCGACAAGATTGGCGGTCCTAGCGTCAAGCCACCCCAGCCGGGCGGACTGTGGTTCGCCGTGGGGTATAGCGGCTCGAACACCGTGCGATTCAAGTCCGACGAAGGCCCCGACAAGGTGCATCGCCGGTCCTTGTATACGTTTATCAAACGCACGGCTCCGCCGCCGCAGATGAGCATCATCGATGCGCCATCGCGGGAAGCGTGCGTCATGCGGCGAGAGCGAACCAACACGCCCCTGCTTTCGCTGTTGCTGTTCAATGACCCTCAGTTTGTCGAGGCAGCCCGTGCGTTGGCTGAGCGAACACTGCGCGAAAGCGGAACGGACGCACGATCACGAGCGGCCTACATGTTTCAACTTTGCACATGCCGGCCACCCACGAAAGGCGAATTGGACGACTTAGTTCAAGGGTTCAACGAAGATCTGGCCACCTATAAAAAAGACCCCGAAGCCGCCAAACAACTGATTTCCGTCGGCCAGCGGTCAACCGAATTCCCACCGGATCCGATTGAACTCGCGGCCTGGACCATGACGGCGAATCTGTTGTTCAATCTAGATGAAGTCGTCACGAAGAACTGAGCCAGCGCGACGGCAATCCACATTCCGCTCGCCTAGTGCGATCGAATGGTTTGGAACGCTTCGCCCAGTGTCATCACCTTGAAGCCCATGCGGCGGGCGATTCGAAACATCTCCTCCACCAGGGGCAATTCAATCCGCCCCACGTAACCTGGGTGGTCGTAGACAATCGCCAATGGCCGACTTTCCAATTCGCCCGCGAATTGGTCCAGAATTGCCGCGTCGTCCAGTCCTCTCGCCCGCAGGTTTTCGACGTATCCCACGCCGCCCGGTTCGCCGACCAGATTGGTGGGAATCCGGCCCAGACCGGCTTCCGCGTTCGCACGAATTTCGCGGTCGGTTGGATCATGAACATCGGCTAGGTATTCAAATCCTTCCGCGGCCAAGATGCCAGGCAAGCAGGCCGGGCCGTTCCAGCCGGGCGATGAAAATCCAACCGGTCTGGATACTCCAGCTTGCTCTAAACGCTGCAGTCCCCAGGCGACCTCACGGCGCACACGCTCTTCCGGCCAGCGGTCGGCATCGCGCATCCAGGTTGCGTGATTCATTCCGCCGTGAAGTCCGATCTCATGCCCCGCTTCTTCCGCCGAGCGAAGTATTGCCGCATGATTGCTACCGACCAGCGGATTCAAAACGGCCGCCGCCAAACACGACCGGACGCCCAATTTTTGAGTCAGCGTCAGTTTCGTAACCGGCGTCTTTTCCTTTCGGCCCTTGGCGCGAAAGGCATCCCGAATCATGGCCCAGCGCGAAACCGCGCGCCCCATATTCACAAACAGGGTGAACTTCGCCTCATCATTTTCTTTGGCCAGGCGGAGCAAGTTGGGGACACCGTCTCGCATGCATACATGGCTGTCAACATCCAATCGAAAGCAGAAGATTTTCAACTTGCGAATCCCCGTGGATCAATCATCGGCGTCGGCATACCCCATCTCGACCAACGTATCGACAATTCGCGCCGATGGCTGAGGTAGTTCGGCTGGTTGATTCGGTTGAAACGACGACGCGAATTCGAAAAACTCGTCCGCCACCGAATCCTCGAATTTCCACAATCGGGCATTGGCACCCAGTCCGTCAGGCCGCTCGGTCACCCGCCGTAGGATCAGACAGGGTTTGTTTAGGTAGGCGCATTCTTCTTGGATGCTCCCGCCATCGGCCAGCACAATCCGAGCACTGGTAACCAGTTTGATAAAGTCACTGTAGTCCAACATGTCGCGGCAGTCGATGTTCTCATGGAGCTGATCTAGCAAACCAAATCGCTCTAAGTACTTGCGAGTCGGCTTATGCCGCACGAACACAACCGGCATCAGCTTGGCGGTTCGGTTCAGCAAGTGAACCACTTTTTCCAGCATCGACCGTTTGGAAATTGTTTCCAGCCGGTGGCAGGTGGCCAAGGCAAACGGAGATGATGGAAAATCGACATGTGCCGGGGCTCCTTCGATCAGTCGCAGGGCGTCCGCCACGGTGTTGCCGTTGACTTGGACGACCTGGCCCCGAACTCGCATCGTTTTCAGGTTCTCGGCGGCCTCGTCCGAAGGCGCGAACAGAAAATCGGCTCGGCGCATGCAGCGGATTCTTATTAGCTCTTCGGGAAACGGATCCCAGATTTTGAAACTACGCAAACCGGCCTCCACATGCGCCACGTCAAGCCCGGCCGCCTTGGCAAGTTGCATTCCCATCAGCGTGCTCAAAGTGTCTCCATGAATCAAACACACTCCGCCGCCCGGAAAGACCTGCTGTTTCAGCCAGGCTCGGCGAAACCAACTCGCGGCATAGTGCCGCAGATACCAGTTCAACGCCGCCGGGATGGAGACAATGTCACCCCGCTCGCGCCGCAAACTCACGTCAGGTTCGGCAAGGTCAAATACGTTTCGAAGCGACTGTGAGATTTCGGCGTGCTGGCCAGAATCGACATAGCGAAAGGCGATCCGCCGCTGTTGCATTTCGACCAATAACGGCGCCATCTTAATCAGTTGCGCCTTGGTGCCAATGAAGACGTGAATCATGAAAGCCGAAAGAGGAAAAGGAAAAGAGAACCGCTGCAATTCTACGGACCCAGTCGCCAGCCGCAACCGAGCCCTACTGTAGTTACGCTCGCTAGCGCGTAGTCGTGCGGTTACTCGTCTAAAGAAGTTGGCGGAGTAGCAACCGTCGTCGACCACGATTGGAAGAGCGTCACGAGTCTCCTCGCGCACGTTCTTTCGCGCCGACTCCAAGACGACGATCGTTGCGATTCCATATCGATTGCGATTCACTCCTTGGCGCGCCGCGGTGGAGAGGAAAGTTCAACCGGTCGACACTACGATTTTTTTTGAATCTTTTCGTAAACTGCTTGACTTTGGGGATTTTCAGCCGGATATTGGGGCTTCAAGCTCGATGCTAGCTCTAGCGGAAACAAGAGAACAGGCAAACCCATCTATCAAGAGTGTTCTTCAAGAGTTGTTCTTAGGAAGACGTCAATAGGAGAGACCGCCGTGCCGAATTCGGTGCTTGAGGCCATCAAGCTGGGAATGTGGGACTACGAACCCGACAACACTGAAACCAATCGCTACGACAAGACAGGAGCACTGCCCGGCAGTGACGAAAAACTGGAAATTCTCGCCGGGCGCGTGGCCGGCGGACTCCCACTTTGGCACCCCAACGACCGTCGCAGCTATGACGATACCGAGCCGGACCGGTAGCGACTGTTACGCGCCAGCATTCGGCCTCTCCGAGAAAAGGCCGATCGGCTCCCGGCCAACCGATTCGTAGGGCGAAGAACACGTGAATCCCTTTTCTTCGGGCATAAACGGTGCCATTGTTGGCTCGTCCAGCAGTGCGACGGAACGGACGCTATTCCACTGTTGGGCAAGCCAGCAATGGCACCGTATTTGAAGGGATGCGCGAGGGCACGTCGCGGCGAATCTGCGCCTTGCGCGGCGGGCTCGCGGCCGGGTCACGAGTGAGGCCACGAGTTCTATTTTGAATTCGGCATCTTCGCCGACCGCGCTAAGAACGCCTGCATGACGCTGGCCAGCAGTTCGCGCAGATGAGGCTTCATGTCGTCTGGAGCGCGGGCAACCCAAGTTTGAGTCAGCAGGACAAACTTGCCCATCCCCGCCATGGCGGAAGCTGGCGATCCGTCACTTGGCGCGAAGAATTCCAGGATGTTCCATTTCACTACATTTTCGATTTGCGCGCTGACAAACTCCTTGCGATCTTCCGCCGGCAACTTCGCAAAGTGATTGGCGCGATCAAGCAGCCAAGCTTCGACCAGCAGTTCGCCATTGGAAAGTAACTGAGCCTGTTGCGATTCGGAGAGATCTCCAACGACCTCGTCGGCCTTTCGTCCGTAGTCCAACGACTCGGCGATTCGCAGTGCTAGGTCGCGGCGGGTTTCCATCGACTGTTCGCTCAAGTCGCGAGTGGCGAGCCACGCCACCACGGCGTCGCTGACGGCGGAATACATCCGCTGTTGCCGGTCGCCCTGCTCTTCCTCCATCCAGCGGTCGATGTCTTCAAAGAAGGCGGAAATCGACGCGTTGTTCTGGCCCGAGCCGTCCGTGTTGATACTGGCTTCGATTTCGGCCCACTGGGCGACGGCGGCAATCTGCTTTTCGAGAAAGGGCATTCGCTCGGTGGGCTGGCAGGCCTGATAGCGCTCGACGCGCGAACGAAACCAAGCTCGCTTGAGGTGCCGCAGGTTGTCTTGAATCCGAGTCCGTTGATCCGCGGTAAGCGAACCGGTTTGGCCGCTAACCTCAAGGCCGGCAGCCAGTTCTTCTTCCAACCGGTCGACGAGCGCGACTTGAATGTCGTCGGGCTCTTGTGCGAGATCTCTCTCAACCAGCCAGCGCAGCAATTGTTGCCGATTGGCCTGGCTAGGATGAGGGAGGCGAATGAAATACGAATAGACCAGCGCCAAGACCAATGCGATGGCCGCCACGACCACGACCGCGGAGACGAGCCAAATACCCCGATGCCGGGAAATCGAGTGGTTCATGATGTTCTTTCTGTGAGTCACTTTGGAGAGCGTCGCCTTTCGCTCCGGGAAAGTTGCGGTCCGCGGTAGCGTGCTTTCGCGGCGACCGGGCGCAACTTTCGAGGAGCCAAAGGCGACACTCCACTCTGACGAGTTTTGGCGGATTGTGCTAGACTAACAAAGAGCTGGGAGCGAGGGGAATCCCACCCCAATTACGACATCCGCCTCTCTCATGCTTGAATATACCCTCCCGCCGTGGAGGTCGTTTCATGACCGCGATTAGAGCGAAAGGTCGAACATGCCAGGGTTTAATACCGAAGTTCCACATCAATTGCCCAAGCAAGAGGCCGTCGAGCGGCTGAAGGGGTTTTCGGAGAAGATCCGCGAGCAGTTTAAGGACCAGGTGAGCGATCTGGAGCAAGCCTGGGACGACGCGGGCTTGCTGAACTTTTCCTTTAAGACATTCGGTTTCAAGATCGGCGGGCAGATCGAAGTACTGGACGACCGCGTGACATTGGACACGAAGCTGCCGCTGGCCGCCATGGCCTTCAAAGGCAAGATCAAGCAGCAGTTCCACGACCAATTGGCGAAAGTGCTGACCTGATCGACAGTCGGCATGCTTCGGGCGCTCAGCGCCGGCGAGCCTCCAGCGTTAGCTGGGGGGTAATCCCGATCAACACGGCGAGTGCCTCCACTTCAGCATCTCTTTTGGCCGTTGGCCATGCTAACCATAGCCTGGGCAACGCCCTAGAAACGCTGCAGCTTCTCGCGGAGAACGGTAGAATAAAAGAGGGCATCCTGCGGTCGTTCCGCGGACTCGCTGCCCACTTTCTAGATTCTTTCGTCGCGCATTTGGGGTAGGGGTTGATGAAGCACAATGTCAAAAAACGACCGCTGTTCTTGCACGCCAAACAACTCGAATTTCGCCAAAGCGATGCTTGGTGCCGGGGCTTCGTCGCCGGGCGCTCTTCCGGCAAGTCGACCATTGGCGCTCGCGACATCCTGCTGCGGGCCCAACGCAACGAGCCGTGGTGTTGCGTCTCGCGGTCGTTTCCCGATGTGATGAAAGTCACTTGGCCGGTTTTTGAAAAGGAAGCCCGGCAACTGGGCGTCTGGATTCGCGGCATCAAAACGCCCGTCCCCAAAGTCTATTTTCGTACTCAAGACGGCGGCACGGCCAGCCTGACATTCAGCACCGCGACACACGCCGACGACTTACGTGGTCCGTCGTGGGCCGGCATGTGGCTCGACGAGTGCAGTCAGATGCACGAAGACGTGAAAACCTACGGCATTCCGGCGCTGCGGCATGAAGGCCGCATGGGCCAGTTGCTGATGACGTTCACGCCGCGCGGACGGCGTCATTGGACGTTCGAAATGTTTTACGAACAACTGCCGCAAGACGGGTCGCCCATGCCAAGCGGCATTCATGGCGGTTCTGACTGGGCTGCGGGAGATTACGCCCATGAACCGTTCGGCGACGACGATGCTCTCGTGCGCGACTCCTCTCTCGCCGACGGACTGGCAAAATTTGGCGGCAAGCTCTATCGCCCCAAGCCCAACACGTTTCTGGTCCACGCCACGACGCAAGAGAACCCGTTCGCTCCCGCCGAGTTTTACGACCTGATCCGCCAGAACTATACGTCGACGCTGGCGGTTCAAGAACTCGGCGGCCAGTTCATCGACATCGAAGGTTTGATTTTTCAACGCTGGTGGTTCGAGCCCGTGCCGCAGGTGCCGCGCGACGCCATGCGAGTCCGTTATTGGGACAAGGCGGCCACGCACGGCGACGGCTGCTACACAGCCGGCGTGCTGATGGCCCGCGATCATCGCGACTTGTACTACATCGAAGACGTCGTCCGCGGCCAATGGTCGTATCACGAGCGAGAAGCGATCATCGAGCAAACCGCCCACCGCGACGCCGACCGCTACGACAACGAAGTACTGGTCTACGTCGAACAAGAACCCGGCAGCGGCGGCAAAGAGTCGGCTCAGCAAACGCTGAAGCGCTTGTCCGGCTTCCCGGTCTACCTGGACGTCGTCAGCCAGAGCAACCAACTTCGCACGATCGACAATCTAAAAGTACCTGGCAACGCCAAGATCACCCGCGCCCAACCGCTGGCCGCCCAATCCGAAGCGGGCAACGTCAAGCTGATTCCCGCGCCGTGGTCCGACGACTTCCTCGACGAACTGGCGTCCTTCCCCGAAAGCAAATTCAGCGACCAAGTGGATGCCACAAGCGGAGCGTTCAACAAACTAGCCAACAAAGCCGCCGGCTCTTGGCAAGCACCGTCACGCGCCACGCACGCCAGCAACCCGCGCCGCTTCGGCATCCAACTCGACCCCACGAAACCATCGCCGCGCGCCACCCGTTCAACAGAAACGAACACCACGGCACAGGCCGAAGACCTCGATACCGATGCGCACCAACTGGGAAAGCACCTACTAGCGCACCGCCGCGATTCGTGAGATGCGGCTAGGTCCGATCGCTGAGCGACTTCTGTAAGTCAATAAAATCGCCTGGAGTAATCACCCAACCCCTCTTCTTGCCATAAATCCTGCTAAGCACTTTGTCTTCAATGGATTGCATCGCATCATCTCTTCAGATTTTTCACGAATAGCAGCATGTTTTCGTGAATTTTGAATAGTCACTTAGCTCTTTATGCCCCATGATTAGCTCGGTGGGTGACGATTATTCATTATTCTACACAAAGACCGTCGGTGACATCGTTAAAGACAATAATCGTCACGCCCCCATTCTGCAGGCCCAACTCACATCGGAGAAGCGTCCCCATGCTTCAGTTTGTTCGACCTCTCGTATTAGTTGTCAGTTGCTTCGCAGTCACCGGCTGTGGCGGGCAACTGGGACGCGCCGTAGAAGGTGTTCAGGAGTTGCAACCAGAAGCGGAACAACGTAATCGGGAAATCGAAGAGATGGCAGGACCTCCCGGCGCCCAGGGACGTTCTTCCTAGCAAGGGCCCGAACCTACCAGTGCGTAGGATCGTATGATTCTCATGGCGAAGAGTTGGCGATTTCTTTTTCAGTTTCGGCTCCGGACGCTGTTACTCACGATAATTGCTCTAGGGCCAGTTTCGACATGGGTGGGTCCGCCCCTCATTCGCATGGTTGAACAATGGATCCAGCGGCCCAGTCAGCTCGCGATCAGGGCAACTCCACCCATTACTAAAACGCCACCCTTGCCGCCAAGTTTGGTCGTGCCCAAGCCGATTGATGTTGGGCAAGTTCACGTGGGTTCGAGGGGTACTTGCGATTTCCCGCTTTTCAACTCAGGCAGCGTTCCTGTTCAGGTCGCACCTCGTTCCGCGCAATGAACGGGCGCCTTTGTTGGCCTGTCAGGTCAAATCATTCCACCTGGAGAATCGCGCTGCGTTCGCGTGTCCTGGAAGGTTCGCGCTTCCGACCGGCCGAACCGGCCGCATGAACTCAAATGGAGGTTCGAATTGTCGACAGATGATCCTACCCAGATGGTGGTTGACTTGGTTGTGACCGGATGCCTGGCCGACCATCGCCAGTAGCAAATGCCGCGAAACTGGGTGCCCCTTAGCAGCCATGTGCGCTCGGCAAGCCGGACCTCCTCCTGCCCGCCGGAGATGTATCGCGAACTCACTCGGGGACTTGAACTGTTAAGCTGCCGGCGTAAAACTCAGAAGCAGTTAGTTGCAGTCGCATTCATCCCACGACGAGTGAAAGATCCTGCCGATGACGACAAATGCTTTTGAGGGGCGGACGGTTTTAGTAACGGGCGGATCGCGCGGTATTGGACGGGCCGCCGCAATTCGCCTCGCATCCGAGGGCGCTCGCGTTGCCGTCAATTATGTTTCCAACAGCGAGCAAGCCGCCAAAACGATCGAAGATATCGCATCCGCCGGTGGGACCGCGATCAGCGTGCAGGGTGATGTTTCCGATCGCGAGTCCGTCCAACGAATGGTCGAGCAGACACGCGAGGCGCTGGGGCCGATCGATATCCTTGTCCACTGCGCCGCGATCAGTATTGTTGAACACGCCAGCGATGTGACGTGGGAAACTTGGAAACGCACCATGGATGTCAATCTCGACGGTACCTTTAACATCGTCTACGCGGTCAAGGATGAGATGATCGAGCGCAGCTTTGGCCGCATATTGTTGATGTCGTCGATCGCCGCTTTGCGCGAACGCGAAAACCAGGTCCACTATTCCGCCTCGAAGGCCGCCGTCATCGCCATGACGCGGTGCCTGGCGCAGGCTTGGGCAGAGCACAATATCCGGGTCAATTGCATCGCGCCGGGGCTCATCGAAACCGAGATGGCCTACACGCTCGCTCCGGAAACCCACCAGCACATTGTCACCAACACGCCCATGCACCGACTGGGGCAGCCCGAGGAAATCGCCAACTTGATCCGCTTCCTGGTCAGCGACGAATCGAATTTCATGACGGGCCAAACGCTTGTGGCCAGCGGAGGCCGCGTGATGCTGCCGGGGTAGGATGCCGAAGGCGGATCGTGGCTTGGATCGAAGCGAGGGCGAGCGGAATTCCAACATGCGGGGACGAATATCGGATTTCGAACGTGCTTCCGGGCCGTCTTGTCAGTCGCGGTGCCAATGCTGTCAGATTCGGCAGAACCGCTAAAGTCACCCATTCTCACGGACCGAATCTTCTTGATGTCCCCTCATTCCGTTCTTGTCGAAGGCACGTCGAAAAGGACCAACCGCCGTGAAAGATGCAGCATTACAGGAACTTCAACGCGCGCACTCCTGGCCAAAGAAATTACCGGAATTACAACCAGTGAATTGGGGACTGGATGCCGGGGGAAAGCAGTTGATCACCGAGCAGATCAGAGACAATGACGTTTCGATCGTACTGGAAATTGGCGTCTTCCTGGGAGCCTCGTCGCGAGTCTGGCTTGACGCGTCGCCGAATGTCGTCGTCATTGCGCTCGACCCTTGGGAGGGAGGCGATTGGGTGGGCGACTTTGCCCGCACTCGCCGTCAGCCCGACTGGGTTGCCGACCAGCTAGGGCGAGACGAAGAGGCGTTTTATGAGACTTTCCTCGTCAATATGTGGGGCTATCGAAAACGACTCATCCCTGTTCGAGGTTGGGCGCTCGATAAACTGCCTGAAATCGCGGACTTTGGCGTGCAACCACACCTTATCTACCTCGACGCCGACAAACTTGGCCGAGAGCTTGAAGTTTGTCACGAACTGTTTCCTCAGGCGATCCTGACGGGCGACGATTGGTTCTTTGGAACGGATCGACTCTGGCAACCGGACGAGGGTTATCCCATCCGAAAGCCGGTCATGGATTTTTGTCAAAAGCACCATCGACACCTCATCGTCGATCAAGCTTCATGGGTGATTTCCGAGAAGCGACTCTCGATCAAAGACCAACTGGTTCGCGCTCCAAAATACCGGATGAAATCGATGCGCCGCCGCGCCCGAGCCGCCATTCGCCATCTGCTGGGAAGTAACAAGGCCGCCTAACGGCCGGTTGAAAAACCGTGAAACGGCGAAAGCAACTAGCCGCCAATGTCAGCGGGCGGATTGTCGCAATTTGGTTGCCGCATGAAACCCTGCCATTGCCATAAATCCCGGCCACACGGCGGGCCGTCGTTTGGTGAGATCAACTCTCCCGTTTGTCAGCGGATGTTGGCGTCGGTAGGATTGAATCCTGAGACGCGAGTTTTGAAATTGCTGACGGCGCGGAGCTTTGTAAATGTATTGGATTCCGATTCTGATCAGCCTAGCCGTGCTGTTGCCGTGCTGTTGGTGGCGTGGGTCGGTTACGACTTGCTGCAACGGCGGCATGCGATTCTGCACAACTTTCCCATCATCGGACACTTTCGCTATTGGCTTGAGGACATCGGCCCGGAACTGCGGCAATACATTGTTACCAACAACGATGAAGAACGGCCCTTTAGCCGCGACCAGCGACGTTGGGTGTACGCGTCCTCGAAGAAAGAGAACAACACGTTCGGTTTCGGCACGGACAACGATCTGGAACGGTCGCCCAATTATCTGATCATCAAACACGCCGCTTTTCCGCTGAACGATCCGCGGCCCGGCGACGACAATTACGACCCCTCGTTTCGGATTCCCTGCGCGAAGATCCTGGGCGGCCATCGCGGACGAGCCAACGCGTTTCGGCCGGAATCGGTCGTTAACATCTCGGCCATGAGCTTTGGTTCGCTGAGCGGGCCGGCCGTCGAGGCGATCAACCGGGGCGTGAAGCTCGCCAATTGTCTGCACAACACGGGTGAAGGAGGCGTCGCCAAATATCATCAGCATGGCGGCGAGCTGATTTGGCAAATCGGCACCGGCTACTTCGGCTGCCGCGATGAACAGGGCAAGTTTGATCTCAAGCAGTTTCGGGACGTCGTCGACGCCAACCCCATTCGCGCGATCGAGATCAAACTGAGCCAAGGGGCGAAGCCGGGACGCGGCGGCCTGTTGCCCGGGGCCAAGGTCACGCCCGAAATTGCCAAGATTCGCGGCATACCGCGGGGCGAGGATTGTGCCAGCCCTTCCAGCCACCGCGAGTTCCGCGACGTCGACGAGATGCTCGACTTTGTCGAACGGCTGGCCGAAGCCAGTGGCCTGCCGGTTGGCATCAAGTCGGCGGTCGGCCAGTTGGACTTGTGGCGCGACTTGGCCCGGCATATGAACAGTTCCGATCGCGGTGTCGATTTTTTTACGATCGACGGCGGCGAAGGAGGAACGGGCGCCGCGCCGCTGGTGTTCTGCGATCACGTCGCGTTGCCTTTCAAGCTGGCCATGACCCGCGTGTTTCGTGAATTCGTGGAAACGGGCCTGCATGAAAAAATCGTCTTCGTCGGTTCAGGCCGGCTTGGTTTTCCCGAAACGGCGCTGCTGGCCTTCGCCATGGGCTGCGACCTGGTGAACGTGGGCCGCGAAGCCATGTTGGCGATTGGGTGCATTCAAGCCCAACGTTGTCACACGGGGTTCTGTCCCACGGGCGTGGCCACGCAAAATCGCTGGCTGATGCGGGGGCTCGACCCTAGCCAAAAAGGGCCGCGGCTGGCCAATTATGTGTTGACGTTGCGCAAGGAACTGTTGAATCTGAGCTACGCTTGCGGCGTCACGCATCCGGCCCTGGTGACGACGGACTCTTTTGAAATCCTGGACGAGTGTTTCGGCGCGACCAGCGCCAGTGATTGTTTTGGATATTCCAAACCGTTTGGACTACCGTCGTCCGACGACCAGCGCGCGATCAAGGATATCATGGCCGAGTTTCCCGTCGATGAGTAACGGCGAGCCTGCAGCGTTAGCTGGGGGGTGTTCGACTAATCTTGAGCGAAAACTCCCACGGACCGCTCCGTTAGACGTCGTCCAAGAATCCCGCCACGCTATCCAGATCCATTGCGGTTGAAATCGACGACTTGAGATACTGACGCCGGGCTTCTTCAATGATCGCCTGGCAATCGACGGCGGGGCACATATTGACGCCGTACAGTTCGGCTTCAAGAGTCACTTCTTCCTTGCACTCGATGGCCAAGTCCGTGAACCCGTCTAAGTCGATGTCGTAATGTTCTTCCAGCCACAGACGGCAGACCTGGACGACCGACGAGTCTTGTTCCCAGAGGGCGTCCGAGACGAGGACGCCGGCCCGAGTTGCGACGGACAAGGGACTCTGGACGGTGTCGTCGTGATGCTGGCGAATCGCTTCGACTAATTCGAGGGGTAAATCCCATTGCCGCAGCAGACGGGCCCCAACCATGGAATGATCGAAGTTAAACACTTCGCGCTCGGCCTCCGCCAACGAACGGTTTGGCGATTCTCGATAAAGTTGCAGATAGGGCTCGCCAACGACTTGCGCCAGCACCAGCGAACCAAGGTCCGCCAACAGACCTGCGGTGTACGCATCGTGGCGGTCTAGGGATTCGTCACGGTCGCTGATCCGATGAGCGGCGCTGGCGATCGTTAACGCACGCCGCCAGTAGTCGTTGTAAAGTTCTCGGGCGGGTCCTCGCGAAAACGAATCCACGATATTGAACGCCATCGCCACCAGCCGCACGGTCCGCTGTCCCAAATAGGCCACGGCTTGGCGCAGGTTGGCAATCTTCGAGCGGAGTCCATAACGAGAAGAATTCACGACTTCCAGCAACTTTGCCGTCAGCGCTGGATCGCGCTCGATACACTCCACGACGGACTGCACATCGAAGTCTTCATCGCGCGTCAGATTCAGCAACGAACGCGCGACTTCCGGGGGTGAATGAAGTTGGTCGGCGCGCTGGATGAGCGCGTCCACAGCTTCCCATTCTGATTGACGTGCCATCTCACCCTACGCCTGAATGGTTAGGATCAAAACTCGATTGCCCGTTTGGCACGGGTCCAACCGTTTACAAAAACACCATGGCACCGCGCGTCTTACCGCGGGCACCTGCCCCAAAAAGGGGGTGATTCAAGAAAACTTACCTTACACTCTTGGAAACCACGTCCTTCAATGTTCCCAAAATGAAGTCGGCAGCTTTCGTGCCCAGCCGCTCCCAGCGACAGAATCCGCACATCCCTCAATTGCCCCCAGGACACTCGCCGCAACTGGGTGATCTCGGGTATGTTGTGGAATCCAGATTTCGCGGCCGGATGAAGGAACCTACCCCCCCTGCATGCCAAGTTTGCAAGTTGCCGGAGAGTATCATGTCTGAAGATCGCATTGCCACGGTCACCCCCGTTTCCGAAGAAGATGCAACAGGAAAAGTCGCCGAGGTTTACGCGGACATCAAGCGGACCAAAGATATTGACTTCATCCCCAATTTCTGGAGAACGCTGGCCACCAATCCCGATCATTTGGAATTGGTTTGGATGCAACTCAAGACACTCATGCATCCCGACGCGGTCGGACGCGAATCGAAACTCGATCCCCTGACGCGCGAAGTGATCGCTTTGGCTGTTTCCGCAACGAATGGATGTGCATACTGCATCAACTCGCATACCGCCGCAGCGCAGCGACTGGGTCTGGATGAGGCGACCTTGGGCGAAGTCATGGCGGTCGTGGGCCTGTTCAACAAGACCAACTCACTGGCCGACGGCTATCAAGTCAAGCCGGATGTCCTGCCGTAAAAAACGATTCGATTTTCCAGTCGATCAACCACTCGCGCACCGTTCGCAAACGCGCACCGCAATGAAACTCGTCGGCACGGCCTAATACCGCACTCGCCAAAGCGTCATTGGATCAAGAGAAATGGGTGTGCTTCCATCCCACTTGTCTTTTTTAACACCTTTTTCCGAAAGTATTTCGACCGTGCCGGCCTTTTCCTTGTGACCTTGAATGGTTAATCGCAGTGTGTGCTTCCTGCGGCTGAAGTTGCCGCCGTACACATGGACTACACCCTTCGCTGATCGCGTTGCGTTGCCGCGAACCGCGGCGGATGGGTCGCCGCTGGCCCGCAGCACCTGACCGCGATGATAGTGGCTCAAGAAGGCTTGGGCCCGGGCGTGTGGTGCCAGCTTGCCGCCACGTAGCGCGCCGTGCGGCCATTCGGGTGGCAGGGTTTCGGGAAACCAGGTCCAGCCTAGAAACGTCAAGCTTTCGCCGGCCAGCGTCTCGCGGACTAAATCGGCGTGGGCCATGACGGCGGGCCACGGGTGAGGCCTTGACGCCTGTTTCTTGTGGTCCGCGTCGCGGCCATGAATCGCGTTTTCCAACAGCACCGTGGGCATGGGCTTTCCGCTCTTCTTCCACTGCGTCGGATCCACCGTTAAATACCCGCGTTGCGAAAGGCCCGTTCGCAACAGCACATCGATGTTATGCGCGTTCATGGGCATCTTGTTGTCCGCCGAAGGCTTGGCCCCGATCATGCCGCGATAACGATGAAGGTCGAGCGCTACGCCTGGAATCTCGTGCAACTGGTCGTACAGAAACGGATTCCAGTTGGCGGCTTGCATTCGCTCGCGGCCAGGAATATCCGCGCCATCGGAGGCCGATGCCACGACCCATACTTTCTTATCTTGGATCTTCTCGCGAATGCGCTTAATCAACTTTGCATAGGTCAGTACCGCGCCGGACGGTGCGCGCAACTTGTACTTTCGCCACTCGCATCCGGCGGAAAGATAAACTCGCGTGAGCTTCTTCCACGCCGGATGTTGCTTCATGAAGGCAATCAGTGCGACTGCATGATCACTGATCTTTTCAATGGTGCCATCTGGGAAATCGTCGTGAAACAGCCGGGGACCCCAACGAGGCCGGTTGCCGTCAAAAACCGCAAGTGGAACGGCGACCGTCACTGCCTCCAATTCCCAGGCATCGGCGAGCGTCAGCAGATCACCGACACCCACGATTGCCTTTTCGCACCAACCACTTCCCCGGACGCAGTCGGGAACTCGCCGCGACCAAGGCTTGGCGCTGTTTTCCCAATTGACCCCGAACGTGGAGAAGGACACTCCCCAAGGCCAACTAATGTGCCTCAAGTCCGCCTCGCGAATGAGGGGCCTGTTCGATACGGCAAGGTGGTTGATGAACGCGCGGTGCTGCCGGTCATTGGCGAACTCCTTGGGAGGGGCCGGCCAGAGCATGTCGCGTTTCCACATGGCTCCCCATCCAACGACTCCCGGCGGCACTTCGCGAACAACTCGTCGCGCGTCGACGGTGATGGTGTAATCGGCCCGCGCCGCGCGCGGTTGTTTTGCGGCCGACGCTGGCTTCTTCGATTCCGCTTGGATGACCGAGACGCCCGGTTCCGCCGCGGGGGCACAACCGCCGCTCACCACAAATAGACAGAAGGTCCAGGCGTAGACTGGGCGCATGATTGCTCTCGCTTTATTTGCAGGGGATTGCTACGCCGTGAGCGGCAAGTGGGATGCCCTCGGCACTGCCATTGGGTAGCGTTTGGTTATAGAGATATACCTTGCCTTCGAGAAATTGTTTCATCCAACATTGGAGCGGACGAAATTTCGGCGGCGGATGCGAAATCGTTGTCGCCACCCACCACGTGCACGAGCAACGAAGTTTCCATTTGCCCATCCAAAGTGCCGGGCAGTTAGAGTAGAATTTGAACATATGAACTCGAGTAAACCGATCAACGGAGCAAACCGTGATTCCTAGAATCCGCTTCGCGATATTCATGCTGGCAAGTTTGATGCTGGCGACCCTTACCGCTTCACTGACGGCGGATGAGCCCGTCGATTTCAATCGCGACATTCGCCCCATTCTTGCCAAGCACTGTTTTAAATGCCATGGACGGGATTCCGATCATCGGGAAGCCGGGTTGCGGCTGGACCTTCGTGAACTGGCCATCAGCAAACTCGAAAGCGAACTGATCGCCATCGTTCCCGAAGATCCGCGGTCGAGCGAACTGATCAATCGAGTGACGTCGGATGACCCGGACCTACTCATGCCGCCCGGCGACGGCGCGGGCCTTAACGACCGGCAAATCAGCCTGCTGCGAAATTGGATTAGCGAGGGCGCGCCGTATGCCGAGCATTGGTCGTTCACCGGTCCAACGCGTCCCGCGAATCCCTCGGTGAAGCTCAAGTCTTGGCCTGCCAACGGAATTGACCCTTTCGTGCTGCATCGCTTGGAACGGACCGGCCTGCAACCGTCGGAAGAGGCCGATCGGCACACGCTCATTAGGCGGCTCAGCTTTGATATTCGCGGACTGCCGCCGACACCCGAGGAAGTCGAGCGGTTTGTTTCCGACAGCGGCCCGCGGGCTTATGAAGATCTGGTCGACCGCCTGCTGAAAGACACAACGTACGGCGAACACTGGGCCAGGATGTGGCTTGATCTGGCCCGCTACGCCGACTCACGCGGCTATGGTTCCGACCCGCTGCGCTCGAACATGTGGCGATATCGCGATTGGGTCATCGACGCCTTCAACCGCAACTTGCCCTACGATCAATTCACGGTCGAACAAATTGCCGGCGACCTGCTGCCGGAAGCGACGCTCGAGCAGCGAATCGCGACCGCTTTTCATCGCAACACGATGACCAACACTGAAGGCGGCACCGACGACGAGGAGTTTCGAGTCGCGGCGGTCCGGGATCGCGTCGATACAACGATTCAAGTTTGGATGGGATTGACAATGGGTTGTGCGAAGTGTCACAGCCACAAGTACGACCCGATTACCAACCGCGAATACTATCAATTCTACGATATCTTCAACCAAACGGCCGATAACGATCGCCCCGACGAAGCTCCGGTGATCAACGCACCGACGCAACAGCAAACTCAACAACGAGAAAAGATCACCGCCGACGTCGCCAAGCTGCAGGCTGAAATCAAGTCACTGCAAGCGGCGTTGAAAGAAGAACAGAAGACGGCGGCGAAGACGCAGCCGAAAGCTCGATTCGTGCGCGTCGAACTTCCTGGAGCCGGCAAGTTTCTTTCTCTGGCCGAAGTGCAAGTGTTCAGCGGCGGTGAGAACCTGGCTCTAAAGGGAACCGCCACGCAAAGCAGCACCGATTTCGGCGGTCCGGCGAAACTGGCCATCGATGGGAATACCGACGGCCACTATTTCAACGCCAAAAGCACGACGCATTCCAAGGCCGAAAACAACCCCTGGTGGGAAGTCGATCTGGGGGAAGCCAAGCCGGTCGACATGGTCGTCATTTGGAGCCGAACCGATGGCGGTTTGCATACCCGCTTGGCGGGCGTGCGGCTAACATTGCTTGACGATGCCAAGAAATCGCTTTGGCAGCAAGACGCCGCGGCAGCGCCTAATCCCAGCAGCCAGTTTCAGCCCGTGGCGGTCGGGCCCGTGGCCAAGAAGCTCCAATCACTCAATGCGGAAGTCGCCAAACTAGAAAAGGCCAAGCCGAAGATCGCGACCGTTCCGGTGATGCAAGAACTGGCGCAAGACAAGCGCCGGAAGACCCACATCATGGTCAAGGGCAGCTTTCTGAATAAGGGAGAAGCGGTCGCAGCGGGCTTTCCCGCCGCGTTCCACCCGCTGCCCGCGGATGCGCCGCGCAACCGCCTGGGTGTTGCTACTTGGTTGATGGACAAACAGAATCCGCTCACCGCCCGAGTGGCCGTCAATCGATATTGGGCCCGTTTATTCGGCGCGGGGCTAGTGGAAACCGAGGAGGACTTTGGAACTCAAGGCGAACCGCCCAGTCATCCGCAATTGCTCGACTGGCTGGCCGTGGAATACATGGAAAATGGCTGGAACACCAAGGCGCTCTTGAAGACGATCTTCCTGAGTTCCACCTATCGTCAGTCGTCGCGAGTTACCGAGGAACTGCTGGAAAAAGACCCGCGCAATCGGCTCTATTCGCGCGGGCCTCGATTCCGGCTCGAGGCGGAATCCATACGCGATCAGGCGCTCTCGCTCGCCGGGCTGCTTAGCCCGAAAATGCGTGGCCCTTCGGTTTTTCCGCCACAACCGGGCGGCCTGTGGCAAGCAGCATTCAATGGCCAGCGAAACTGGGCGACTAGCGCGGGTGAAGACCGTTACCGGCGCGGCTTGTATACGTTCTGGCGTCGCACGGTGCCTTATCCCTCGATGGCCTCCTTCGACGCGCCCAGCCGGGAAATCTGCACGGTTCGGCGAATTCGCACCAATACTCCGATCCAAGCCTTCGTTACTTTGAACGACCCGGTTTATGTCGAGGCGGCACAAGGGCTGGCACGGCGAATCGTCAAGCAGGCCGGACCCGACGTCGATGCGCGAGTGGCTTATGGACTGCGAATTTGCTTGGGGCGGCCGCCGACCGCGAAACAAATTGAACATCTATCCAAACTTTACAACAGCGAGTTGGCCTATTTTCAATCCAACGCCGAGGCCGCGGTACAGATGGCAACCGAACCGTTGGGCCCTCTGCCCAAGGAATTGGATGCCGCCGACATGGCAGCTTGGACGGTCGTTGCCAATGTGCTACTTAATCTAGACGGTGTTTTGACGAAGGGCTAGCGAGGCGGTGCCTCGAAACAATACGAGCTATCGCTCGGAGTTAGCAACCCGCTCCCGTTGGTCGCTAGACTTGACTCAAATGCAGCAACTTTCACATTTCAAGAAACCTAAGTCGATGCAAGATCATTTGCTCAACACACGGAATTTGACGCGGCGGCATTTCTTTCGAAATTGCCAAGTCGGTTTGGGTTCGATGGCGCTCGGCTCGTTGTTGGGCCGGCAAGCGGCTGCCGCGCCGCGTCCCGCGAACCCGCTGGCCGCGAAAGTTCCGCCCTTGGCCGCCACGGCGAAACACGTCATCTTTTTGCACATGGCCGGCTCGCCGCCGCAGCACGAGCTGTTCGACTACAAGCCTGAACTGATCAAACACAACATGCAGCCTTGTCCCGATGAACTGATGAAGGGGCAGCGATTTCCATTCATCAAGGGACATCCCAAACTGCTGGGCACGCCCTTTAAATTCGCGCCGCGCGGCAACAGCGGAACCATGGTCAGCGAACTATTGCCCAACATCAGCGAAGTCATCGACGATGTATGCGTCGTCAAGTCGATGTACACCGACCAATTCAACCACGCGCCCGCGCAACTGCTGATCTACACCGGTTCACCCCGCTTTGGCGGAGCCTCGATGGGTAGTTGGGCTCTATACGGACTAGGCTCCGAAAATCAGAACCTGCCGGGCTTCGTGGTCATGGTCAGCGGCGGAACAGATCCTAGTGGCGGCAAGAGCTTATGGGGCAGCGGTTACTTGCCCTCGATCTACCAGGGCGTGCAATGCCGAACCTCGGGCGAACCAATTCTGTACGTCAACAATCCAAAAGGAATGAGCCGCGAGACGCGCCGCCGTAGCCTGGATGCCCTCAAGGCGCTCAATGAAATCGAACACGACCGGCTCGGCGATCCCGAAACGCGGACGCGCATCGAGCAATTCGAACTGGCGTTCCGAATGCAAATGTCGGTGCCTGAAGTGATGGATATCAATCGCGAGCCCAAACGGATTCACGAGCTGTATGGCGTCAAGCCGGGAGCCTCGTCGTTCGCCAACAATTGCTTGCTGGCTCGTCGATTGGTCGAGCGTGGTGTACGTTTCGTGCAGTTGTTCGATTGGGGCTGGGACATGCACGGCACGGGCAAGGGTAACGACTTGATCACGCAGTTGCCGATGAAGTGCAAGCAATCCGATCAGCCGATCGCCGCCTTGATCAAGGACCTCAAGGAGCGGGGCTTGCTGGACGAGACGTTGATAGTGTGGAGCGGTGAATTTGGCCGTACTTCGATGAACGAGGAACGCAACGGTTCGAAATTCCTGGGGCGCGACCATCACCCGCATTGCTACACCATGTGGATGGCGGGCGGCGGCGTAAAGGGCGGCTTCAGTTTCGGCGAGACCGACGATTTGGGTTACTTCGTCACCGAAAACAAAGTCAGCATACACGACCTGCAAGCCACGATCCTGCACATGCTGGGATTCGACCCGCGTCAGCTTAGCGTTCCCTATCAAGGCCTCGACCAGCGGCTCATTGGACCGACTGAAGATCCTAGGGTACGCCACGAATTACTCGCGTAACAGTAAAACGGTTGAACCTCCCCTAACAGCCTGTTGAGAAACCCGAACTTAATGAGGGTGCCTGGGGTTGAGCGGTAGCGAACCCCCAGTAAATCGCGTTCTGGGGGCTCACTTTCGTTCGACCCCAGCCACCCAACTCCATTATTCAACGGGCGGCCAATGCGGGAAATCATCCCTAAACAACTGTGGCTCGGCCACGCTTTGGACGCGCGTGATTTGCGCCGAATCCACGACCTGGGTATTCGGGCGATTGTCGACTTGGCCATGGAGGAGCCAGTAGCGCAACTTTCGCGCGACCTCAATTACTGCCGCTTTCCATTGTCGGATGGCGCGGGCAACTCCGTTCAAATCCTCAAACTGGCGATTCAAACAACTTCTTCGTTTGTGTCGAATGAAGTTCCCACTCTGGTCGCGTGCAGCGCCGGCATGAGCCGCTCGCCGGCAATCTTGGCCGCATCCTTGGCGGTATGGAAGGGAGTCACGCCCGAGGAGTGTCTGGCGGAAGTCATTCACGGACAGCCGCACGATATTTCGCCTCCGTTGTGGGCGGACATTCTGCAAGCGACCCACGAGTTGAGCACGGCTTAACCATGGCGTGGGCCGAATTTGTGCCAATATTCGGCATTATTGAGCGAATACCCGTTCATGCAAACTCTATTCACTCGATTAGCGCCAGCGGGAGGTTTGCAAGCTCCCATGCCGTTTTTCCAGCGGCCTTCGTGCCAGTTTAGGCTGGATGCGAGCATTTCGTGCTGCCGCGCATCTCATTGCCAGTCTCTAAATTTCTGCTCGGCTCGGCAGTTGCGACCGCAATTGCACCGCCGATTGTAGGCCGCAATCGACGCTCTCTTCTGAACATGCGGATTGTATCCACGGTGGATTAGAAAGCTCTGCCGGCCCCGATTTACCCTGGGCGTACACTTCTGCAGCGTGGCTATTTCGACAGCCGGTAGTGATGCGCGAGAGTGGACATAAAGCCACGTCTCGCCGTGGTCGCCGTCGTCTCTCACTCTACAATTTCGTACTCGAAAGGATGGAAAATGAGCTTCGCACCAGACCGACTTAATTTCGCGCGTTCCCGGCCCTTGGTTGGGCTGGTCCTGATCATCGTCGCCCTGTTCTTGTTGTTGATGGCACCCTTTTTCGTGTACTCGGTGTTTCGCATCGATGTGCCCGCCAAGCACTTCGCCGTCTTGACCAAGAAGACCGGCGAGGAAATGGAAAACGACGAAGAAGTGGCGCCCGACGACCAACACAAAGGACTGCAACTGAAGGTCTTGCCCGAAGGACGCTACTTCTACAATCCGTACTTCTGGAGCTGGGAAGTCTATCCCATGATCGAAATTCCCCGCGAAAAAATGGGTGTGCGAATTCGGCTGTACGGCGACGATTTGCCCTATGGCGACTTTCTGGCGTCGGACGAACAGCACAAAGGAATCATCGGCGAGGTGCTGCGTCCGGGCCGTTATGCAATCAACGGCATTATGATTGACAAAGACACAAAAAAGGAAGTCGGCCGCGCTCGCGGAAACAAGAGTGATTACGTCGAGATCATCGAACTGTGGGAGCCCAAAGTCATTCCGGCCGGCTACAAGGGAATCGTTACGAACTTGGCAGGGCCCATGCCCGATAAGCCCAACGAATTACTGGTGGAAAAAGGACGCCGCGGCGCACAAAAGGAAACCCTGGAAGCGGGCACCTATTACCTCAATCCCTACATGTACCGGATTAACGCCATCGACACGCGGTCGCAACGATTCAATCTGTCCGAAGGCAAGGACATGACCTTCCCTTCGAAAGATGGCTTTCCGATTTCGCTGGATGGCATCATCGAGTTTCGCGTGATTCCCGAGACGGCCGCGCAGACCTACGTCACCTATAACGACGTCAGCAACGACAAGGCCGGAGCCAGCGCGATCGCCGAGGAAATCATCGCCAAAGTGATCATGCCTAATGCCCGCGCCATTTGTCGACTACGGGGTTCCAATTCGTCGGCTCGCGAGTTCATTGGCGGCGAGACGCGAACGGCGTTTCAGAAGGAATTTCAGGCCGCGATTACCGAGACCTGTAAGACGCAAGGAATCGAAATCGTCCAGGCACTGATCACCAAAATCAAGCCGCCTCAAGCGATCGCCCAGCCGCTGCGAGAGCGGGAGGTCGCGGCACAACAACTGAAGCAATACACGCAAGAAATATTGCAACAGCAGCAGGAGGCGAAGTTGGCGACGGAAACGGCGCTCATTATGCAAAAGCGAGCGCTTATCGAAGCGGATCGGAATGTCATTGAACTGGTGACCAAAGCCAAGGAGGACCAAGACGTCGCCCTGGAAGGGGCTAACCGCGACAAGGCCGTTGCCGGGGAGAAGCTGATCGCCGCCAAAGATGAAGCGGCCGCCATGTTGGCGCGAGCTGGAGCGAAAGCCGCCATCGTCAACTTTGAAAACGAGGCGGACGCGGCGGGCTGGAAAAAAGCAGTCGAGGCGCTGGGCAACGATGGCGAGGCCTTCGCCCGTTATGTGCTGTACCAAAAACTCGCGCCCGGCTATCAGACGATCATGACCAACACGGCGGATTCGCCGCTGATGGATGTGTTCCAAAACTTTGCCCCCAAAGGCAGGCCCGCGAGCGCGGGTTCGGGGTCCACGCCTCGTGTCACTTCCAATAAGTAGCTGACATGGAACACAGTCCATTTACCCCTACAAGGAGAAATAAAATGCAAAGGCTTATCGGCATATTCGTACTGGCGATCGCGGCCATCTCACTGCTCTTTCTCGGTTTTCACTGGACAATTAATCGCGTTTACGTGGAAGAAGGTGAGAGCCTGATGCTGCGGTACAAAGGGCCCTTGGTGTTTGGCGAACGAAATCCCGCCAAGACCGGCTATTGGGCGAAGGAAGGCGAGATCGGCGTGCGGCAGAAACTTCGCGGACCCGGACGGCATTTCAAATGTCCCGTCTGGTGGGACCGGGAAATCGTACCCGATGTCGTGATCAAACCGGGCGAAGTCGGCGTCGTGACTTGTAAGCTTGGCGACACACTGCCGTCAGGCGAGTTCCTCGTCGCCGGCGACATCGGCAATACCAAATTCAAAGGGATCTTGCGGAAAGTGCTGCATCCGGGCCGCTATCGAATAAATCCTTACGGTTACGAAGTGGAAACGGTGCAGTTGCAAACCTTCACGTCGGGCAACACCGAAAAGAAAGCGGGCTGGGTCGAAATCCCAACCGGCTATGTGGGAGTCGTCACGAACTTGTCTGGCAATCCGATCACCGGCGCGACAGCCGGTATTTCCGAGAACGTACTTCCGCCCGGAATTTATCCGATCAACGGACGCGAACAGAACATCGATATCGTCGAGATCGGCTATCGCCACAACACCATCCAAGTGGCGGTGGAGCGGGACCAAGATGGAAGGGTCGTGGTGGACGAAAACGGCGAACCGATGATCGCCGACGAAGAAAGCGGAATTCAGTTTCCGTCCAGCGACGGTTTTTCAATGCACATCGACTTTACCGCGATTTGGGGTCTCATGCCCGACCAGGCTCCCGCCGCGATTCGCACGATCGGCAACGTCGACTCGGTCGAACAAAAAATCGTCTTGCCGCAGATCGACTCGATTCTGCGTAACAACGGCTCGGAATACAAAGCCGTGCAATTGTTGGTTGGTGACGAGCGCGAGCAATACCAATCGGCCAGCCTCAAAGAGTTTCACGAAGTGCTCGACCAGAAGCAGATTTCTTTGCTCTACGGTCTGGTTCGGCATGTCTATATTCCCGAAGAGGTTCGCAAACCGATTCAAATGTCGTTCATCGCGGACGAACTGACACTGACTCGGGAACAGGAACAAGAGACCGCCAGGGAAGAGGCCAATCTGCGAGAAGCCGAAGAGCAGGTGACGTTGGCTTCGAAGACCGTCGAAGTGGAAACGAGAAAGCTGGTCGCCACGCGCGAAGCGGAAGGCGACCGCGAGGCGGAAACGACCCGCGCGGAAACCATCCGTCTGGCAGCGGCCATCGAACGTGAGACGGCGGAACTGGAATCCGAGGCCGAAAAAGTAAGAGGCGAAGCCGAAAACAAAGGCAAGCAGATGATCGAAGAAGCGACCGCCGATCGATTTCGGCTGGCGGTCGAGGCCTTCGGCACGCCGCAAGCCTACAACAACTGGATCTTCGCCACCGGCCTGCCCGACGACATCAAACTTCAATTGCTGTACGCCGGCGAAGGCACGCTGTGGACCGACATGAACAAAGCAGGAGATTTTGGAGTGCGGGCCATGATTCCGTTGAACTCGGGCGGGAATAAGAAGGACGCCGACGAGCGAGTTCCCACCAAGGGCCGCGTTACGAGCTCCAAAAGAAAGTGATGCATCCGATTGATTGCTTCTTTTGATAATCGTTGCTAACTGACAATTCGCCGAACAAGACTAGCAGCCTGTTGAAAAACGGAGTTGGGTGGCTGGGGTCGAACGAAAGTGAACCCCCAGAACGCGACTTGCTGGAGGTTCGCTACGCTCAACCCCAGCCACCCTCTCTAGGCTCGACTTTTTCAACAGGCTGTTAGCGCAAAGAATCGACCCGGGCGCTCCGGGCCGATTCTCGGTTCTTGGATGTGTCCGAGCCGCTAGAATATCACTCCGCGAATGATCCGCACGCGGTTGCCGGCCTTATCGGTTCCCCATACCCAGGCGATGACCATTCGTTTGGTTTCGCGTCCACAAGCTCGGACGATTTTGGCCACGATGTCGTCACTGCCCATGACGAATTCCCGGGTCCGCCCCGTCTTGGTCGAGCGAATCTTCAATCCGTAGCCTCCAGTGAATTCAAGATAGTCGCTGACATCGTCGGTGTTCTCGTTGGCTGGATTGTTGGGATTGCTGGCATCATAATTTGGATCTTGAATCGTGGTGTATTGGACTCCGGCGGCATAGCTTTGCGAGCAAAAGGCCACGGCGGTAACGGCGACCAGCAGCATGGAAAATTGGCGAATCATGGTCGATCTCCTTTGGATAATGAAACTTCGTGAAAATTGTGATCGTTGGCGTTTGCCGCGGATTGCTTCCTGTTTGCCCTTGAATACCGCCCTTTCAAGTCCATCCTGCGCGCGATCGACAAAAAATTTCCGCGGCCTAGGAACGCATAATCGCCCGCGCTCAGATTTGTGAGGCGATTTGCCGTATTTCGTCAGCTCCTGGAGTGCCAAATTTCGTAAAATTCAAAACTGACAACTCATGCAGTTGGAAATTACTTTCGTTGAACGCGCTGGCAGCGCCAGTCGCACGAATCCTGTATTTTTTCGAGTTCTGACCAGCGGAGTTTAGGCGAATGGCTGAACGTTCTTCCGACGGTGGCGGATGGTTTCCTACCACGAACTGGTCGTTGGTGGGGCATGCGGGTGACGAACTGGATCAGCAGCAGCGCCTTGCCTTGGATCGTTTGCTCAAGGACTACTGGTCGGCGCTCAAGGCACATTTGGTGTACCGCC
>JAJDEH010000060.1 GCA_029259935.1 Planctomycetota bacterium
CGACCCCTACGCCTACATGAAAGATGTGTTTGAGCGACTTCCCTTCTGCGACCGCGAGGACTCGGAGTCACTCCGTCCGCTACTGCCGGACTACTGGCTCGTCGACCATCCCGAATCCAAGTTGCAACTTCGCGTGACCGAATCGGAAGACAAGGCGGCTCGCAAACGCGCCCAACGAAGTCGCCGCCGCAAAGCGATCGCGTGAGACCAAGCTTGCCAGCCATCTATCCCAAGGTGGCCTATCTTCTCCAAATTTAGGAAGAACACAACACGCCGGCAATGTAGCGCTCACACCCACTTATCGCATTTCCCCTCAGGTATCGCACACTCGCATCGCGACCGGTCTCCCTTGCCACACCTCGAAGCAAATCCACTAACCCACCGGGAATTGCTGGCCGGGTGGCTGCGCGGAGACACAGCGTTAAGGGTCGATCTGTTGCAGTGCAATGCATGCGAGACGCCTCATTTCCGGATCCCCCTCGCGCATGATGGTTCTCAGTTGAGGAGCAGCCGATTTTGCACTCGGACCGATTTCGGCAAGCGTTCGAATCGCCCAGCGCCGATGGAAAGCGCGATCGGCTTTGAGCGTGCTGACTAAGGCTGGCAGGAGGAGATCTGGGGCTTCCCGAGCCCACGTTGACATTTCAATGCGCCACTGTTCGCGATCGGCGAAGAACTCTCGTGATTCGGACTCGAATTCCTCGCGTTCACTACCTGTCAACGCGAGTCGGTCGGCCAGTACCGAAATTGCCGCGGCTTCTCTTTCGATCTGGAGAACACTCGATGCCGCAAAGCGACGAACAAACGGATCTTCGTCCCCGAGCAGCCGCGTCAATTCAGGAACTGCGCTCTCTGCCTCTGGTCCCAGACCGCCAAGCGTTGCCACGGCTATCGACCTAACTTCAGCTGGCTGCTCTTGCGACGCTGCCTCCAGCAAGTCGACAACCTCGCTTTTCGTGTGACCGGAGTCACGCAAAAGCTGGACAACAAGCCCGGCCACCATGGAGATTTGTACGTATCTCCCATTAGGCAACACTGGATCGTCTTCGACGTCGGAAAGCTTCATGTCCAGGGCGGTCTTAAGAGACGGCAGAACAAGAGAGACTACAGGAGTCGTTTCGTTTTCTACGAAGCAGAACGCCCGCACTGCATCCCACCGGAGCTCGCGAGGCCGGTTCTGATCGACCGCGAACAGCTTCAGTTTCGGCACGGCACCTCTTGCTTTCGTGCCCATTCTGGCTATCAACCGGAGTGACGCCCGAACCATGTCGTCATTCGAGCTGTCAAGTAGTTCCAGCAGGTTGGGAAGGAGAGGCTCCGCCTGCTGCCGAAAACTGCGGAGATCTTCCCAGTCCCGTCCGGCGAATTCACCCAGTGGCATAGCTAGAAAACTCTGATTGATCCTGGCGAGCGCCAAGCTGCGCACATCAACATCCGTGGAACGAAGATCGTTGACGACCACAGCAAGTGGTTTCTCTAAATGTTGTGCCTGACATTTTGTACTACAAATAAATGCAAGAGTGGCAGCAACAACATAGACCGTCGAGCGCATCGCGGTGCCTCCTGGAACTCAGCAGCAGTAAGTTACCTGTCGACATTTACATTTACGGACTCTCCTTTTAGCTTGATCGAGCGGAATCCGTCAATGTCTTCTGAACCAATTCGCCGCAGGTGTGAGGGCGTCAGAAATGTGGGTCGAAAATCCTTGGGAGTTATAACCTTGGGAAGTTACCAATTTTCCGCTCGTCTCATGGACCTTTGATCCTGTAATATCACACGCGTGCGTCGTGGCGGCCTCGTTCTCTCATCGCCTTTTTGCCGAGGGTGCCTTTAGCGTCGGCTGTTCGGCATCCGTCAATTCGAACGTATACATCTTGTGCATGGCGACCTTCTTGCCGAAACTGGGCAATAGGAAGTGTTCGCGAAAAGCTCACTTGCAACAACCCTAATTCTTGTGCGTTACAATGCACTAGCTTGACTTTCCCTACAACGGGCTCCGAGGCCCTTCGAACTGACTGTAGTATTCACCAAAAACTGAGCAGGACCCATGGCGAGATCGCAAATCCAATTCTTGGCAGGCTACGTCTTACTGGTTCTCGCGTTCACCGAAGTCGCCGAGGGGTTCGCGGCTGCCTCGGAGACTTACCCGGACGGCTGGAGTACGGCGGCTCCGCGCGATGAAATTCGGCCCGACTTTGCTTACTCGCCGGACGGTGGGCGTGACGGCAAGGGGTGTTTCATCATCGAACATGATGACCGTGAGGGGCTCGATGGCCGCTGGACGAAAACGGTTGCGATCGAGGGCGGGAAATACTATCGCTTTCGGGCGTATCGGCGCGTGACCGACGTGAAGAGTCCTCGGCAGAGTGCGCTTGTGCAGTTGACGTGGCAAAACGACAAAGGCCAGATGGTGCCTTACGATCGCCAAGTTGTCGACTTTTATCGCAACGGCCGTGCGAGCATGGCCCGGCCCGAGTTTCCCATCCGCGAACGAGCCGATAAAGAGGGCTGGGTCGAGGTCGCTGAGACTTATCAGGCACCCTCGCGGGCAACTCGAGCGGTGATCGCTCTGCACTTGAAATGGGCACCCGGCGGACGCATCGAATGGAGCGACATTTCGCTATCGAAAACCAAAAAACCGGCGGGCCGCAAAGTTCGCTTGGCAACCG
Organism: Planctomycetota bacterium; assembly: GCA_029259935.1. The sequence continues at coordinate 2,670 of JAJDEH010000060.1, forward strand.
TGCATTTTCGCCCGCTGGGTGGCAAGTCGCCCGCCGACAACTGCCGCATGTTTGCGCCGCTCATTGAAAAGGCGGCTCGGCAAAAAGCCGATCTTGTCGTGCTGCCGGAGACGCTTACTTACTACGGTTTGGGAAAGAGTTACGCCGAGGCATCCGAGCCAGTCCCGGGTCCGTCGACCGATTACTTTGGCAAGCTGGCGGCCGAGCATGATCTGTACATCGTCGCCGGATTGCTCGAACGCGACCAGCACTTGGTCTACAACGTGGCGGTGCTGATCGGTCCGGACGGAGGCATCGTGGGGAAATACCGCAAGGTGTGCCTGCCGCGCAGCGAAGCGGAAGGCGGGATCGCGCCGGGCGATGACTTCCCCGTCTTCGAAACTCGATTCGGGAAAGTCGGCATGATGGTCTGTTACGACGGTTTCTTTCCCGAGCCGGCTCGCGAACTGACGAAGCGCGGAGCCGAGGTCATCGCCTGGCCGGTGTGGGGCTGCAATCCGTTGCTGGCTCGTGCGCGTGCCACGGAGAATCACGTCTATTTGATCAGCAGCACCTACACCGACATTCAATCGAAATGGATTGTTTCCGCCGTCTATGATCATCAGGGCGAAACCGCGGCATTGGCCAAGCAGTGGGGTGACGTCGTGGTGGCCGAAGTTGATTTGGATCAGCGAACGTATTGGTCCGGGATCGGCGACTTCAAGTCCGAAATGTTTCGGCGTCGCCCGCTGGATTCCAAGCCTGAAAAGTAATCAATGTTGGCGGCACAGCGCCAACGCTTCGCGATAATCGCGGGCCGACGGCGGGGCCTTCTTCGTCGGACTCTTGCTCGGACCCGGATTATCCTGGTGTTCGTCTGCCATTTCCGCGATCCGGCGGACACCGCATTTTCCTTCGGGGATTTTTCGCCCGAAATCGCCCGAAAACGTGGCAAAACTGGTTTTGCGTTGAGTACAAATCGGCCCCTCCATCGTTATTTCCTAACGGGAGTCCGCAGCCGATGAAGAACCACCGTCAAATGACCACCTTGGAGACGCTGGAAGCCACCACTAGGGCGCTTACCTTCGCCATCGGCTTGCTTGTGGTCGCAGTCATTTGCGGCGGCGTCGGGTTCACCGCGGGGATCTGGTTTTCGCAGTGGGGGCTCGCGGTTGCATCCGTTGCCGGAGCCGCTGTCTGCTGTTGGTGCATTGGCTGGCTGCGGCGGGTGTTCGAGGGGCTGACCGCGATTCACCGTCGCGAGGTGCATCGCCGCGAAAGAGAGAAACGCCATCAGCAGGAATTCAGTCCCTATGTGTAGGTTGATACCTATGTGTAGGTTGAACTGAGCGAGCGCTGAATTGGTCCTTCATCGTTTCGCGTTCGACATTCAAGATTCCGGTGGCGCGTTCGACCCCCTCTAGCTCCCCCTTGGCAAGGGGGAGAACTGAAGAAGGCTCTAGCTCCCCCCTTGGCAACAAGAAGGGAGAACGGAAAAAACCAACCGGCAACTGCTAACCGCGCCAGTTCCCTGCGGACGTCTTGCTGTTCCTGTGTCACCGCTCAGGGAAATTTATGGTAGAAGCAACTGATCGGGTCCGGTAAAATGAAGGAAACTAGAGTTGAATGGGGAACTCGGTTTTTCCATTGTCATCCGGCCATCGAAGGCGATAGGGCGCACGCTTCGGACGGGGTTGGATGATCGAGGGCAGCGCGATCTCGTCACTGCACGGGTGACGAGCCGGAGTTCTATTGCCTTTTTTCTGCCTACCCATTTTGAAATGGTTGCAAAACTGCAAGGGTTTTGCAGTTCATTTCGTGGGCGGAGGGCGACGTGGGGACGGCCCTAACTCGTTGCGACATTTCCGGTTGAGGCACTACTGCTCAGAAAGAATAAGATGAACTTCCGCGATCGTTTGTATGTTACATTTTCCGAGTTGCCCCGCTTGGCGGGATCTTCACCGCGACGGATGCTTTACGTGTGCTGGCGAGGATTTTCGTTGGCAATGGGCCGAACAGCGAGTGAAGATATGGAAAAGGCCCAAGCCATCACGATTGCCGGACTGGATAACGGATCAACACATTGGATCGCTTCATAATGACTCACCTTACTCGACGCGCGCGTTTCCTTATCTCGTTGCTTGCCGTTGTTGCCGCATTCGGGACGCCGCCCTCGGCCCACGCTGAAAAACACGTGGTGACCGCCCGGTTGCATCATTTGCGAGGCGGCGACCGTCGCGAATGGGATACCTTTCCCAAGGAATCGGAAGGCGATCGACTGGAAGTGCGTTTTTCAGGCCGAACGAACAAACGGCCCGCGACATTGCATGTGCGGCAGCAAGATGTCAAACAGCGCTGGCAGGTCAAGCTGAACGAGCAATCTTTGGGACGCTTGGTTGTCGACGAAAATGACATGCTCCTTTGTTTTGATGTTCCCGCTGGAGTTCTCATCGACGGCGAGAATCTGTTGACGGTGACCGCCGAGGGAAGACATCGCCTATCGGATGATATTCGGGTGGGCGAGATTACTTTGGACGACCGGCCGCGCGAAGAAGCGCTAGGCGAATGCACGCTCGCGATGCGCGTCCGAGAAGACGGATCGAAAAGTGATTTCCCGTGCCGAGTTACCGTTGTTAGCGAAACTGGAACTCTGCCGACGTTTGCTACCGTGTCAAACGATGAAATGGCCATTCGGCCGGGTGTTGCCTTCACGTCGACGGGGCGGGCGGAACTGAAACTGCCCGCGGGCAGCTACACGGTTTATGCCGGGCGCGGATTTGAGTATTCGCTGTCACAGTCGCAAGTGACGATCAAGCCGGGCGAGCGCAAGCAGATTGATGTTTCGCTCACTCGCCAGGTCGACACGTCCGGATGGATTTCCTGCGACACTCACGTGCATACTCGTACGCATTCCGGGCACGGCGACTCGACGGTTCAGGAACGCATGATCACGCTGGCGGCGGAAGGCATCGAGTTGCCGATTGCCACCGACCATAATGTTCACATCGATCACGATCCGTTTGCCCGTTCATTGCGAGTGCGAAAATATTTCACGCCCGTGATTGGCAATGAAGTGACCACCAAGACGGGCCACTTCAACATCTTTCCCGTCAAAGCCGGATCGCCGATTCCCGACTTTAAATCGAACATTTGGAAAACGACGCTCGACAACATCTTCGCCACGCCTGGCGTTAAGGTCGCCATTCTCAATCACGCACGAGATGCGCATGGCGGAACGACTCCTTTCGGCCCCAAGCATTTCAACGAGGCCGCGGGCGAAATGCTCGACGATTGGCACGTTGGTTTCAACGCCATGGAAATCGTCAACTCGGGGGCGACGCAAAGCGACCCGCTGGAATTGACTCGCGATTGGATGACGCTGCTCAATCGAGGCCGGTCCATCACGCCGGTCGGCAGCAGCGACTCGCACGATGTGGCTCGCCATTTCGTGGGACAAGGGCGCACTTACATACGCGCCGATGACCGGGCTGCGGGTAAGATCGACGTGAGCAAGGCCGTGCAAAACTTCTTGCAAGGCCGCGTCATGGTGAGCTATGGATTGCTGGCGGAAATGAAAGTGAACGATAAGTTTGGAGCGGGCGAAGTCGCGGCGATCAGTGGTAAGAAGATCAAGGTCGACGTGTCCGTCCTTGGTCCGCATTGGGTCCACGCGGATCGCCTTCAACTCTTTGCCAACGGAATTCTTGTCAAGGACGTAGAGATTGGCAGCGCGGACCGTCAAACTTCGGTTTCTGGATTGATTTACAAGGCCACGTGGAACTTGCCGACACCAAAGCACGACGTGCATCTGGTGGCCCTCGCCACGGGTCCCGGCATTGAATCCTTGTACTGGAGAACCGCCAAGCCCTATCAGCCCAATTCAATGTCCGACCGCACGCGGACGCTTGGCTGCAGCGGTGCCATTTGGCTGGATGTCGACAAAGATGGCCGGGGAACAGCGGCTTCTGACTACGCGAGCAAAATCGTCCGCCAGTCGGACGCCGATCCCGACAAAGTGTTTCGCCAACTGGCCAGCTATGATCAGGCGGTCGCCACGCAAGCCGCGCTTCTGCTGGACCAAGCGGGCCATTCGCCGCTGTCACTGATGGAGCGGAAATCGTTCGCCGCGGCAAAGGAACCCGTTCGCCAGGGAATCACGGCCTATCTGGAAGCGTGGCGCGAAAACCAACTTGCTCGCGGATCGAACTGAGCGACCGCGCACCGCCGCATACTTGCGATCTGGCAAAATAGCGGAACATAATGACGCGACAAGTAAAGACGTGCCCCGGTGGCTCAATCAAAATGGGACCAGGGCACAAACCTCCGCTTTGACCCGCCGGTAGTAGTTCAGACTCCAAATTGCGTACCAATTCCATGCCGCTCACCGCGACCATCACCGACGAACATCGACAGCAATTCGTGGAAGAAGGTTTCTTTATCTTGCCACGTGCGATTCCTGACGAGCACTTGCAGATACTGCGGGACGCTTGCGATTATTTGATCGAATCGATGCACCAGGAAATGGACCGGCTGGGGACGGATCACATTCACATCAGCCACCGCGGCAAGCGATACCATATTGCCAAGAAGTACGAAGAAGCGCCTCGGTTGTCCGAATACGTGTTCAGCGACCTGATGGCCGAAGTTTGTCGGGCGACCATCGGTGACACGGCGTACCTTTTTTACGACCAATACGTGGCGAAGGCGGCGGAGCAGGGAATCAAGTTTTCGTGGCATCAGGACGGCGGCTATCTCGGCTTCTTTCACCGTCCGTATGTGACCGTGTGGGCGGCCGTCGATGAAATGACCGAAGAGAACGGCACGGCCTATGTTTTGCCGTTTTCCAAGGTTGGAATCCGCTCGCTGGTGGAACACATTCGCGATCCCGAGACCGGCGACAAGGTCGGCTATTTCGGGCGCGAGCCGGGGATTCCGGCGATCGTTCCGGCCGGCAGCTTGGTCGTCTTCAGTTCAATCAGCTTTCATCGTAGCGGCGCGAATCGAACCGATCGAATGCGGCGCGCCTATGTCACTCAGTATTCCGCTGAACCACTGTACAAACCTGGAACCGAAGAATTGATGCATCTTGGCGTGCCGTTTCTCGCCGCAGACAAGCAGCTTCGCGACCGTTAAACAAGGAACCCTTTCATGGCCACCAGAACATCATGCGTCAACCGCCGGCAGTTTCATTGCGTGCTAGGCGGAGGGGCCGCGGCGCTGCTTGGCTCGCGGTTTGTCGAAGCGGCTGACGATTCTTTCAAACCGCGATACATCGTCGGCTCGTGCATGTACGGCTATACGAAAGTTGCGGAAATCCTTCCTGAAGTCGCCAAGACCGCAGCCACCGCGATCGACATTTGGCCGAAGAGGCACGGCGACCAGCGCGAGCAGCTTGAAGAAATGGGCGAAGAGAAGTTCGCCGCCCTCCTTAAAAAACACAAAGTCGCTTTGGGTTGCATCACGCAATACAAGCTCGGCCCGTTCGGCCTGCAGGACGAAATGCGGATGGCAAAACGGCTCGGTTGCCAAACCATGGTCACCGGCGGTAAGGGTCGCAAGGGCCTTAAGGGTTCGGAATTGAAATCCGGAATCCAATCTTTTCTCGAACAAATGAAACCTCATCTGGCGGTGGCCGAAGAGACGGGGGTCACGATCGCGATCGAGAATCACGGCAACAATCTGATTGATTCGCCCGATTCGCTGAAGTGGCTGATGGAGCTGCGCCCCAGCGAAAACTTGGGCGTTGCGTTGGCACCGTATCACCTGCCCCAAGATGAAAAGCTGTTGGCCGATCTGATTCGCACGTTGGGCAATCGTATCGCGATGTTCTATGCCTGGCAGCACGGCATGGGCTGCATGACGAAACTGCCCAAGGAACAAGAACTTCTGCAGTTGCCGGGGCGGGGTGATTTGAATTTCGGGCCGCTGTTGGCTGCGTTTAAGGAAATCAAATACAGCGGCTGGACCGAGATCTTCATGCATCCGGTTCCGCGAGGTATTCCCATCTTGGAAACGACCGCCGCGGTCACGGCCGAGATCAATCGTTCGCGCCAGTACCTCGAAAAGCTGCTGTAGAAAGAATAGTTTCTGATATGACATGTAATCACCGGCTCGTCTTGCTGGGCTGCCTCGTCTGGGTATTTGTGGTGGCCGGTCGCGGTCTCGCGCAGCAAGTTCGTTGGCCTGATCCGGTCGCGAATGACGTTTTGCCTTACGAATCGACCGGCCTGACGCATGGGCCGCTATTGGGCCGCGTCACGGCGGACTCGGTTCGCGTGTGGCTGCGAACGAGAGAGCCGACTCGGTTCGAAGTGGTGTACGACGTGCGGTTGCCGTTCACCAGCAAGTCGACCAAGGTCGTCGGCGAAACCTCGGCGGATCGCGACATGACGGCGGTTGTTGATTTGCGCGGCCTACGAGCCCACACGCGATATTACTATGGAGTTCGACTAGCCGGCGAACTGGCGGACATTCGGACGGATGTGACTCGGCGCTGGCCGTCGTTTCGGACGTTGCCGACGCGCGAGACTTTTCGAGATCGGAACTACAACAAAGACGGCCTGTTCAACGTCACGTTTGCCGTGGGGCATTGTGCTTCGCAAGATCCCGCTAAGAGCGGCGGGCAATACACCAGTACGCCCGCTTACGACACGATTCGTCGTCGGCATGCCGATGAAGCCATGTTCGCCATCGTCAACGGCGATGTGATTTATGAAGAGAAACGCGATGGCACACTGGATGGCGTCCGCGAGAACTACAAGCTGTATTTTTCGCGCGGGCGTTCCTTCAATTCGCTGTTTCGCAATACGCCCGCGCTGTTCACGTTCGACGATCACGATGTTGGTTGGGACATTCACGGATGCGGACAAGTTGGACTGGGTGAAGGACCGCATCTCATTCGCGACACCGGTTTACGCGCCTATGAAGAATACTTGTCGTGGGCCAATTTCCAGGGTCCGCACTCCGGCCGCATTCAAGTCGGCCAAGCGACCGTCAAAGCGGGCAGCAACGTGCTGCATGATCCCAACGCCAACTTCGGTACGTTGGAACCAAGCAAAGTTAGCACCATCCATCTGGGCAACTACACCCGTGGTTCTTCGATCCGAAGAAAGGATGGGCCGCGTAGCGCCGGTGTGTACGGGCTGGTCAAAGTGATCGACGAGAAGAATCTGGAAGTGACTCCCGCCGCCAGGGCCGACGAGTCGCTTTCATACAGTATCGGGACGCACCATTATTACGATTGGAAGATCGCAAATTGCCATTTCTTCGCTCTTGATACCCGGGGCGAACGATCCGCGCTCAATGCCCGGGATCGACACGATCCGAAGTTGTTTATCCTTGGCAAGGCTCAGAAGAAATGGCTGATCGAAGGGGTTCAAAATACCGATGCCCAGTTCATCTTTTTGATTTCACCCGATCCTTGGATGATCTATCACACGGCGGCGCATGTCAGAAAAGAGCCGTGGGCCGACAAAGACGATAAGGGTGACGGCTTTCCTTCGTTCGTGCATGAGCGAAAGGAATTGCTAGGCGTGCTTGACGAAATTGACAAACCGGTGCTGATTTTTACCGGCGACGTGCATGCTTCCGCCTCGGTTAGAATCAGCGACAACGTGTGGGAGATGATGTGCGGACCGCTCGGTTCGACCGGCCATCCGCTGGGCACCCTGGGCAATCCACCGACGGGCGGGCGGTGGAACAGTCAAGGCCGCGAAGTAGAAATCCGCTGGGTATCCGGTTTTCCGAACAACCTGCCCTATCAACGAATTCGAAATACTTACTACGGAATCGTGCAAGTGAACAATGTTCTGAAAGTCGGCTCACCTAGCGGGCAAGGCTATCAGTTTTCCGCTTACGATCAGCCGCAAGTCGTGGTGCGCTGGCACGACGGCTACACAGGACGGCTGGTCTACGCTGAATCGATCACCACGCTCGACGCCAAGAGTGATAAAAACAAGTAAAAGGAATCTTCATCATGGAAAAAGTATTGATTGTCGTCGGCGACGCCACGGAAACGCTGGACACGATGTACCCCTACTATCGAGTGCAAGAAGCCGGATTTCAGCCCGTGGTTACCGCGCCGGAAAAGCGGCTCTACCAGATGGTGCTTCACGAAGTGAAACCGGGTTGGACCATTACCAAGGAATGGGAAGGCTACACAATTCAATGCGATGTTCCCTTCGCCGAAGTGAATCCCGATGAGTATCTGGGCATCATGTTCTCTGGCGGTCGAGCGCCCGAATACATCCGCTATGACGAGAATTTGATGCGGATCACCAAGCACTTCTTTGAAACAGGCAAACCGATTGCCAGTGTTTGTCACGGCGTTGAAATTCCCGCGCATGCCGATTGCGTTCGTGGCCGGCGGATGGCGACAGTGCCCAAGTGCAAGTTCGATTTGGAAGTTTGCGGCGGGACGTTCGTCGACGAGCCGTGCGTAATCGACGGCAATCTGGTTAGCGGCCGCACGTTTCACGACAACGGACACTACGTCGGACCATGGATTCAAATGCTCGAAAATGCCGCTCGGCAAAAAGCGGAGAACGCTGCATGAGTGCATTTCGCCTCGGGTTGCTTTTTAGATCTCTGTCGCTTGTCGTGCTGTTGGCCGCCCAATCAGCACTGAGCCAAGAGGCTGCCGCGCCGTTTGTGGCAGGATTCGACCGCTTCGCGCGGCATGGCGACATCGAGCCAATTGTCGGTGGCCGCTTGCTGCTGAGTGAGTTGAGTTGTACGGCGTGCCACTCCACAACGCACCGCGACTTACAGCCAAAACGCGGACCACGACTGGACGGCATTGGCAATCGGGTCCAACACCAATGGCTGCGGCGATTCATCGCCGCACCCCACTCCGTCAAACCGGGCACGACCATGCCCGAGGTGCTCGGCAGTTTGTCGAAGGGCGAGAAAGAACGAGTGGCCGACGCGCTTTCGGCATTTCTGTCCAGCCAGCGGAAGCCGTTTCCCGAAGTGAAGGCCACTGGAGCCAATCCGGTTCCGCATCAGTTTTGGACGAAGGGAAACCGCGAGCGGGGCCAGCAGCTTTATCATCAGATCGGCTGTGTTGCCTGTCACGAAGCGGACGAGGAATACGAGGGCGGAGAAGCCAAAACTACGGGGCTCGACCGGTTGCTCGAGCAACTGGATCCAGAAGAAATCGAAGAGATGGGATTGTCGTCGGCGGTGAGGCCGGTTCGTTCCGTACCCCACGGCGAATTGGCAACGAAGTATACGCGGCAATCGCTGACGTTCTTTCTCATGAATCCCGAACTGTCGCGCCCCAGCGGCCGGATGCCAAGCCTCAAGTTAAAACCGGTCGAGGCAGCCGACCTAGCGGCCTACCTGTTGAGAAACCAAACTGGCGAAGTCGATGGCGCGAATTCACACGGAGAATCGTTGGTCGAGGAGGGCAAGCGGCTGTTCCGGGAACTGCAATGTCACCATTGCCACTCGGTGGGCGAATCAAGGCCGGCATCAACCGCCAAGCCGCTCGCCGAGTTGGTTTTTGATGCAAAGAAATCATGTGTTGATGATGCAAAGAACGGACTTCCTCACTTTTCGCTAGACAAAGAACAAATCAAGTCCATTCAACTAGCTTTGGCAGATCTGAAGAAACCGAAGGGAACAGCCAGGTCGCAGGCCGAATTTGCTCTGCTTCAGATGAACTGCTACGCCTGCCACGAGCGAGACAAGCGTGGCGGCGTGGGCCGCAATCGCCAAAGATACTTCGAGGTCGTGGGACACGTGGATCTAGGCGACGAAGGCCGGATTCCTCCGCCGCTGACCGGTGTCGGGCGAAAGTTGCACAAGTCGTGGTTTAATAAAGTGCTCGGCGGAACGGGCGATGTGCGACCGCACATGATTGCCCGCATGCCGAAGTTTCCAACTACGTCGGTCGCCGCGCTGCCCGACTTGTTATCGCGGGCCGATGGAGCGAAACAGCCATCGGAAAAAGAGGTCTTTCCCAAGCAAACTGGCTTGGCCGCGGCGGGACGCACTCTGCTCGACACCGGGTGCGTTCAGTGCCACGCCCTGGGTGGCGAGCGAATGCCCGGCGTGGTCGGCGTGGAACTAGCGGGCATTGCGAGTCGTGTTCAACCCCAGTGGTTTCATGATTTCCTGCGTGATCCCGTGCAATTGAAAGATCGCACGCGCATGCCGACTTTCTTCCCCAAGGGGAAGAGTACCAGTCCATCGGTGCTGCATGGCGACGTCGAGCAGCAGATCGCGGCCATGTGGGCGTATCTCAAAGAAGTCGACAAACATCCGCTGCCTGACAAGATCGCCCAAGCTCGATCGCAAGACTTTGAACTGGTTCCCAAAGATCGGCCGATTCTGCTACGCACCTTCATGGATCAAGCGGGCACCCACGCCATCGCCGTGGGCTTTCCGGAAAAAATTCACTTTGCGTTTGATGCCGAGGGCATTCGATTGGCGCAGGCCTGGCGTGGCGGATTCGTGGATGCCTACGGGACTTGGTTCGTCCGCTTCGCTCCGCCCGCCGATCCGCTCGGCGGCGATCTGAAGACGATGCCGTCCGGCGTCCCTTTCGCGTTGTTGACGAGTAAAGACCAAGCATGGCCTTCGGCGGCTGCCGACGAGATCGGCTACCGATTCTCCGGATATCGATTTGATCGCGAAGGCGTGCCGACGTTCTTGTATCGGTTCGGACAATTTGAAATTGAAGACCGCATCGAACCCGGCAGCGACCGCGGCCTGAAACGTCGGCTGCGAATCAAACGCCGTCATCCCGGCAAGGCAAAATCTAGGTTGTGGTTTCGAGCCATCAATGGAAAAACGCTTGCACGCCGGAAACCAAACGGCTATGCCAACGAACACGGGCTGATAGTGGCTGTTTCGATGGTGAAGGACCGCCACGCGGAAGTTCGCAACATGAACGGCAACTCCGAATGGCTTCTGCGCTTGGACGTCGATGACGAAGCAACCATCAAGGTGCATTGTCAATGGAAGTAAACCGGCTGATACAACTAGCCTGCGGCGTTCTGATTCTTTGGAATGCAGCAAGCAACGCCGTTAGTTCCGCCGACGACGAGAACGACTACTACCGTCTCGTTTCGATCCTGGTGCCAAGAGCTGAAAGCGAGTCGCGGTCGAAGAACTGGAAGCCCGCGCCGAAAGGTCTGGCACTGGAAGTCAGCGGGATGACCGTGCTTGAGGATCGCCGCCTGGCGGTTGCCATACGCAAAGGCGAGGTGTGGATTCTCGACGGCGCGTACGACGATCCGCCGAAGAATGTCACTTACCATCGATTCGCGTCGGGGCTTCACGAGCCGCTCGGATTGCTTCGGCACAACGATTCGTTTTACACGGTTCAGCGTAGCGAACTGACCCGACTGCGCGATACCGATGGCGACGGTGTGGCCGACGAGTATCTGACGGTCGCTAAAGGCTGGGGCGTGACCGGGCACTATCATGAATATGCTTACGGACCGAAACTGGACCACGACGGAAACATGTGGCTTACGTTGAATATCGGCCTTGGGCTGAAGAAAGAACATCTGGGCCGCACGGTCCACGATCCGACGTTGGGCTTTCGCCAAGGACGCTGGCGTGGCTGGGGAATGAAAGTCACGCCCGAGGGCGAACTGATTCCCGTTTGTGCCGGCATGCGTTCGCCGAGCGGACTGGGTGCCAATCGCGCGGGCGACATGTTCTACACCGATCAGCAAGGCAACTGGGTCGGCACCAATACGCTGCATCACATGCGCGAGGGGGCCTTCTTTCATCATCCAGAGGCGCTCGCGTCGATGGGCCAACGCGGCTCGCCCATCCAGGGCATCAAAGAAATCCCCGGTGGGCTGCCCTTTCCTCAAGCGGTTCGGCGACTACCGCAACTAAAGCCGCCGGCCGTTTGGTTTCCGTACAAAAAGGTCGGCCAGTCGGCGACCGACATCATGCTCGACGACAGCGGCGGGAAGTTCGGCCCATTCGACGGGCAACTGTTCGTCGGCGAGTTCACGCTATCCTCGATTCATCGCGTGTTTTTGGAGAAGATCGATGGCCAGTATCAAGGCGCATGCTTTCCGTTTCGCGAAGGTTTTGCGTCGGCGGTGCTCAGATTGTCTCAAGGGACCGACGGCAGCGCGTTTGTTGGTCTGAGCAATCGCGGTTGGAGCAGTCTCGGGTCGTCTTCGTATGGACTTCAGCGACTGCTGTGGACCGGCGCGACGCCTTTCGAAATCAAAGAGATGCGGGCCCGCCCCGATGGGTTTGAACTTGTCTTCACCAAGCCTGTTGATCCCCGAACGGCGACCAATTTAGAGTCCTACGCCATGACAAGCCACACCTACACGTATCACGCGACCTATGGGAGTGACGAGATTCAGAAGCGGACGCTGGATGTAGAAGCCGCCGAGGTCTCGGCTGACGGGAGAAGCGTGCGATTGAAAGTCAAAGGCTTACGTGAATTGTTCGTTCACGAATTGCTGGCCGCGGGCGTTCGCGACAGCGAAGGGCAACCGCTGCTGCACCCCAGCGCGTACTACACACTCAACCGGATTCCTTAACCGCCAGGTACTCTTCATTGGCCGTAGCCAGCTCTCGGTTGCGCATGTCTTCGTTATCGAATTCCTGTTCCATCGTCTCGCGACTGGCGAAGGCGAACAGCATTGCCAATCTGGAAAAGGATTTGGTGATGATTAGATCGTCGTAGAACTCAGGGGCAATCTTTCGAAGGTTTCCCAAACGGCTCCAGGGGATTCCCATGATGTCGTGGTGCTCGGTGTGCAGGCCGAAATTGAAGGTCAGCCAGTTGTACCAGCCATAGTATGAAGACGACGGCTGATATCGCTTGTGTCCATGGAAGTGGGAATTACTGAGGATCAACCCGAAATTGACCGGATGCAAAAATCCCGTCGCGAAAAGCTGACTCAACAGCAAATAGACGACCGCCTGCCAGCCAACAAAGCAAAACAGGGCCACCCCCATGCCCAGGCTAAAAAGCGGGTAGATCACCGCCCAGCGTTTCGTTCCGTAGTGCTCGTATCCAGAGATAAGATGTTCGTCGGCCAAGATCGCCAGGGCGGTTGGTCCCGGATCGAGTCGTCCCCGCAACAGGGAACCGAAAAAGTAGACGATCAGCCCCAGCAGCGAACGGAACACCTGCATGACCAGCATGAACAGCGCAAAGGGCATGAAGACCGGTGAGAAAAAAGCACAACACAACTTGTAGAGAATTCCCCGCCGTACGAATCCTAGATAGACGTCTTGTCGGGTCAACAAAAAGAACGTCCTGCGCCGTGTAATAAAGTCCTTCCGCGCGCCCAGATCGTTGTGATGAACATGATGTTCGATCCACCACGTGTGATGCCCCGACATGAACATGGGCAACGACGTGAACGTGAACAGCCAGCGGTTCCAAGATGTCTTTTTAAACACGAGGTTGTGATTACACTCGTGCGCCAACTGAAACAGATTCAAATTGAGCCACCCACCCACGACGTATGCCACCAACAGCATGACCCACCACGGCGCGCCGCCGGCGACAACGGCCAGTCCCACTTGTAAGCCAGCGAGAAGCAAGCACCAAAAAGCGGTACTCGGCGTGTTGCCAAACAGCTCTTTGATTTCCGGATGCGCCCTAATCATGTTCTTGGCGCGATCCCGATGCCAAACGGCGTCCGGCTTCTGATCGTCCGGTACTGAATCCGAGATGTCGACTTCAAATCCCGGAAAGACGGGGGCCGGCGTGCCCAGAATGCGGGGGTGAAAACCGACCTTCTTGTGGTCCGGGCTGTCCTTGGGAAATAGCATTGGCCGCCAGCTACCTCCGCGGGTGGATTATGGGGGCAGGTTAAGACAATGGGTACGCGTTACAAGCTTCTACCTGCCCACTCTTACTGTATAGACGTGACCAAACTTGTACGCAAGCCGAAATTTACCTAGATTAACTTCCCTGAGGTTTCACCGAGTCTTTTGGAACGGATTTTCATGAGCAACGAGCATCCTCTCAAAATGACCACTACGTCGAAGACCGGCTCGGCTCGCACCGCGATCGTGGCAATTCTGGCCTTGCTTATACTGTGTGGAATTGGTGCCGGCATCTTGATGAGCCAGGGAAATTCACCAAGCAGTTCCCCGGACCCATCGGCTAAATCAGCTAAGGAGCCGACTTCGCCAGCACCGGAGAATCCGTCTTTGTCTCAGGCGGACGATTCGAGTTCGCAGGCGAAGACCGCACAGGCCAGCACAACGAAGGACACTGAGGCTGGGTCTGACGATTGCGAAGTAGCGGTCAACGATTCGCTTTCCGGGCTGGAGGGCTTTACGGAGCGGGTGGACGGTCAACTGAAGAAAATCACGCGATTGCTCAAACACCCGGCCGACATTCGGGAGGAAGCTGTAAAGGACTTGGTTACCGATGCATTTCACTGCGGTGCGTTGCGTTCCGACTTGACTGAGGTCTTTCAGTCCAACCAACTCGTCGTTCAACGGGCTACCAGTACCACGGACGTCGATGACCTACCCAATGCCGGCGCGAGCGGTCTTGCCGAATCGCTAAAACGTCTCGCTGAACCGTACCGGGACGCCAGCGACATTCACGTCAAATTCAAAACTGTCCGCGTCGAAGCCAAGGATGACACCGTCACTTCGCGAGCTTATTTTCATGCCAGCGGTCATTGCCAAGATCGGCTTGTGGAACAGACATCGACCTGGGACTTCCAATGGCAAGCCGCAACGGCCGATGAAGACCTGCGGCTGACCGAGATCAAGGTGGATGACTTCGAGGAGGTGTCTTACAACTCAGCGCATGAGGCACTTTACGGAGACGCGACGCTTGCGGTCATGGGCGATTCGCCCGCTTTTCAAAAGCAACTCATGTACGGCATTCAGCATTGGCGGAATCAAATTCAAGACCGAGTGCCGATCGATTTTCGTGGCCATCACGGCATTGCCGTGGGCGATGTGAACAACGACGGCTTGGAGGATTTTTATTTGTGCCAACCCAATGGCCTGCCCAATCTGCTGTATGTGCAGAACGAAGATGGCACCGTGCGCGACACGTCGGCCGAAGCGGGAGTCGATTGGCTGGACGCCTCGAAAAGCGCGCTGCTGATCGATGTGGACAACGACGGTGATCAAGACCTTGTCGTCAGCGTTCAAGAGCGAGTCTTGGTGCTGTCCAATGACGGCCAGGGCCGATTCTCACTGATCGCCGAACTCGAAGGTCCTCGCCTGCCGCATTCCATGTCCGCGGCCGACTTTGACAACGACGGAGATTTGGACATTTACGTCTGCGGGTTTTGGAAGTTCGACGACTATAAGCTCAACCCATTGCGAGCCGCCTTGTACGTGCCAACGCCCTGGCACGACGCGAACAACGGCGCCCCCAATCACCTATTTCGCAACGACGGCAATTTCGAGTTCGCCGACGTCACCGAGCAGTCCGGCCTGGACGAAAACAACACACGTTTCAGCCACGCCGCTTCCTGGGAAGATTTTGATAACGACGGTGATCAAGATCTGTACGTCGCCAACGATTTTGGCCGGAACAGCTTTTACCGCAACGACGAAGGCCACTTCGTGGATATCGCTCCCGAATCCGGCGTCGAGGACATGGCGGCCGGCATGTCGGTTTCGTGGGCCGATTACGACCGTGACGGCTGGATGGATGTCTATGTCAGCAACATGTTTTCTTCGGCGGGCGGGCGAATCACCTACCATCGGAAGTTCCAAGACCGGTTAAGCGAAGAGGTGCGGGCCGGCTATCGCAGACACGCCCGTGGCAATACGTTGTTCCAAAACTCGGCGGGCAAGGCGTTCAAAGATGTTAGCCAGCCGGCGGCGGTCGTGCTGGGCCGCTGGGCTTGGGCGTCGCATTTCATGGATATGAACAACGACGGCCTGGAGGACATTTTTGTCGCCAACGGTTATGTCACGAATGAAGACACCAACGATTTGTGAAGTCTCTATTGGCGACAGGTCGTGTCGCAATCGCCGGAGATGAAGGGCAGCTTGAATCGGGATTACTTGCAAGGATGGCAGCAGATCGCCCGTTTGATTCGGGACGAAGGGAAATCGCTCAGCGGTCGCGAAGCCCACTGCTGCTTTCTCAACACGGGCGGCGAGCAGTTCGCGCACGCCTCGTCAGTCACCGGATTGGATTACATCGACGACGGACGGGCCGCAGCTCTTGTCGATTGGGATTTGGACGGCGACTTGGATATCTGGACTACCAATCGCACCGGTCCCCGCGTGCGCTATCTACAGAATCAAGGCCAAGACCACGGCAACTATCTGGCGGTACGACTGGTTGGCACCTCGTGCAATCGCGACGCGATCGGCGCGCGGCTTGAATTCGCACTCGCAGGCGACGAACGAAAGATCATCAAGACCGTGCATGCGGGCGCGGGCTTCCTGTCGCAATCCTCGAAATGGGTGCATGTGGGGCTGGGCGAGCGGGAATCGGTGCAAAGCCTAACCATTCGCTGGCCGGGCGGGACAACCGACGTGCATGCCAACTTGGCGGCCAATCAACGTTACCGAATTGTGCAAGGAGCGTCGTCGCCCGAGGCATGGTCCGCGCCTCGAGGCGGGATTGAACTTGCCTCCAAAGTGCTTCCATATCCGGAAGTGAGCGGCAAGTCGCGCGTGGTCATCGCCCCGCGCGCCGCGCTCGCGACGCTAGATGTGATTGACCTGGACGAACAGAGTATTCAACTTGAGGAGTTAGCGACCGGACCGATTCTGTTGAATCTATGGCAGACGACGTGCGTCCCTTGCTTGAAGGAACTGCGTGAATTCACGGAACGCGCGCCCGAGCTGCGCGAAAGCGGCCTGCAAATCGTCGCACTGCACTTGACTAATCAAGGGACCAAGCCAACCGATTCCATCGACGAAATCAAGGATTTTCTGACCCGCACGAAGTTCCCGTTCCCCGTCACGATTGCCGTGGGCGATAGCATCAAACAGCTTAGCACCATTCAGAAGCGTCTGTTGCAATCGCACCGGCGAATTGTGCTGCCCACCAGCCTGCTGCTGGATAGCGACCGGCAGGTGGCCGCGATCTACAAAGGAACGGTTAGCGTCGAACAATTGCTTCACGACGTGAAGCTAACGTCGCTAGATGAGGAAGCGGTCAACCAAGCCAGCGTCCCCTTCCCCGGCCGCTGGTATTACTCGCCGATCGACGAGACCTATCACGAGAGTCGCTGATCGCTCCGCGATCATAGCGCGCGTTAGCAGTGACAAAAGTGGATAGCAGCTTGTAGACTGAAGGTCCATGCTGCAACCCAACCCAAAAATCGTCTTGCTCGTTGTCGCTCATTTTGTCGGCTTGACCGTCTTGGCGTTTCTTTCCGAATCAGATCTGTCCGACTGGCGTGACCATGCCGCCTTCATTCTTTCGGCCAGCCAGTTTTCCTTGTTGACGATTTTCGTCGGATTTGGCCCCGAACCTCTGTCGCGACGAATCGGCTATGGTGTTGCGGGCCTGCTCTTGATTCTGGTCTTGTCCGCGCCGTTCAGTAGCGTGGCTTCCATGACTTGGAGCATTAACCGCGTGGCTCGATGCGTCGCCGGCTGCGCCGTCTTAAGCTTTGTTCGCTATCGCACGACGCGGATTGCTCATGAGTCGGCGGAAGGTACCGAGAACCTGGGAAGATTTCAATTTCGCCTGTGGCAGTTGCTGGCGACTGGGATGGCGACGACAGTGGTTGTGTGGGTCGGACAACGAGTGCATGGATTTTTCGACAGGCCCATGGAGTCCATTCTTGCGAGTCAATTCCTGTTCGTGGCCTCAAATCTGATATTCTTTGCGGTGGGATTGATCTACAGTTTGACAATTGCGTTCGTTTCGCTGTGGGCGACTCTGGCCGTGAAACGCCCCATCGTGCCCATTTTTTTCGCCATCGCCATCGCCTGCGCGATTAGCCCTCTGTGGCCGTTCCTGTCGCAGCAACGGGCCGATTCGTACACGATCCAAGCAATGGTCACGGGTTGCCAAACCGCGATTGTTATCGCTTCACTTCTGGTGGTTCGCCTCTGCGGCTACCGGATGGTCCGCGCGCATGATGACTCGAAAGACGATCCGAGCATCGTAAGTGATGTCCCGGTGCCCTAACCAAAGATGCCGTCGATCACTTGCCCGTCAGCAATCGGAGTCGGCCGCGGCAGACGCGGGAAGTAGGTGCGATGGTGGTCGATACCCAGCGCGCGGTAGATCGTCGCCGCGAAGTCTTCGGGCCTGCAGGGTCGAGTACTCGGTTCCGCGCCGTTGCGGTCGGTAGCGCCAATCACCGCTCCGCCCGCGATCCCCGCTCCCGCCAGCAACACGCTACCGGCATTGGGATAATGGTCACGGCCCGCGGTCTTATTGATTTTGGGCGTCCGTCCGAACTCGCCCATGGCCACGACCAGCGTGGTATCGAGCAGCCCGCGATCCTCCAAATCGTCAAGCAGCGCCGACAGCGACATATCGAGTTGGGGCAAGTTGCCGGGCCCCTTATAAGAATGCCAGGTGCTTGAGGCAGGAACCGCACTCGGCCGTTGTGCGAACGACATCATCGAATCGAACAGCCAGCCATGGTTGTCCCACGTTCCATTCGTCGTGCCGTTTCCGAACAGCCCGCCTTGCACGGCCTGATTGATGGTCACGAAGCGAGCGCCCGCTTCGACCAGCCGCCGCCCGAGCAACACGCGTTGGCCGTAGATGTTGGCACCGTATTTCTCTCGCAATGCGGTCGGCTCTTCGTCCAAGTTCATGGCCTGCTTCATCGCGCCGCTGGTCAGCATGGCGATCGCTTCCTCGGCGAATTTATCGCTGGCCTCGAGCCCCGAGTCCTCGACCGACGCCAGCCGGCTCAGATTTTCCAATTGTTGCAGCATCGAACGGCGATCTTCAAAACGCACTTTCGACAAGTTCAGGCCACCGACTTTGATTTGTGGATTGGCCGGATCGCCGCCGATATTAAACGCATCGTGGGCCGACCCCAAAAAGCCGGGGGGATCGGTATAGCGCACCGCCACCGGCAGGCCAAAATGAGGCGGAACTCCCTTCACGCGGCTCCCGTACAGGGCGGAAATCAGGCAGCCAAAGTTGGGGAAATACTGGCCCGCGGGCGGCGAGTTGAAGCCACTGGCGACGTGCTGCGATCCCGTGGAGTGCGAGCCGCTTTTCCCTTGCCACGACCGTACAATGGCCACCTTGTCCATCCGCTGGGCCATCAACGGCATCTTTTCGCAAATCAACGTTCCGGGCACATTCGTTTGTGTCGGCTTCCACGGTCCACGAACCTCGACCGGAGCATCCGGCTTGGGATCAAAGGTCTCAAAGTGGCTGGGTCCGCCCGCCAGAAAAATGAAGATGCACGACAAGTCGCGCTGCGGCCGGCTGTTCTCCGCGGCCTGCAGGAACTGAGGCAGATTCAATCCGAACAGTCCGACGCCAATTTGCAACGCCTGGCGACGACCGAGGCGGAAAGTTTCTCTAGATTCGCGACACGGCATGACAAATCTCCAACGGACGCACATCAACAGTTCGCAACCCCGAGTATATCGGAATCGGTTGATGAATGAAAATCTCGCCGTGTACCGGCCCCACGTCAAGCTGAATCGACTCGATCCGCTACAAATTGGTGGAAACAGACCGAATTTGAATCCAGACCGAAGGTCTTCTGCCCACGCCCCTGAGATGTTAAAATCGAACTTTTGCCAAGCGAAACTTCATTTCGCAACCGATCCGAGCCAGAGTGGCGGAATTGGCAGACGCGCTGGATTCAAAATCCAGTGCCCGTTAGGGCGTCCCGGTTCGAGTCCGGGCTCTGGTACTCGCTTCTGCTGTAAGGACTTAGGTGAACTCGCCTGAGTCCTTTTTTTATGACTCCTTTCGTTACTGGTGACATTTCTGGTGACATCGATGGGTTTACGTCGCTGGTTTTTCCCAACGTGACAGAGCTACCATCGATTCTGTCATCGCACCAACGATTCTGGAGCCATCCGATGTCGTCCCTGCCAATTGTCGAAAACGGAAACTACCACATCAATTTTCGCTTCAATGGCAAGCGGTACCTGATCATCGAGGCGGGAATCGCTTTCAGCGGCGACGTAGCTGACGCTGACATGGATTTGGCGATTGCCAAGGCCACCGACGCCGAGCAGCAGGCCTCGGACGATGCGGCGAACCAGCCTAACTGCGTGGCCCTTAGCTTAGTACTCAGACGCAATTCCAGGCTGAGCCAAAAGAATCAGCCCTGAAACTAGGCTTCGTCCCAAAACAGGTTTGGGTGGCTGGGGTCGACCAACGGGAGCCCCCAGAAAACTGCGCTGCGATCCCAGCCATACTTGAGCAATGAGTTTTGGGACAAAGCCTAGTGTATGTTGCGGTTGGCAAGGCGTCGCACGCCACAACATTTCCGGCGCAACTTCCCCTCGCCGCCACCGAGACTCGGCCTGAGTGACGACCGTCGGAGCGCCAAATGCCACTCACGTAACTAAGTGGGGGGTGTTTTCGGTTCCTGACACCTTTTCCACCGCGTTTGAAGTTTTCAAGCGGATCGTGCCGACGCTCGACGAGTTGCTGACGGCCACTCGGCACTACGCGCGGTACCGCGCGGTGACCGACACGCCGGCCTGTGATGCCGGGGTAAAACGACGTCAGGAACCGTTTTTTGATCGCTCTTGCGTTTCTTGTGGCCGAGAACTGGCGACCTTGGCGGTCGAGGACCCACGGAAAAGAAAACTATTCAGTTCGGCGAATTGCTGTAAAATGAAGGTAGCAGTCAGATGGGGCGGCGATCGGAGTGCCTATGGATGGTGAACGGGACGCGGCTCGCTGGCACTTCAAGTTGTGAATCGGCGTGGGCATCGCGTGGATGTGTCGGTGCGCGCCTACCATCCTGAATCGTTGCAACTTTGCAACCGATTTGGCGACGAGTTGGGGTGATCGCTGAGTGCCGGGTTGCGGCTAAGTCGTTACGGAAACTTTTCTTAGGGCAGTGAACGATGAGCAAATTAAAGGGGGCTTGCCGATGCGACGTATGTTACAAGCTCGTGAGTGCGCCGCTTTGCGAGGACGGGCAGGCAACGAGGAACATTGGCTCGCCGACGAGCCGCAATACAAACCATTCGATTTGCAAACACCCGCGCTGCAAACGGAGATAGTGTGAATGCACCTCAGGAATAGGCGTCCACTCCATTTCGTGAGTCGAATTACTTGCAGTATTGGCGTCGTGAAGGTAAGACAGGATCGATAGAGACCTCCCATGAATCGCTCATCCGCACCAAGAGAAACTAACGAGGCAGGGCCTCGAACCAATTACGAGCTACCGCTCGGGTGTGATAACCCGCTCCCGTTGGTCGCTAAAACTTGACTCGAGATTACCAACGTTTCACCTATGAGTAGACTAACGAGGCTGGGCCTCGAACCAATTACGAGCTACCGCTCGGATGTGATAACCCGCTCCCGTTGGTCGCTAAAACTTGACTCGAGATTACCAACTTTTCACCTATAACTATAAGTAGACTAATTGAGTTCTTTGATGTACATATTGCGGAACTGAACCAAGGCTGGCGGGCTGCGCCAGTTGCCCTCCTTGTCCTTGCCGCCGTGATGTTGCAAGGCGAGCGGTCCTTTGCTGGGGATGCCGGGAAGCTGTGCGTTTTCCAGCACTTGCTCGCCATTCAGCTTGACCCACAGGCGATCCCCTTTCATCATGATTTCGAAGGTGTTCCATTCACCAATGTCACGATCGGCAAGTTTTTTGGGAGTTACTCCGGCCCGCACTTCCGGCGGCATCTTCTTATCCATGCGATAGCCGTAGACCTCGCCCGAGCCGGTCGGCCAACACCAAATGTTGATTTGCGACTTGCCCTCGCCCCGTAAGAATACGCCTGAGTCGGAGTCCGGGACGGAGATTTTGATCTCCTTTCCGTCGGCATCCTTCTTGTGCGTGCCGTCGGGTTTGACGATTGGAACGCGAGGGTTGATGTAGGGCGTCTCTTTAATTCGCCAATCAACCTGCAAAACAAAGTCGCCGTATTCTTTCGCGGTCCACAGATTCTTGTCGCCCGGGGCCTGGCTTTCAGCATCGTAATCAATCACGCCGTCGATGATCTTCCAGTGGCCGTTATCACCTTCGGGCACCTTCCAGCCATCAAACGTCTTGCCGTTAAACAAAGCCACGAACCCCTCGGGCGGCCCGGCCCGGGAAATGGATACGGGACCGGCGACCAGCGCCAACACGGCGGCCAGCAGAGAAATTTTGCAAATCGGTGTCTTCATCAAAATCTTCTCCCACGATTTTTAATGTTTAGGCCATCAGGTAAGGGTTTTCATGCTACTCGGCGGACGGACGAAAGTGAAGCGTCACCGAGCAGGTTTTGAGAAACGCCGGCCATCGGCAGCCCTGACGAATGCTTGGTCCACTGGCTCGGCGGGCCAGAATCGAACCCGCACCTTCGTGAAAGCGCGGCAGGTTGGTGTTAAGATAGAGGCTTCAAGTAGTCCGTAAAAAGGGTAGTGATTCCTAACAGCCGTCGCCGCAACCACCTTCCTTCGAAGTCAGACAAACATGCGCACTTTTCTACATTCTTTTAGAGTACCGCTCATTCTGGCGTTCTCGTTCTTACTTTCCGCCGGGCAGTTCGCTCAGGGCGATCCGACCAAAACGGCCCCGGTCGACGGGTTAAGGGAAAACGTACCCGCCGTGTTCGCCATCCGCGCGGCGAAAGTGGTTATCGCGCCTGGCAAAGCGATCGAACCATGTACCATCGTCGTTCGCGACGGAGTGATCACGGATGTCGGATCGAAGATTGACATCCCAGCGGATGCCCGCGTCTACGACCTTCAAGGCAAGACCATCTATCCCGGCTTCATCGATTCCTTCACTGAAGAGTCGATCGACGCAGCCTCGCTCAAGGATGGCGCTCCGCATTGGAATTCGGAAGTCCGTGCCCAATTGAGCGTGGCGCAGCGACTGCGCGACGGCACGGACACCAACGAGCAACTGCGGAAGCAAGGCATCATCGCGCGGCTGGTCGCGCCCAGCGGCGGCATCATCAAGGGGACGAGCGCGCTGATTTCGACAGGCAAGCATTCCTCGTCGCACGCGATTCTCAAAGCCGACATCGCCCAGCATATGCGGCTGACGGTTGCGCGAGGTCGGAGCCGCGAGGAATATCCCAATTCGCCAATGGGCGCTGTCGCCCTCGCGCGGCAAGCTCTCTATGACGCCGACTGGTACCACAAGGCATGGACGGCTCATCGGGCGAACAAGTCCGTACGCCGGCCTGAACGAAACGACGCCCTGGAAGTGTTGCAGCATTTGGCCAGCGATCACGTTCCCGTGGTCATCGACACTTCCAACGAACTTTTTGTCTTGAGGGCCGACCGGTTCGCCCGCGAATTCGGCTTGAACTTGATTGTCCGTGGCTCGGGCAATGAATATCGCCGACTGGATGCCATCCGCCGCACTGGTCGGACGATTATCGTTCCCTTGGATTTTCCCAAACCGCCCAACGTGGCGACCACCGAAGCCGCGCTAAACGTCTCGCTGGAAGCCATGATGCACTGGGACATCGCGCCTGAGAATCCCGGTCGGCTGGAAAAGGCGGGCGTGCAAATCGTGTTGACTTCCGATGGCCTCAAAGCGGACAAGTTCTGGCCTGCGGCGCGCCGCGCTGTTCAGCGAGGTCTGTCGCGTGAGGGGGCACTCAAAGCGCTGACCACCGCGCCGGCCGAATTGTTCGGCGTGGCCGATCGCCTGGGGACCATCGAATCGGGTAAAGACGCCAACTTCGTCGTCGCCAGCGGCGATATCTTCGATGCCAAAACCAAAGTCAACGAAACTTGGATTGACGGTCGCCGCTATCAGTTCGATCGGCCGCCGGAATACGATCTGGTGGCAACTTGGAAGTTGACGTTCGACCAGCCGCTCGCGGACCGGAAAGAGCTGTTCATCGAAGTCAACGGAGAGCCGGGCAAGCTAACCGGCACGGCGCGACCGAGTCTCGAAAAGGACGAAGACGGCGAAAGCATCAAGCTCGCCAAGACGGGCCTCCGCGGCGCTCGCTTCAGTTGCTCCTTCGAAGGCAAGGAACTGAAGCAAGAAGGAACGGTGCGTCTAAGTGCCGTCCTGGAAATCACCCCGGAGAAGCAAACCAGTTGGCAAGGGACGATCGACTGGCCCGGCGGCAGCCAAACCACCTACACGGCCATTCGCACCAAGGACTCGGCAACCGACGACAAAGCCAAGGACAGCGAGAACAAGCCAGCGGAAGAAAAGGAGAAGCCTCAAGCGGTGAACTATCCGCTGGGCGCATTTGGCCGTTCCTCATCGCCCGAAAAATCCGCCGCGGTTCTGTTGACCGGCGCCACGGTTTGGACCTGCGGAAAACAGGGCGTGCTAAAAGACGCCTCGGTGCTTATTCGCGACGGCAAGATCGCGGCCATCGGCACCAATCTGGATGTGCCTTCCGATGTGAAACGGATCGATGTCAAAGGCTCGCACATTTCGCCCGGCATCATCGACTGCCATTCGCACATGGCGACCGACGGCGGGGTCAATGAAGGCACGCAAGCCATCACGGCCGAGGTGCGGATCGGCGACTTCGTCGATTGCGACGACATCACCATCTATCGCCAACTGGCGGGCGGCGTCACGTGTGCCAACATTCTGCACGGGTCGGCCAATCCCATCGGCGGCCAGAATCAGGTGATCAAGCTTCGCTGGGGGGGCCTTTCGGAAGAATTCAAGTTCGCCGCCGCTCCTCAGGGAATCAAGTTTGCCCTCGGCGAAAACGTCAAGCAAAGCAATTGGGGAGACGAGTACACCACTCGCTATCCCCAGACGCGAATGGGCGTCGAACAAATCATGCGCGACGCCTTTCTAGCCGCCCGAGGTTATCAAGAACGCTGGGCCGATTGGGAAAAGAACCATCAAGGGCTGCCTCCGCGCCGCGATCTAGAACTGGACGCCGTCAGCGAGATCTTGCAAGGCAAGCGCTGGATCCACTGCCACAGCTATCGCCAAGACGAAATCCTGGCCCTGATCCGCACGTTGGACAACTTTCATATCACGATCGGTTCGTTCCAGCATATTTTGGAGGGCTACAAAGTGGCCGACGCGATGGCCAAGCACGGCGCGACCGGGTCGGCATTTTCCGACTGGTGGGCCTACAAGTTCGAAGTCTACGACGCCATCCCTTACAACGGCGCGCTGATGCACTCGGCGGGCGTCAATGTTTCGTTCAACTCGGACGACCGAGAACTGGCCCGGCATCTCAATCACGAAGCGGCCAAAGCGGTCAAATACGGCGGCGTTGATCCGCTGGATGCCTTGAAGTTTGTCACGCTCAATCCGGCCAAGCAACTGCGAATCGATGAACATGTCGGTTCACTAGAAGTAGGCAAGGACGCCGATCTGGTTGTTTGGAGCGGTCCGCCGCTATCGATTCTGTCGCGTTGCCAACAGACCTGGATCGACGGCCAAAAGTATTTTGATGTGGAAGAGGATCGCCAACTTCGCCAGCAGCGAGATCAAATGCGCATCGCGCTAGTGCAAAAGATCCTCAAGTCGGGCGAAGCAATGAACAAACCGGGCGGTGACAAGATCGACCCCGCCAACCTGTGGCCACGCGAAGACATCTTCTGTCATCACCACGGCCATGGGCAATAGGAGTCCACGGAACGCATTTCTGATGAAAGATGGACATGTGAAAACTGGCGGGTCACTTGCTTCTCATTGACGTTTCAACACGATCAAACGTTCGTGTGGCTGGTCTTTTTCCGACTTGAATTCTGTCGGTCTTTCGGCCTTGTCGTCGGGCTGGTTGTTGTTGCAAATCTTCAGTTCGTCTCCCTTGATCTCATAGATTCCCAGCCGAACTCGATTGTCCTCGGTGATGTCGATCCATTTCGGGCTTTTCGATGGGTCCAACTGAAACGCAAGAAACTCGGCTTTCCCGTTGGGCTCACGGACGATCATCATCTCATCGGTAATAACGAATTTCATCTTGCCACGAGCATCGACGGGCAACTCTTCGCCGCGCCATGCCGCCCGCTCGACCGTCCACGTTCCTTGCATGCGTTTGGCATCTTCGCTCAGTGGTTTCGCCTCGGCGCGCTTCAATGTCATCAAGGCCTCGTGCGGTTGACCGCTCTCGGATGCAAATTTTGTCGGCCGGCTTTCAACTTGATTGGGATGTTCGTTGTAACAAATCGTCAGTTCGCCATTCTCGGTCTTGAAGATTCCGGGCAACGTGATACCGCGGCGAGCATCGGTCAAGTCAATCGACTTAGGCGTCGTGGACGCATCCATCGTGAAACTCAGCATCACAATGCGCCGTTCTTGCTTGATCAAGAAGTGTCGATCCTCGGTGATGACAATCCGAGTCTCGCGTCTTCGCTGGTCCGCAACCGTGCGACCGCCGGCCATGGCCGAAACCAATTCCCAGTTGCCCGTCAGCCCGGACGCTTTCTCGTCGTCTTCCGCATCGCCCTCGGCAGCGACGAATAGGGTGGGCTGCGGGGATTCTGAAAAATCGCTTCCAGGGGAGACAATAATCGGCCGAGCGTCCAGTGGTTCAGTGCCTGCCCGCGATGCCGAAGTTAGGGCTACCGAGCTGACAAGAGCGGCGACGAGTAGCATCACCACGGCGCACTTAAGCAGGGTTGAAAGAGTCATGGACAATTCTCCTTTAGCAAGAGATAGGGCGTTGGCAGTAACGGCATTACCCACGTATCCGCCGGTGGAAAACTCCACGGCGGCGGAAATCGTGGCAGCTACCAGCGTGGGTGTACCGGCTGCCACAACGAGTTGTTGCGAAATTCCCAGTGCCCCCATCGCGCACGACAGAGTCACTCCACGGAGGATCAGTTGCCTGCGCAGCTTGCTTCGGCCGCGTTCGAGACGTCCTTTGATGATCGCCTCGCTGCAGCCAAGCTGCTTAGCCGCGTCGCGGCGAGTTTTTCCTTGCAAGTAACACAAAATAAGCGGAGTACGATACTTCTCGGGCAGCTTGTTCAATTCCTCGTCGACGACTTGCGCCGCGTGCTGGTCGGCAACATCGTTCAATTCGTCTTGTGCCACGAACTCCATGGGACCGAGATGTTGCTCCTTTCTTTTCGCGCGTCGGGCGCGTGCCTTTAGTGCAATGCGGAAGGCAACTCCGTAAATCCAATTTGCGATCGATGGCTTCCAGCGAACTCGGCCCGCCTTGGCGGCCAGCACTAAGAACGTGGCTTGAAACGCATCCTCCACATCGTGGTGATCCGCCAGGTGCCGCCGGCACACCGCGAACACCAGACTCCGGTATCGCAACATCAATTGCTCGAATGCCTGCTCATCGCCAGATTGTGCAAAGCGCTCGATCAAGGCACGATCCGATTCGTCGAGCTGGTCGGCTTCGCCGATGCGCGCCGTTTCGTCATTCACTGCAATGCTGGTCATGGTCAATGTTTTATCAATGAGTAATCCCCGCAATCGAGGTTTCGGCACGAAAATTCTCCAAAATTCCTCATTCCGCCGCGGGAACGCCGGGTGACAGTTCTTTGCCGGCGGGACGAGCCAAGATTGTGACGGGGCGGGAGCCACGCCACCAATACTAACGCGCCTATGATATATTGGTTGCGCATTGCGGAGCGATTCCGCGGACCGCCTTCTTCACAATCAACTTCTCGGAGTACCACGGGAATCGCCGATCGATGAACTCGCAACAATCTTGTCCCCAAACGATTGACGAACTGGAAGATCTGCTAAGCGAGCCCACGCCAGGTGCCGTCGCGACGATGGCTAAATTGGAAGGCGACTTGGTACTGCTGGGGGTAGGCGGCAAGATGGGCCCCACGCTGGCCCGAATGGCGAAGCGGGCATCGGACCAGGCGGGCGTCGAGCGGAGGATTATCGGCGTTTCGCGTTTTTCGGATTCAGCGGCGCGCGCGGGGTTGGAGAGCTGGGGCGTGGAGACGATCGCGGGCGATCTACTGGATGAAAACTTCGTCAACTCGTTGCCCTTGGCGAACAACGTGATCTACATGGCCGGTTTTAAGTTTGGCGCGAGTAGTCAACCGTGGATCAGTTGGGCGATGAATTGTCATCTGCCGGCGCTGGTCTGCCGGCGGTATCGCGACAGCCGTATCGCCGCCTTCTCGACCGGCAGTGTCTACGGAATGGTTCCCGTCGCAAGTGGCGGCTCGCGAGAAACCGAGCCGCCAGAGCCCGTGGGTGAATACGCCATGGCGGCCCTCGGCCGCGAACGAATGTTCGAGTACTTTAGTCGCACCAACGATATTCCCGTTTCGCTTTTGCGGCTAAATTATTCCTGCGAACTCCGCTACGGGGTCCTGGTCGACATCGCCCTGCAAGTGCAATCGGAGCAGCCGATTCCGCTGTCGATGGGCTACGCCAACGTCATTTGGCAGGCCGATGCCAACGCCATGACGCTCGTAGCGCTCGAACACTGCTCGTCGCCGCCTCGATTCATCAACATCGCCGGACCCGAGAAACTGCGAATTCGTAAAGCGGCGGAAGGGTTGGCGATTCGCATGGATAGGCAAGTTTCGTTCGCGGGATCGGAAGAGCCGGACGCCTTGTTGAGCGACGGAAATAGCGGATATGAATTACTTGGCCGCCCCTCGATGCAACTGGATACAATGCTGGATTGGACCGCTGAATGGATCGGCAACGCCAAGCCAACACTCGGCAAACCGACGAAATTCGAAAATCGAGAAGGAAAGTACTAACGAGACTCTGGATGGATGATCGCTGGCGGGACGGGGCAAAGATCCGTCAAGAAAATGGAACCGACAACGGGTCCCGGCGGACAAAAAACATCTTTTCGACTGGACGCGAGAACTTTTCAGTAGATTCGCGACACCAATTGGCGGTATACCTTCACAAAAGGAGAGAAGGCATGAACTCGCGAGCCGTTCCACTTTCGTTAGTCTGTCTTGCGGTATCCATGGGGGTCGACAGTCGGGCCGCTCCGCCGAGCGAACGAAACATGGCTGCTCGCGTGGATGCTCTGTTGGCCCAAGGTTGGGCCACCAACAAGGTCCATCCCGCGCCGCCGGCGAGCGATGCCGAGTTTCTCCGTCGGGCTTGGCTCGACTTGTGCGGTACCATCCCGCCGATCAATGACGACGACGGACTCAGCGGTATTCGCAACTTCCTTGACGACACGGGGTCGGACAAGCGAGCCCGCCTGATCGAGCGTTTGCTGGACAAGCCCACGCACGCCACGCACTATTCCAATATCTGGAAGAATGTGATGCTGCCCGCCGACGCCAATGTGCGGCGGTTCGGCGGCGACACCGGTTTTCAGAATTGGCTGCGCGGCCAGTTTGCCGACAACGTGCCCTACGACCGGATGGTTTCCGAATTGCTGTTGGCCACTGGTGCCGCGAACCAAACCGGGCCGGCACTCTTTTACACGGCGCTGGAACTCAAGCCTGAAGAGTTGGCTGCCAGCACCTCGCGCATCTTTTTAGGTACGCAAATTCAATGTGCCCAATGTCATGATCATCCATTCGATCACTGGACGCGGAAGGATTTCTGGGGCTATGCCGCGTTCTTCGCGCGGTTGCAACAACGGTCGCCAAGACAACAAGTGGCGTTTCAGGTCAACGACGCTGATGTTGGTGAAGTCATGCTGCCCGAAACCGACGAAATCATCCCGCCGCTGTTTCTGGGCGGAGAGTCAAGCACGGACGATGAGCAAAGCAATCGCCGCGCCCGGCTGGCCCGCTGGTTGACTTCCGCCGAGAATCCGTTCTTTGCCCGTGCGACGGTCAACCGGGTGTGGGCGCTGCTGTTCGGGCAAGGCATTGTCAATCCCGTCGACGATTTAGGAGGGCACAACGAGCCCAGCCATCCGGAGTTGCTCGACGAATTGGCGACGTATTTCGTCGAGACCGGCTTTGACGTCGACCGGTTGATTCGCACCTTGACCTTCTCGCGGGCGTACCAGCTTTCCAGCCAGTCGTCTCCCGACGAGGAAGACCAGCCCGCCTTGTTTGCTCGCATGGCGATCAAGACGTTAACCGCCGAACAGCTTTACGATTGCCTGGCCGAAGCGATGCGGCGGCGCGAGGCCGTAGCAACCACCCAGAGCGCGTTTGCGATCAATCGCGGTATCAATCAGAACCGGCAAGCATTCCTGGCCAAATTCCGAGCTCCCACACAACAGGCCACCGAATATGAAGCGGGCATACCCCAGGCATTGACGCTGATGAACGGTACCAATATTCGGCAAGCGACCGATCTGGCCCAGAGCGACTTGCTGGTAGCGCTCGACGCGCCGTTCTTCACCGACGAGCGACGGGTGGAAGTGCTGTTCCTTTCCACGCTTTCGCGGCCGCCAAACGACGAGGAGCGCGAGAAGTTCATCCAGTACGTCGAAAGCGGCGGCAGCAATGGCAACAGCCGCCAGGCATTGGGTGACATACTATGGGCGTTGTTGAACAGCGCGGAGTTTGTGTTGAATCATTAGCGAGGAGTTTCAAAATCGGCGAGCGGTACCGGCAGGCTGACGCCTCCCGCTCGCCAAAATCCCAAAGGCGAGATCATGAACGAACGGAACCGCCGTGAACTGAATCGTCGCGACTTGATGCGCGCCGCCGGGCTCAGCTTGGCGGGCTTTAGCATGAGTGGCTGGATGCCGCGAATGGCGGAAGCATTTGCCGCCGACCCAAAACGAAAGCGTCACTGCATTCTGCTGTGGATGCCCGGCGGCCCCAGCCAAACCGATACGTTCGACATGAAGCCGGACCACAAGAACGGTGGCGAATTCAAAGAGATCGACACCAGCGTCCCGGGGCTGCGGATTAGCGAACATCTGCCGAAGCTGGCCGCGATGGCCGAGCACCTGGCGGTTGTTCGCAGCTTGAGCACCGCCGAGGGCGACCATAGCCGCGGCACGTACTTGATGCACACCGGACATCGGCCCAGCGGCCCGATCAGCTTTCCCACGATCGGTTCGTCGTTGTCCAAGGCGCTGGGCAGCGACGACGCCGAGCTGCCGAACTTCATCAGCATCTCGCCCTACACAGCTTTCAACAGTGCGGCGTTTGGTCCCGGCTTTTTGGGACCGCGCTACGCGCCGCTGACGGTTGGGGCCACCAACGTCTTCCGGCAACAGCCGCAACCGAATCAGGATGGTTACGCCGAATTGGGCGTCGACGATTTGCGCAATCCGGGCGTCGATCGCGCTCAACAGGATGCCCGGCTCGATCTTTGGAACGCGCTGCAAACCAGCTTCCTGAAGAGCCACCCGTCGGCATCGCCGAAGGCGCAGAACACCGTCTACGAGCGGGCGGTGCGAATGATGGACAGCGATTCGGCCAAGGCCTTCGACTTGACCGAGGAACCGGACAAGGTGCGCGACGCCTACGGTCGCGGACGGTTCGGCCAAGGCTGTTTGATGGCGCGAAGATTGGTCGAGCGGGGTGTGCCCTTCATCGAAATCGCACTTCGCGGTTCGACCGGCGGCGCGCTTGGCTGGGACACGCACGCGCAAAACTTTACACGGGTCAAGTCGCTCTCCGAAGAGTTGGACGCCGGCTGGGCGACGCTGATGGCCGAGCTCAAGCAGCGTGGTCTGCTGGAATCGACCACCATCGTTTGGCTTGGCGAGTTTGGCCGCACGCCGGTGATCAATCGCAACGGCGGCCGCGACCACTACCCACGGGCCTGGACCAGCGTGCTGGCCGGCGGCGGCATCCAAGGCGGGCAGGCTTACGGGAAGACAAGCGAAGACGGGACCACGGTCGAGGTGAACAAAGTCGACGTGCCCGATGTGCTGGCGACGCTGTGCCACGCGCTTCGCCTCGATCCCGGCTCGCAGAACATTTCAGAACTCGGCCGCCCAATTCGCATCGCCGAAGGAAAGCCGATTGAAGACCTTTTGGCCTAGTGATCACGAAACCTTCATAACGCTACTCGCAAAAATCGGAGACAACTGCCATGGCCGCTCGCATCCCGCTGAGTCTGCTGTGTGGGCTACTGCTTTGTGCAACCATCGCCGCTGACGAGAAAATCGTCATCAAGAAAGCAGTGGCGGTCAAGAAAAAAGTGGCGATTAAGAAAGAAGTGACGATCAAGAAAGTCGTGGCGGCCGCGGGTGCCGGCGGCGCTGTCCGGGTGGTCAAGAACACTGACACACAGCGGGCCGCCGCCAAAAAGCTCGCCGAGGCGTTGTTGGCGCAAAGCAATGCGGCCAAAGCGCTCGAGGAAGCCGAGAAAGCAGCGGCCGCCGACAGTGGCGAAGCCAAGCAACTGGCAACAGAGCAACTCGAAAAGGCCAAGGCAAAGCTAGAACAAGCCAAGAAGGACGTTGTAAATCGACGCGAAGAGTCCCGCAAAGCAGCGACGGTAAGAGCGGTCGTTGCTCGAAGCGTATATTCTCGCCCGTCAATCGCGGTGCGTGAAGTTGTCGATCCGCAAGATCCGGTCGAGCGATTCGCGTTGCTGTTGCCCGGCGGACCGGTGGTTGTCGTAGCGACAATGACGGTCGATGGCCAGCCATTTCGCATTGCGCGCGAAGAACTGATAAGCGAGATGCTCGACTTGGTCGACAGAAACAAAGATGGGCAAGCGACCTGGGACGAAGCGTTAAAGAACAATCAATTTACGATGGGCCGCGTCCGCATCATCAACGACGATCAGCGAAATGCTTACATCAGAACGATGGACAAGAACGAGAACGAGCAGGTCGATCGCGCGGAAGTGCGACAGTTTGTCGCCCAGTATTTCCAAGGACCAGCGTTCAACTTAGGCGGTGGAAACGGCTATCGCGGCGGCTTTGGCGGCCGCGTTGTTCTGTCCAGCAATGGAGCGGTCTATCGCGGCGGCGGTCAAGCCGACGTGCGGAAGCTACTGGATACCGACAGCGACGGTGTTTTGGACGAAAAGGAAATCGCCGCGGCAAGCGAGCGGTTGAAAAGCCGCGACGCCGACGACAACGATCTGCTCGATATGAACGAGATCGCGGGCGGTGCCGCGGCAGGCAACACGAGGATCCGCACGGTCGTGCGACAGTCCCAGGCACAACAGCAAGCGGCGGTGTTGCTCGGTCCGGCCACCACGGCCGAGTCGTTGATGCAAGCTCTCCAACAACAATATAAAAATGACGACGGCCATATTGCCGCCGGCAGTTTCTCCGCCGTTCCGAAGCTGTTCGAAGTGCTCGACAAAAACGAAGACGGCCAGCTTGCAAAAGACGAAGTGCTGGCGCTGAACGACGTCAAGCCGCACATCGAATTGGCCGTCGATTTGGGCAAGACGAAAGCAGGCCAGGGACTGACGCTCAAGTCACTGGCGTCGGAACTTACAGAGTCGAAGTCGTCGGACGAAATACTATCGGTGGAACTTCCTGGCGTCAAATTGTCGCTAGTTGCCAGTCTCAGCGCTGCCCGGACGGCCAACTACGATCGCACGGCCCAGGCCTATCTCGCCCGGTTCGACAAGGACAGCAACGGCTATCTGGACAAAGTCGAATTGACCGGCAGTCAGGCGCGCATGATGGAGATGTGGGATGGCGACGACGACGGCAAAGTCTTCGCCAAGGAGATTGTCGCGGGCTACGCGCGAATGCAAGCTCCCCAGCAGAGTCAGATTCGCGCCAACGCGGCCAATCAAGGAAATTCACTGTTTCAAGCTCTCGACCAAAGCGGCGACAGCCGATTGAGTTTGCGCGAAATGCGCACGGCTCACGAGCGGATCAAGACCTTTGACGAAAACAAGGACGGCCGCGTCACCGAGGATGAGATTCCCGTCACCATGTCGGTAACGTTCGGAGTAGGCAATGCCAGCTACTCTGCTCGTCTTCCGCAACGTGGCCGGCCGGTCACCAACCGCCCCGCCCCCAGCGATGGGCCTGCCTGGTTCACCCGCATGGATCGCAACGGCGACGGCGATCTGACCCTGAAAGAATTCCTCGGCGACACCAAGGAGTTCAAACAACTCGACGCCAACGGCGACGGCTTCATCGAACCGAAAGAAGCCAAAGCGGCAACGGCAAGTAAGGAATAGTGACGTAAATCCGCGACCAGTTTCAGGTCGTAGTCGGTTCCATGTACGCCATTGAATTCTCACACGGATCGCAGTGGCGTAGTCAATAATTGTCGCGCCCCGCGTGCGTTGGAGGCGGCGATGGACGACTCTTAGGCCCAATGGGCGTCTTGAATTTCCAGGATTCCGTGCTAGTGATAGCACTGCCGCTTGGATTTTGATTCGATGGGCGGGAATAATTCAAGGCTTTCGCGCATCAACGTAACGGGGGATTCAACCGTACAGTTAGCCTGCTTAACTTAAAGGTGAAAACGTGGCCATCTTGAATCAGGTTTTAGCGACCGACGGGAGAGGGTCATTGGAGCCGACGATGTGTAGATCCTCGTCGTGGATCGCCTGCGTCACCATCATTCTGGCTACCGTTGGGTGTTCGAGCGAAGCCGTGAAGGAAGATCGCTCGATTAACTTTTCGCACGGTGGCGATGGTGTGGGATTTCAGCATGGCGAAGAAGGCGTCTTCGTCGCCAGTGACGACGGAGACAAGCTGGAAAAGATATTTGACCCGGGCGAAGAAACCATCGCCGTCAGTTCGCCTCTGTGGTCACCCGTAGACAAGCGGCTGATTTTTACGTCGGCCCGGCCTGCTCGTGCTGGTCGGAACCGTGTTGTTAGTGAGGAGGTTGTTAGTGAGGAGGTTGCCGGTAACAGAGTTGCCGATAACATCACGGCGTGGGATGCCAACCCTGAAGGCCGTAGCTTCTGGCCGGGTGCCATCGTCTACACCTGCATGTTGCGGCCCGCGCCGAAGGCGGACGACTCACCGCCGCCGATCGCCTTGTTCGAAGCATCCTGTAATCACGCGGGTTATGTGGCGGCGAACTTGGCGGTGCGTTGGCATCCGTCTGGCGAACGCATTTTGTACGTTGACCAGACGGCCGAGGGACAGCACAGCTTGTTCGAGTTCGATTTGCTTACCAAGAAGTCCCGCCGAATTCTTCATCAGTCGGCAGCCGCACTGATCTTTGACTGGACGCCAAGCGGTTCGCATCTCGTGTGCGTTTTGGCCGGTGGTCGGGAGAAGCCGCGGCTTGATGGCATCTGGGTCCGCCCGGAAATTGACGGTGATGAAGGTGGCAATGGGTGGTGGAGGGTGCCACAATCGGGAGACCTAGCAAAGACGGATTCGGACGCGTTACTGGAGCGACTTCGCTCAACGCGGCCGACCTGGACGGAAGACGATCGACGGTTTGCCTTCGTCGTGAATACCGCCACCGCGAAAGGAAGCGGTGGAAAGCGGGACGATGGCGACGCGATACTCGTCGTGGACGCAACCTCGCGCAAGCTGACGAGGCTCTATGAAGGACCAGACCAAATTCGCGATCTGCACTGGCATCCCGGCTCTCGCAAGTTAGGCTTTGTCGAGGGAAAAGCGTCGGCATCGGTGCGGGTCATCGATGAAACCGGATCGGTCTCGGCTACCATCAACCCGGCGCGAGTCCGGCGATTTGCTGGCTGGAACCACGATGGAACCCGGCTGGCCTACATTACGCCCGAGTCGGCCACCGACTCGGGCAAACACTGGGCGCTCTTGTTTCCGCGCGTTCATGAAGCGCGCGACTGCGTGTATGTCGCTGACGACGCTGGCGTCCGTGGGGCGGAAGTGGTTCATTCGGGCGTTCGCATTACGTTTCCTCAGTGGTCGCCAAAGGACGATGTCCTTTCATTGTGGGGCACTTACGCGCCGTCGCATCGAAGTTGGCTGTCCACATTTCTTCCATGGACGTTGCGGCCCGGAGATCCGGCGGCCATCCTGGATTGCGATACGGGAACGATGAAATGGATGGCGGTTAACGCCCACGAAGAGGCGCAGGTCGGGCATTACTATCTGCTTAACCGGGACTACGAGCAGGCTTGGCAGTGGTACGAAAAATCAGCCGGATTGCGGCAGCCCGCGGGGCCGATCAAGCTCGGTGAGATCGATCTGTTCATGCGACGAGCCCGCATTCACCAAGATTCATCCTTCTTCGAATACTTCTGCCTTACGAAACTGGGGCGGCACGACGAGGCAGCCGACCGTCTCGGCCAATTTCGTCAGTCGATGAGTTTTGACACCCGGGATGTCGGCGATCTTTTTCAACAGCCAGGACTTGAGGACGAGGAGCGTCAAGCCGAAGTGGAACGGATGGCGGAGTTCGTTACACCGCTGATTCAAAACGCGTATATCACCGAGGTATTCCTGAGCCTCGGCGCGGCCACGGACGGCGTCGAGTTTTTCCAGCGCGAACTGGAAGCGGCCACGAGCGACGCCGAACGGCTCGCATGCGGGCTGTGCCTGAGCCAGGTGTTGCTGGCCGGCGACGAACGTCAGGCATACGCCGAACTCATGCTAGAAACACTGGCACCGCTGCTGATGAAAATGCACCAATCCGACGGGATGCTCAAGTCCAACGAGAACCGCGGTTTGCTCGCACTGCGGCGGCGGGTGGAGCAAGGCGTGCTGTCCATGGGCGGCGGACTGGCGCTGCTGCCGATGATGTCCCACGAGTTTACCGGCGGCTTTCCCGAAGACCAACTGCGAACCTACCTTGCACGCTGGCAAGCACTGCGAGACAAAACCAAAGACGACAAGGAACTGTTGTCGATCGATTTGATTTTGCTGGCCATCCTGAAACAACTGGGAGCCGACGACGAAGCCATGACGGTCAAGCATCGCATTGAGAACAACTCTGAATCGGGACGCGATTTCCTGCCGAAAGATCCCGAAGATGTTGATCAGGCCATCGAGCAATTCCGAACAATTGCTGGGTGAGATCGCGATCTTGTCCAAGCCGAGGCTCAAGTGATTGACGCGCGGTGACAAAATCCCCAGGGGCGCATGGGGCGACTCTCGATGTTCGCTGCCGCGCGGACTACAATGTGGTCGTGTTGTTTCCAGGTAGCGCTAAGGTTGCTGCCCAGGCGTGCCTCACCGCGAAGGAAGGATTTTGAATGGCAGTTCAGCTTGTGAAGCCTCTTGTGTTGCTGGCGATTGTCACCGTATCGGCCGCTTCCATCCTCGGCGCTGAGGTCGATGTCGCCGATATTGGGGGCCGTCGCGAACTGTTCGTTGACCGTCATCTGATCGAACGAACCAAGGGCGTGGAACTGAAACTGCATGCTCCGGTTCCTCAAGAAGTGGTTTGGAAGCCGGACGCTGCCTGGGAAAGCACGTCGGCGGCCTACTTCACGGTTTTTCATGACGGTGAACGGTTTCGCATGTACTATCGTGCCAGTCCCCGCGATATGCCGGATGTCATCTGTTACATGACCAGCGCGGACGGCATCCAGTGGGAACGGCCCAACCTGGGCCTGTTTGAATTCAAGGGTTCCAAGGAAAACAACATTGTATGGACGGGCGGACCGTGGCGCACGTCGCAAATGTTTGCTCCGTTCAAGGACACTCGGCCGGGAGTTCCCGCTGACGAACAGTACAAGGCGCTGGCCGGGAGCCCCATTCATGCCTTCGCCTCGGCCGACGGCGTTCGTTGGCGGTTGCTCGTGGAGAGGCCGATCTTGACGGGCTCGAACTTTGATTCCCAAAACGTCGCATTTTGGGATGAACGTAAGCAGCACTACGCGGCCTATTTCCGTCATCGGGTCAACGGTAATATTCGCTTTGTAGCCACGGCCACGTCCAAGGACTTTCTGCGGTGGAGCGAGCAAACGCCCATCGACGTCGGCGACACACCGCTAGAGCATCTCTATACAAACGGAACGCTGCCCTACTTTCGGGCACCCCATTACTACTTTTCGTTCATGAAGCGTTTCGTGCCCGAGCGCAACAAATTCAACGAGGGGGTCTCGGACGCCGTTTTCCTGAGCAGCCGTGACGGCCTGCACTTCGATCGCACGTTCATGGAAGCCATCATCCGGCCGGGCCGGGATCCGCGCCACTGGTCAGCGCGCAGCAACATGCCTGCCTGGGGTCTGGTACAAACCGCGACCGATGAAATGTCGGTGTACTACTTGCAAGGCTATCGAACGCATGGAATCCAAATTCGGCGCGGTGTGTTGCGGCTGGATGGTGTCGCTTCGGCGCATGCCGGATTTACGCCCGGTGAACTCATCAGCAAACCGGTTCGTTTTCGTGGCAAGAAACTGGTCCTCAACTATGCCACGTCCGCTGTGGGCAGTGTCCGTGTCGAATTGCAAGATGTCTCAGGTCAACCGTTGCCGGGGTTTGCGCTTGATGATTGCACCGAACTCTTCGGAGACGAGATTGGTGAAGCATGCCTGTGGGGAGATAAACGCGATGTATCATCGTTGGCCGGAAAAGCGGTCCGTCTGCGGGTCGTCCTCAAAGATGCCGATGTCTTTTCTTATCAATTCGCACCGTAGGTCCGTAGTAAATTCGCTCAAAATTGGCTTCTGACAGGCATTAGGTGGGCTGCATCAAATCCAGATAGTGCCCGTCAAATTCTGCTACCGTGCTTTCCAGATTCGAATAGGGGGCTGGCGCGTACGATCGAGAAGCGATGCCGCGCTGAGATAGTTCACACACATGCCAATCCTGTAAATTGGTTTGATCCCAGAATTCGATCGCCGGCGTGGGGTCGAAGCGGGCATCGCCGGCCACGTCGCAGGGGAACAAGAAGTCGCAAGTGATGTGCGTGGTTTCGACATCGATGCGGCTTAATCGGTGAACCAAAACGTAGTCGGGGTGCGGGCTAAGGAAGACCGATGGAAACAGCGTGTAGTAATAGACGCGGCGTCGATCCGTCTCGCTCAGCCCTGGCAAGATCCGCCCGCATGCGCGTCCGTCGCCGGTCATGCTTTCCACGCCGTCGGCCAGTTGCATTGGGCCCCCCAGAAACGGGCCGCTCAGCAAATCGTTGCTCGCCGTTTGAAAGGCGGACATGGCGTTCAATGCCGGATGGACTCGCGGGCAATGGTAACACTCGCTGTAATTCTGAAACAACAATTTCCAATTCGCCCGCACCGTGTAGGCCAGTTGCTTGACGGAGACAAGATCGGAAATCGCCCAATCGGCGAACTTGCCCAACAACGGTTCGAATGCCTGCTTGAACGGCACCGGGGTCGCGGAAAAGTTGACGAACACAATGCCTTCCCAAATCGCGGTGGCCACGGCGTTCAAGGAGTAGTCTGATTTGGAAAAATCCTCGCATTCCTCCATGTGAGGCGCGGCAATGAGCCGTCCCGTCAAGTCGTACGACCAAGCATGATAGGGGCAACTAAACGACTTGACGGACGAACCGCGTGGCTGCTGGCAAACCAACGCGCCCCGGTGCCGGCACACATTGTAAAAGCACCGCACTCTCTCGTCCGCGTCGCGCGCCAAGATCAAGCTCTCGCCTTCGATTTCCACCAGCAAAAAGCTTCCTGCTTCGCGAACGTCATCCGCGCTGGCAACGCACAGCCACTGGCCGGAAAAGATTCTGTCGGACTCAAGCTGATAGATTTCCGGAGATACATAGTATTGCCGAGGCAGCGTTCTTGATCCGCGAGCATTTCGAGACTTGTTCATTTCACGTGTTGTTTGGCCGTTGTTGACACCGCGAAAATACGTTGGTTCACGGAGCGAATGACGACGTGTTAACGGGGATTTTCTTCGAAC
Organism: Planctomycetota bacterium; assembly: GCA_029259935.1. The sequence continues at coordinate 42,228 of JAJDEH010000060.1, forward strand.
GAAACTTCAGTCTGCTTGGCCCAGTCGAGCCAAGCGGCCTTCATTTGAGCCACGCGCTGCGGATGTTTGCCGGCCAGATCGTTGGTCTCGGTGCGGTCGGTTTGCATATCGTACAGTTCCCACTTCGCCGCGGTCACTCCCCAGACAAGCTTCCATCGCCCCTGGCGAATCGCGCGGTTGCCGAACAGGTACCAGCACAGCGATTCGTGACCCGTTCGCTGCTTGCCTTGAAGAACTGGAAGCAAGCTGTGGCCTTCCGGACGCGGAATCGACTGGCCGTTTCTCTCGTCGGGATATCGGGCACCGCTCAGTTCCATCAGCGTCGGCATGAAGTCGACGATGTGGCCGACCTGATCCGTCTTTGAACCTGCCTTAATGGTCGCGGGCCAACGGGCGATCATCGGCGTGGCAATTCCTCCTTCGTAGGTCCACACTTTGTAACGACGAAACGGTGCGCACTGGGCCCATCCCCATCCCGGCGCGACAAAGTCATACGTGTCGACGCCGCCCGGCAGTTCCTGGTTGTAGGCGAGGCGGCCCGCGCGCTGATCGTCGTCCTGATAGCCGGGAAACGAAGCGCAGCCTCCGTTATCCGACAGAAACATGACCAACGTGTTGTCGGCCACTTTGGCATTGTCGAGCGCACTCAAAACTCGGCCGATGCCTTGGTCCAAACTGTCGACCATGGCGGCATAGACTTCCATGCGTCGCTTTTCGCGGGCCGGATCTTCCACTTCGTCCCACGGCGTAATGCTGTAGTCGTAACGGAAGTCGCCAAGCCGATGATCTTGCGGCGACAGCTTCCAAGACGGGTCGATCAGTCCCAGTTTGATCATCCGCTGGTATCGGCGCTGCCTCAACTTGAAGTAGCCCTCGTCGTAGCGCCCCTTGTAGCGGGCGATATCTTGCGGCTTGGCATGCAGTGGAAAATGCGGCGCGGTATAGCAGACATGCACAAAGAACGGCGCCTCGTCTTTCGCGAAGCGCTCGATCTGCTTGACGGCGTGGTCGGTGAAAGCATCGGTGGTAAAGTAGTCGTCGGGAAAACTGGTGACGGGTTTTTCGTTATGAAGAAACGGCCGTCGCGCGCCGCCGTTATAAAAGACCGGATCGGGCCGCGACGGGTCGAAGTAGTTGCAGCATCCGCTCGCGACGCCATAGTACTCCTGAAAACCGCGATCCGTCGGCCGGTTGGGTTCGGAGGAACCGAGATGCCACTTCCCGGTTAGCGACGTGTGGTAGCCCGCCGACCGCAGCACTTCGGCCAGCGTCACCATGTCGTTGTGCAGCAAACTTTTCCCGCGCCGCCGAGGATGTAGGCCGGTCAGCAGTGCCGCGCGCGTCGTGACACAGACCGCGCAGTTGTAGAACTGGGTAAACTGCATTCCTTCGCTGGCCAGGCGATCGAGATTCGGAGTGCGGATCTCGCCGCCGTAACAGCCCAGATCCGAGAACCCCAAATCGTCCGCAAGAATGAGAACGACGTTGGGCGCTTTTGTGTCATCCGCCTGGCAAGTTTCGCCCATCGCGAATGACAGAATCAGAACGGACAGTAAACCAAGGCGGCGGTGCAATTTCATGGAGGCCCTCTTTCGATTCATATCAAGGAAGCTGCCTTCGACGGGGTGTACCGACAATGTGATCCCTACAATTCTGCAAGGCATTCAGTCGACGTTCAACTTAATTGACGTCGAATTGCCAGACACGGCCACATAGTCAATCGCCGGCTATTGGCTTGATGCTGGTTTAGCGGCGGCGGAATTGATGAGAATTTCGATCTGCTGCTGGCTGAGAGCCCGATTGTAGACGCGGATATCATCGAGTTCCCCTTGAAATCGGGCCGAGGTTCCGGTTCCGTCACCCCACCAGTGACGACCGAGCGCGGCGCGCTTGCTCTGCACCGACACATCCGCCACGGTCTCTCCAAGTAATCGCCCGTTTCGGTAAGCACGCAGCCGACGATCTTTGTACGTCATCGCATAATGTACCCAGCGGCCGCGGTCCGC
>JAJDEH010000007.1 GCA_029259935.1 Planctomycetota bacterium
CTTCAGTTCATCACTGTACTCTCGCCGCTTCGAACGACGCTTCTTTCGAGTAGACTTCCGAGTCATTGTTACACTCCTTTGCAATTAGTTTAGCGGCTAAACTAAGCACTTGGAGTGTCCGGCAATTCGGCGCCACCTCAGGGCCTTCACGAGCGGATGGCGAGACCTTTGGATTTTGGAAGAGGCAGTTCAAAAATAAAAAAGTTACAGAAGAGAAGTTAAGGGAAGTGCTTGGTCCTGAAGACGTTGCGAAAATAAAGAAGGACTTGAGAAAGAAGGAAATTGGTATTCATGAAAAGCAGAAAATCATTGACCAAGCTGACAAATCAACGTCTAAAGCGGAGCGTGCCGGACAGGATCTTGCCGATGGGCTAATTACCCCCGAACAATATGACGAGATAATGATCCAAGAGGCAGAAATCCTAAAGGCACAAGAAATCGTTAGGGGTCAACAATTTGATGACTAATCCGTCCAATCCAAAAGAAGAAATAGATCTACTAACGGAGGCGATTCATGCCAACCCGGACAGTTCGAAACTGTCTAGTCTGTACATCAGACGCGGCGACTGCCACAGCAAACTTAAAAAACATTCCGAGGCTGTCAGAGATTATTTAGAAGCTGTTGATACTGCCGAAAGTGACGACGAAGTGATTCATGTTAAAGCCTTGATTTCGCTTACGTTCTTGCAGCTAGACAACCAGGAACACGGTTTGTGGTGGGCGTGTGCCGCCGTTGAACTAGATCGCGAGAATGCGGAAGGCCAATACGTTCTGGGGTTGAACTATTCTATCAGCGGGTTTTTCGCGTTAGCAATCGAGGCGCTGGAGAAGACGATTGAACTGACCCCAGACAATTGGCCGGCGCACTTATTGCTAGGCAAGTGTCTACGTGAAGAGTGTCGATTGCCGGAGTCCTTGGAGGTGCTGACCAAGTACGTGGATGCCAATCCAACCGATGCGAATGCGCTTTACGAACTCGGATGGACGACCCATGTTTCCCTGCAAATCACTGATCGCATTCCACTAGCTATCGCATTGTACGAAAGAGCTCTGGAGTGCGCCCCAACGCCGTCATTGCGACGTATGATCGAAAGAAAACAATCGAGCCTAGTTGATTAAAGAGATCCCCTTTTTGAAAGGCAGAGAAAGGGCAGAAGAAACGGGGCCATCGTTTCTTGACCGCAGGTCATCACGGAAACGAACGAGCTGAACAAGAGCCGGGACTTTGAATATGACGCGGCCGGCAACCTGACCGAGCAAACCGACCGCAACGGCCGCGTCAGCCAGTTCGAGTACGACAATCTGCACCGGTTGATCGGCGAAGAGTGGCTCAATAGCAGCCAAACGGTCATCTACGACGCCACCTTCGCTTACGACGCGGCCAGCCGGCTCACCGCGGCCGACGACTTTTCGGATTACGCGTTAACGTACGACAACTTGGGCCGTCGCACGCAAATCGACAATACGGGAACGGCCGATCAGCCTGACGTCATCCTGGCCCAGAGAAAGGGGACATTCTACTTTATTGACGAGAGTTGCTGGGTTTGCTAGTTTGAAGGCATGTCAAGAACGTCGCGAGCCTCCGTGGGGAACATTTGTTATCACGTACTCAATCGTGGTAATGCGCGGGGAGTCGTCTTTCACAAGGACGGCGACGATGCTTTTTTCTCAAACTTCTCGAATGCCCTCCGCGATTGCATCGCCCGCGGGACGCCCTACGGAAGCGAGCGCAGGCAGAAGCAAACTGCGCGTCGCCTGGGCCTCGAATCCTCACTCCGCCCCCGAGCGCGCCCTCGAAAGAAATGAAAACGTAGCATGTCCCCTTTCTTGAACCTTTGATTGAACTTCCAGGTATGTGAGAGGCCGTTCATGCACATACGACGATTGAATGAGCCGCTGTTCGAGCTGGATGAGGAGCATCCGGCTCGAGAATTTCTAGAAGCATTCATTGAGTGCAGACGACTATGTATTGGTCAAGAGCTTCCATTGCCTTTTGGGAACGGCCTCGATCAACGTTGGTGGTCTTCCATCGACAACAAAGAATGGACGTTTTCCGGTTTTGCGTACGCATATTTGGCCGTCGATGTTGTGCTTGACGGGTGGCTTTCCAGTGTGCCCTATCTGACAGAATCGGAGAAGTTAGCGATCGAGAGGCTTCCCCGCGTAATCGCGCTTGTGACCGAATGCCAGGATGCCGCGAAAGCCGACGGTAATGACGCTGTACTGCAGTTGGCAGAGATCGCTGAAAAAGCACTGTCGCACTGGAAGCGCTGCATTGAATCCCGTGTGTGAAGCCGCTAACCAGAGCGTGAGTTTTGGTACGCATCGGTCAATTCTCACTTGAAAACATCTGTTACCGACCGAATTGTCATCGGAGTTTTTTGCCGAATTATCGCTGTATAAATTTTGTGGGTCGTAGGGTCGCTTTGGGGCCCAGAGAAAGGGGACATGCTACTTTATTGACGAGAGTTGCTGGGTTTGCTAGTTTGAAGGCATGTCAAGAACGTCGCGAGCCTCCGTGGGGAACATTTGTTATCACGTACTTAACCGGGGTAATGCGCGGGGAGTCGCCTTTCACAAGGACGAAGACTATGCTTCTTTTCTCGAACTTCTCGAAAGCCCTTCGCGATTGCATCGCCCGCGGGACGCCCTACGGAAGCGAGCGCTGGCAGAAGCAAACCTCGCGTCGCCTGGGTCTCGAATCCTCACTCCGCCCGAGGTCGCCCTCGAAAGAAATCAAAAAAGTAGCATGTCCCCTTTTTCTGCCTGTCTACTCGGGCCTCGCATGACTACAGAGGAGTTCACCGAGAATTGGCCCGAACTCCTGTTGTCCCAGACGGCTGTGGACGACGTGTTGATGGCGGGGATTGAAATCGGTACAGAGATTACGGGAACAGATCCCGTCGGAGACCTGCTCCCTCATGACCGTAAGGGAGAGACTTTTCGTTCTGGTAGCATGGCGATAGATTTCGCAATTTCGATTGGGACAACAGGGGGGTTGCCAGATGACTGGGCGGATTATTTTGGACCGCATACACGCGTTGAGGACCTGTCAACAGAAATAGAAGACGGAACGTTTGCTTACAAGGTCGGGAACGCGACAAGTGACGGTGTGATGGTCGTTGTCACCGAGGGTATGGCGAAGGGTACACGGACAAGAAGGGGTTCGCATCGAATCCGCCGACGGATCACCGCGCGGCCTCAATCCTACTCACCAATGCTTTGTCGCGGGAACCCTCGTGTTAATGGATGGCGCCCACCAGCAGGCGGGGTCTACTGAAACCTCACTGGGATTCCTTGATTCGCTGAATTGGCCAACCATTGTCTACGCGATGGCGACCATACCGGTCGGATTTCTGTGCTTCATGTCGACCCAATCCGAAAAACGTACGCAACGCAAGCGAAAAGAGACTGCTAGAGGGTCTCGCTTTTGTCCGAACCGTAACACCAATGTGGGCGGGCCGTTGCAGAACAATGGCATATTGGGCAATCCTCCTAAACGCAACGAGCAACCGAAAACTACGTCAACTGATGACTCCAGCCCACTCGATGCACACAGCAGCAAACAAGGCGGAAAAATGGTCGATCTATGGACACAACCCAGTTTGGCGGCACAGCGAACCAATTTGATCAAAAAGACCGGAGTCCGAGCAATTGCTGTTGAACCGCAAGAACGAGTTGATTTGGCGCAGATGCCTCCAGCGAAGCCGGCCCGAACCAATCACTACCACGGAGCGAAGCCCAGATTGCAGTGCTTATTCTGGTTGGCCGCTTGGATGGTCCTGGGTTTCGCCCTCTTCGGCTACGGCGTGTTTTCGTCAACTCCCGGCGGGGGCGACTCAAGCGTGTCCCTATCGCCGGATGTCACCACTCTCGCCAAACCGATCGAGGAAATCCAAGTTGGTGAGCGAGTGCAATTTGCTCGGAATCCGGGCGAGCCATTTGATAACTCACTCGGAACCAAAGTTGACCCGTCAACTTGGAGAAGAATCTCACTACGGGCGTACAAGGACAGTGGCGACAAGGCGGACATTGTTCTGCTCCGGCCGAAGTGGTGGCTGGATGAGCGGCTCGACACTAAACGGGGCACGTTGACTCTTGCCGTCCCAGAATTAAACATCTTTGAGCCGGCCAAAGTACTCTCTGTTGAGCCGTGTCCACCAATTTCAGATGGTGCCGGCGGAGTTGTCATTGCCACTTTCCATCACTGGTCACCCGACACTGTAAACGTCCATATCAAAGGGGTTGATCGCCCGATTCGGTGTACGCCTGATCATACTTTTTGGTCTTCGGATCGCCGGGAGTTTGTGGAAGCTCAACATTTGAATCAAGGCGAATTGGTTCAAGGTGAACATTCTGAGTACCAAATTGGCAGGATCGCGCGTATCAATGAGCCGATCGAGGTGTTCAATTTGGAGATTCATGGGCAACATGTGTACCAGGTTTCAGAGTTCGGCGTCTTGGTCCACAATATGCCAACAGGGGGACCCAAGAAGCGGAAGATTCGGGACCTTGATCCTAGCGATATTACTGAAGAGATGATACTGGACGAAGATCTGTTCGACGTCAAAGATATAGATGATTGGTTTCACGAAGTCGAACAAAACTTGACTCCCGAGCAACGTCGGGCCGTCGATGAGTGGATAAACACTCGACGGGCACGAGATCCAAACTGGAACATCGACAACAACGATCCCACCTGGCAAGACTACGACGAACTATTCAACGACTAGACAACGACATGGATTGTGCTGTGTATCCGGAGATTCCAAAACGATTTCACAATAGAGAGGGGTTTGACGAGTACATCGGCATATCCATCGATGTACTCGAGAGCCTACACTCTAAAGGGAGGTACTCGGCTGAAGCATTGAGATTGAACGAGTTGGTTTTCAACGTATTCTCGATAAAGCGCGACTGGGATCTATGTATCGAGTATTGTGAGCTTTGGCTCTCACGGATCCCTCCTATTCCAGATGACTACATAGGTGGACCTTATCTCCCGACCGTCTACTATTCCAAGGCGCTAATGAAAAAAGGAGATTTCACCACCGCTGAGGGATTTGCAAAACGTGCGATCGATTTGAGCCGACGGATTTCGGACAATCCTTTGGGGCTGACCAAGCAGAATTCTCTGGTTCAAGCAGTGTGTTACTATGGCACAATCTTGGCGAAGCAGGGCAGGTACGATGAAGCCGTAAATGAAATCCAATCTATCAAGGATGAAGTTGCCGGGGCGGAAAACTATGGACAGCTGTTCTTTGTTCTCGCTGGTATTCATCGGAAACGCGAAATGCTCAACCAGGCACTGGACTTCGTCGACGAAGCGATTGCTCATCTAGCGAGCGTGGACAAACTGCCAAAATTGAGGGATAGGGCGTGCAAACTGAAGGTCACAATACTTGAGGAACTTGACGGCAGAGCTGTACTTGACGATACGAGCCCTGGCGAGTCACAGCTTGAAGGCGATGAAGACTACATTTAGGAGCGGAAACGGTGTCAGGAACCGTTTCTTGACGGCGGGTCATCACGGAAACCAACGAACTGAACAAGAGCCAGGACTTTGAATATGACGCAGCAGGCAACCTGACCGAGAAAACCGACCGCAACGGCCGCGTCAGCCAGTTCGAGTACGACAACCTGCACCGCTTGATCGGCGAAGAGTGGCTCAACAGCAGCCAGACCGTCATCTACGACGCGACCTTCGCTTACGACGCGGCTAGCCAACTCACCAGCGCGGACGACGACTATTCGGACTACGCGCTAACGTACGACAACCTGGGCCGTCGCACGCAAGTCGACAACACGGGAACGGCCGATCAGCCCGATGTCATCCTGGACAGCGAGTACGACGCCCTCGGCAACCGCACCTCGCTGATTGCCACGGTGGACACCAGCGATGATTTCGAGAACACCTACACGTACGACAATCTCTCACGCCTAACCCAAGTCGAACAGACGGAACAATCCGGCGGCAATTCAGTGCGTCACTGCGTTAGAAGATCTGGCGTTTCAAGCACAACTTAACGAAGAACAGACTCGAATTCGCAACTTGTGCGGACGGGACGGCGAGGTATGCGTTGGCTCATTTCCCGAGGAACGTTTGGGCAATTCTTTGTCGCCAATGGCGCAAGCGGCGCAGAATTATCATGAAAATTTCGGGCAGCCATCCGCGGAGGGATGGTGGGAATCGCTGTCCTGGGCCTTCGATCACAGTACACTCGGGTTTGTCACTCTGTCTCGCCACGAATTTGCAGATCGGGTGGAAGAAGACGCTGAGTTGATCAATGACGTCTTAGAATTAAAACTGGCTTTTTCACCGGGAGCCGACTCATTTGGCGGACGCTGCTTGGGGAACTAATTATCAAGCAGCTCACGCCGCCCATTCATACTCATCCGCAACGACCGAGAAGCGGCCAGCTTCCACGTTCCGCCACGTAGGCAACAGCAACAACGGCGTCCGCCTACTCCGGAATCAGCTCCAGACAAAGGAGTCGGTCGCGGCCTCGAACATACATCAAGCCGTGGGAAAGAATCGGCGCGGCCCAGCAGGGAGCGCGTAGCAGCCGTGGATTGCCGCCGTCGTAGGGGTCGATGCCGTCGTCATCGCTACGAAACATGATTTCCGTTACCAGTTCATATTTTTCGGGCGTGGCCTTGATCAGTTTCAGCGTGCCGATTTCTCCCAGCGCGACAAAGTGGCCGTCGACATACATCAGCGACGATCGCTCGCGAACCCGTGCCGGCAATTGATCGATCCACATGATCTTGCCCGTCTTCAACTCGATGCATCGCAAGTCTGCGTCCGGTTCGTTACGGCCGCTGCATCCGTATAGATAACCGTCGATGTGAATCGGCGTATTCCAATGCGTCATCATTGACTGATTTCGACTGCGCTGTTCATCTTTCCACACGACTTCATGGCCGCCCGGCTTGACTTTTAGCAGCGAACTGCCGATTTGATACGTTTCGGAAATGAACACGTGGTCGTCGACGACGACCGGCATGCTGGCGTTGACACTCTCCAAGCTCTTGGCCCGCCAAGGATAGTGAAAGTCGACCTCGCCGGTACTCGGTTCAAAGCCGACCAGGCCTCCTCGGCAGAAAGCAAAACCCCAGCGGCGATCGCCAATGGTGGCCGTTTTCATCGAGGCATAGCTCGCCAATTCGTCGGTCACTTTGTACTTCACCTCGCCCGTGTATTTGTCGAAGGCCACGATCCCGCTGCCATCGCCGTCGACGTCTCCAGCGCTTTCCATTATGCCCTCGCTGCCCGGCGGGCTGCCGCCGACCATCACGACCAGCAGGTCGCCCTCGATCACCGGAGTGCTGCCGACTCCAAAAAAGTTCTGATGCACATTGAACTTTTCGATGGTGTTGACTTTCCAAATCGGCTTGCCGTTGTCGGTCCGCAGGCAATGCAACATCCCCTCGACGCCATAAATGTAGACGCGATCGCCCTCGATGATGGGCGAGCAACGCGGTCCGTTGTTGTACCCATACATGTCCTTATAATTGGTCGGATATTCAAACTCCCACAGCTCTTTGCCCGTTTCGGCGTTCATGCAGGTCAGCTTCGCCGGGCCGTCTCGCTCCTCACGGTCAAACTGATACAAGCGGCCTCCGCTAATCGACCCGATTCCATAGCTCACACCCAATTTGCGTTGCCAGACGATCTTCAGCTTGCCGTCCGACCAATCGGTAAGGATGCCCGTTTCCGTTGACTTGCCGTCTCTGGTCGGACCGAGGAAGGTGGCCCAATCCGTGCCCCGCATGCCGGAACCCGGGGTGTTCCCTGACTTTTTCTCAACCGGCGTTTCCTTGACGGCCTTTTCTTGGGCGCGCGTGGGGCCACAGCCGCAAAGCGCCGCCAACATGAACAATCCCAGGGCCTTGCCAGCGTGCATATGAATAATCCTCGAAACTGAAATCTTGATTGTCTGCATCTTTGAAATAAAATCTCTGAAACAAATTTCGCGAACAATTCCTCAAACGCCGCCTCTCAATATAATCAATCATGTCTCGAATTTCGAATTGGCGGCCCATGGGCCAGCCAGAATCCAGGGTAGCCGAGCGATTTTCATGCTGGTAGTCAATCGAAGAATCTCCATTCCGCTGCGAGAGTTTCGGTTTACCTTCTCGCGCGCCAGCGGGCCCGGCGGGCAACATGTGAACAAGGTGAATACAAAAGCAACCTTGCGGTGGCCCGTTTCAACGACCGGCAACTTGCCCGAGGATGTGCGCGAACGGTTCGTGGCCCGGTATCGCCGCCGCATCACGACCGAGGGCGATCTGGTGCTTTCCAGCCAGCGATTCCGCGACCAGGGGCGAAATGTGGCCGACTGCCTGGCCAAGCTGCGAGACATGGTCGAACAAGTCGCGACCGCCCCCAAGAAGCGCAAACCGACCAAACCGAGCCGCGGCTCACGCGAAAGACGCTTAGAAGGCAAACGCCAGACCTCGCAACGAAAGCAATCGCGGCGGCCGCCCCGGCGGTCGAACGACGATTGAGTCGCTGATCGCTCCGCGATCATGGCGTC
>JAJDEH010000061.1 GCA_029259935.1 Planctomycetota bacterium
TTCTGCCCACCAACCGTCCAGGATTGAACAGTTCAGTCCCCCGTTAAGTACCACCTTCTGTCCGCTGGTACCTGAGGCTTCCAGCGGCCGCCTGGGATTGTTCAGCCAGACGTCGACCCCTTGCACAATATGCCGTCCCAAGTTGATGTCGTAATTTTCCAACAGCACCACACGTCCACGGAATCGTTTCTCCTGCGAAAGCTGGTGAATCCGTTGCGCGATCGATTTCCCATTATCGTCAGCGGGATGGGCTTTGCCCGCGAAGATGAATTGGATCGGACGCTCCTCGTCACTGATCAACTCTTCCAGCAAATCCAGGTCGCGCATAAACAGGTCGGCCCGTTTATAGGGAGCAAACCGCCGCGCGAATCCAATGGTCAAGATTTGGGGATCGAGTGAACTGCGCAATTGCTCGATCTTTTCGGGGGTCTCTTTTCGCCGCTCGGCTTGTGTGACAAGCTTTCTGCGTGCATATGCGATCAGCCGCGTCTTGAGCAATTGATGCGTTTCCCACAATTCGCCAGGTGTGACCGATTCGAAACCGGCCCAAACTTCAGGCTCCCCGGTTTTTAAATACCATTCTTCCGGTAACACGCGGTCGTATAGCATCCGCATTTGTCCGGCCAACCATGTCGGCACGTGCACACCATTGGTGATGTGTCCGATGGGAATTTCTTCTTCGCTTCGCCACGGCCAAAGGTTGGCCCACATGCGACGGCTGACAACACCATGCAGACTGGAAACGGCGTTGGCCTGACGGCTGAGTTTAAAGGCCAGCACAGTCATGCAAAAAGTTTCGTGATCGTTCTGCGGTTCCACGCGGCCCAGTCCCAGCAGGGCCTCGTAGCTGAGCCCCAATTCATCGCGCAGCGGTCCCAGGTGTTCCTCGACGAGGCTCGCGTCAAAACGGTCGTGCCCGGCGGGGACCGGTGTGTGAGTGGTGAAGACGCACATCGCTGCTGTTTCCCGCAACGCTTCGTCAAAGCTGAGTTCGTCGTCGACGATCCGCCTGCGAATGACTTCTAAGCCTGCAAAGGCCGAGTGCCCTTCGTTCATGTGAATCATACCCGGCTGGATGCCGATCGCTTCCAGCGCGCGAACTCCACCGATGCCCAGCATGATTTCTTGGCGAATTCGTGCCCGTTGATCGCCGCCGTACAATCGAGCCGTCAGTTGACGGTCCTCATCCTTGTTTTGTTCGATGTCGGCGTCCAACAAAAACAAACGAACCCGTCCGACGTCGACACGCAAAACACGCGCAAAAATTTCACCGCTCCGCGTTGCCACAGAGATGACGACCGGCTTGCCTGCCGGATCAAGCGCCGGACGTACCGGAAGGTCTTCGACTTTTAATTCCGTGTAGGATTCTTGTTGCCAACCGTTCTCGTCGAGGTGTTGATTGAAGTAACCTTCATCATAGAACAGCCCCACCCCAACCAGAGGGACACCCAAGTCGGAGGCACTTTTGAGGTGATCGCCCGAAAGTACACCTAAACCACCGGAGTAGATCGGCAACGATTCGTGCAAGCCGAACTCTGCCGAAAAATAAGCGGCCGGTCGTTGCCCCAACACGCCTGCATGCATCGCACCCCAAGTATCGGTCGATTCCATGTAGCCTTGCCAGCGGCGATACGCCCAATTGATCCGCGTATTCAGGCTGACTTCTAAGGCTCGGCGTTCTAGCTTTTCGGGCGGATATTCGCGCAGCAAAATGACTGGGTTATGTGCCAGTTGTGACCATCTGGTCGGGTCGATCGTGCGAAAAATTTCACTGACTTCAGGTTGCCAAGACCACCAAAGATTGCTGGTCAATTCCGAGAGTTTTTCGTGAAGTGTTTTTTGATTACTCATTTGACGTGTCGATTCATCTGATAGTTTCTCGCGCGGCGGGGACCACACAAAAAAGGAGGTGTCGCACCCGTCGTTTGACACCGATCGATTTCAACAGTCGAGGAGTATAGCGGAAGATTCGCGATGCACGTAGCCTAGTCGTGAGATTCCTTGGTGGAAGCACGCAGAAGCGTGCCGCAGTTTCGCCAGATTGCCGAGTTTAATCTTCGGTGGCAACTCCTTAGTCAATCTTCCTAGCGGTCGATCTCGCCCATCACGACATCAAGTGATCCGACGATCGACGGAATATCGGCCAAGAGGCAGCCGCGGCACAGATCGGCGGTGACTGACAGATTGCAGAAGCAAGAACTTTTGGCTCGCGCGCGAAGCGGTTCCGCTTTGCCGTCACCGACAATGAAGAATCCCATTTGTCCACGAGGAGCTTCCGTTTCCAGGTAGCATTCTGCAGAGGGAAGTTTGGTATTCATCTTGTATGGTACGCGGTAAGTTCCCTCTGCCGTGGGATACTTGGCGATTGCTTGGCGAACCAGACCGATCGATTGGACCACCTCCATCATGCGCACATAAAACCGGCACCAGTTGTCGCCGACGATGGCTTCGGGCGGAGCTTTGGCAAATGGCGGGACCGGGACTTCAAAATCGTAGCCCTCGTACATCCGCGTATAGATCGCTTCGCCGTCACGGCGCAAATCGTGATCGACTCCGCTGCCGCGCAGTACCGGTCCGGAACAGCCATAGCTGATCGCGTCTTCGCGAGATAAAACGCCGATGGCTGCGGTCCGCTTGATGAAGATGGAGTTTTCCGTCAGTAAGGTGTGATATTCCCGGATCCGCGGTTCCAGCCAATCTAGGAACATCGACACGGCGTCCAGCCAACTGACATGCATGTTCTCGTCGCGGCCGGTCAGCGATGCCAAACCGGGCGGAATCGGAATCGATGTCGGCAAATCGTGCGTGGCGCCACCAATGGTGATGTAGCTGTAGGTCAAACGCGCGCCGCAGACTTCTTCAAACAGATCGAGAATGATTTCCCGTTCACGAAACGCATACAGGAATGGACTAAAACTTCCTAAGTCCAAGCCGTAGGCTCCCATGCCAACTAAGTGACTGGCGATGCGGCACAACTCACCGATCTAGACCCGCAGCGTCATTGCTTTCTCGGGTACTTCCATGCCGTTCAATTTTTCTGTGGCAAGCGAGAACCCCAGATTCATGTTCATCCCGGCCAGATAGTCCATCCGGTCCGTGTAGGGAATCCATTGTGGCGGGGCAAGATTCTCGCCGATCTTTTCGGCACAGCGATGCAGATAGCCGATATGCGGCGT
>JAJDEH010000062.1 GCA_029259935.1 Planctomycetota bacterium
CAATTACGGCCGAAGTGATCGCCAAGTCGGTCCATCAAAGCAACGACGCGAATTCGATTCAGGTTTCGGCTACCGCCACGAGCCAGCCGCGGCGTCACGTCGATCCCGAAACCGCCAGCCTGTGGTACGGCGAGGGATTCCATGCCTATTGGGAGGGCAACTACGAAGAGGCTCTTGAAAACCTGAACTCCTCGGTCGAAGCATCGGATCTCGATGCACGCGCTTGGTACTACAAAGGGTTCACTGAGATTGCTCTCGACAAAGAGAAAGATGCGATTCAATCCTTGGCCAACGCGGTCCGCGTGGAACTGAGCGACAGGGCTCAATCCAAGAAGATCAGCAAGTCGCTGGAGCGCATTCAAGGTTCATTGCGGTTGCGCATTCAGAAAGCGAAAGTGCAGGCGCGTACTATGAAGCCGGGTGACTCCACAGCCGACGAGCGATTGGCTAACAAGAGTTAACCCGCCGTTATTAATCGATTTCACGAGCCGTCTTTATCCAGGGGACGGCTTTTTTTACACCCGTCGTGAAATCCGTCAGGGGTTTCCCAACAAGGAATTGATCGTGACAGGAAAATCATCCAAGCAAACGATTTGTTTTGCTCTGTTCGTTGCGGCGACCCTCATTGCGGCAACACCAATTCTGGCCGCGACCCCGATATCCCATATCGGTATGCAGGCCGACACCTATTCGAATGCGAACCCGGCGTTCAAGGGAGTTGAGGTTGCGGCCGTGACCCCCGGCGGCGCGGCGGACATTGGCGGTCTTCCAACCGGCGTCGTGATCAAGACTGTCAATGGGGTTCCCACGACTTCGGCAACGCAACTGGATGCCCTCGTTGTACTGTTGAAAACTCAAGGCCGAAAGAAACTTTGGATCGAGGCCTTTGACAGTTCTTCACTGCCGGGAAGTTATTCGCCCGCCATCTTTGAGGTCGAACTTTCCAGTACGCCGCGGCCAACCGACGTGTTGGACGATGCGGCGCTGCTGCTAGACGTCGAGCCGCGAGCGCTGCGGGGTGAGAAGTTTCTGTATGTTCGAAACGTTCGCGGCGGGTTGTCTCTCAGGAGGTTTGATAAGATCTTCCAGGCCAACGGCGGTTCCACGGCCCGGCGAATTGACCTAAAAACGGCAGCGGAACGGGCCGCGGGCGGCACGTTGAAACTGCTGGTGTTGCGGGGAAGCAGCAATACGCCGCATGAGATTTCGATTCCGATTCCGGCCGGCGGCGTCGCCCCTCGGCAAAATTACGATCGCCTGCTGGGGCTAACCGCGACCTATCAGAGCAGTCCGACCGCCGGCTTGAAACTGGACAAAGCGCCGGACACCGGGAGTCCCGCCGCGGCCGCGGGGCTCGCCTCGGGTGAATTGATCACCAAGGCAAATGGAATTCCCGTACAGAGCATCGATGACCTGATCGAACTTGCACGATATGAGTCCTCGATCACATTGACCCTCGTTCCATCCGCGACAAAAACGCTTACGGTTTCTCCGGTGCTAAGCCGTTCGACCGTTCCCATGCTTGGCGTCTCGTGCGATGTGATGCCGGGCGGCAGCTTCAAGATCAGGAGCGTGGCGAATTCCCTGTTGCAGGAATCGGGGTGCGCGGCCGGAGACGTGATCCTGCGGATTAGGACCAGCGGGCCTTTTACACCCGTCAGTCGATTCAACTGGTCGGCGCTTCCCAACGACTTTACGTTGGAGTATTGGAGCCTTGCCGATAAACGGATCAAGACCCTGGAATGCTCGCGATAGCCGGTTTTCATGCCGTTCAAATCGAATTCATCGAAGCTTAAGGAGAATAGCGTGAAGACTACAGTCGTTTTGTTTGTTGGACTTCTCTTTTGTTTTTCCGCCAATACGGCGATTGCCCAAACCTCGCTGGCGGCCATTGGCATTTCAGGGACGACGCCGGCCAGTCCGGGTCCCGGCGTCAAGATCAGCAGCCCGCCCAGCGGTGCCGGATTTACAAGCATTTTTTCCGTGCAAGGCAGTGCCTCCAGTCGCCTGCGCGCCAACGACACGATCATTTCAATCAATGGCACGACGGCAAATACCGGGAACCTGCTGGCGCGGATGCAATTGCCCGTGGGCAGTCTAGAAATTCTCTATCGGTCGACCGCGTCTGGCCGGCTCGCACGAGAATCGTGGCGTCGAACCTCTTCGACCGCCGCCGAACAATATTCCAGCTTGTTGGGAATGCGAACGCAGCGGGTCAGCAGCGGCCTGAAGATCACCCATTTGGCTCCCGGTGGATACGCGCAAGCCCAAAGCTTGGCCGTCAACAATATCATCACACAAGTGAATTCCATTGCCGCAACGAACCTGCAGCAAGTGACCAACAATGTTCGTTCGGGAAATGTGAGTTTGCGCATTAGCGGCTTTTCGGGCTCGCGAACACTTCCTGGGCCTGTCATTCACGTCGGTGGCGGTAGCAAGATCTATAAAATCGAGATCAAGACGCGCGCCGGGAATTCGCCCCAGCCTCCGCACGACGCCGCCAATACGGGTGACCAAATCGAACTTCGGCTTTATGGAAACACTGTCGTTCCGAATTCGCCAAAGTTAGTGTGCCCGCAAAATGGAAGCCGCTTTCGGACCAATTCGATCGACGCATTCTATTTTGTCAATGCGCCGAATGTGGGAGCCTTGCAGCGAGTTGATCTCACGTTGAACGGCCGGCTCAACAGCGATCCAAATGACCGCACCTGGAATGGCGAGTTCGTGAGGGTCTCGACAAACGGAGTTACCGCCGAGTTCGACACCGGCGGTTGGCTGCTTCGCCAAGGAACCTATTACCAAAACGGTTGGCAACTGATTCCCGTTACGTCAAAGACATTTTCGCTGGCAAAGAAGCCGTAGCGGCGACTGCTTGTGATAAGCAGCACATCCCCTAACCTAGGAAGCAGCCCCCAGCAACGCCTCGACGTCCGCGCGCGCGACATCCAGCATCCGGTTCATCATCAGTTCCGCGTCGACTTGGTAGAAGTTTCGCACGTCGCCCACAATGCCGTTCAACGACTTGGCTTCGACTTGCTGGACGAACCGGTTCAGGTCTGGCGATAGCTCCACGGCTTCATCCAGCGACATCTGTCGCGCCGTCAGCTCGTCCAATCGACTCGGCCACCATTGGCCATCCACGAGATTGGGATTGATGTGATGGACTAGCGACGTTTCCACGCCGCCCGCGTGTTGGTCGCCTCGGTCGCCGGCGAATTCGACGAGCGGTTCGTGCAGCCAGCGAAACGACCAGCGGTCGCAGCGGCTCTGCCGAAGTCCTTCTTGAATCGCATTGCGATGCACCATCGAACCATGCACGTCCACGACATACAACGCCTCGGGCGCGGCCCAATCCAGAATGGCATTCGTGAAACCGGCCACATAACGTGTCAGCAATGGAGGCGTAACGTCGATGCTCATTCCAAACGGCACTCCCCAGGTGAGGTGCCCATACGCCGCGGGCGGGCCCACATGAAATCCGTCCACCTCGCTCGCCAGCCGTTGCAACACGCCATAGCTTTGGATGGTATCGGTCATCAGTGGCAAGTGAGGACCATGCTCTTCCACGGCCGTATCCACGCTGAACGCCAGCACGCGAGGCGCTGCGGGCCCCGGATGCTTTGCAGGCGGCAGTTCCACGATTTGGAAATCGCCCCCGAAATCGCGTTGACGTGCCGTCCCTTCAAGATAGGGAAAGCATTGGCCAACGCGGGATAAGATCTCGGACTTCAGTTCCCCATCCATCGCTTCGTGATACAGAGGCGGCAGGACCAGTGGTCCCAAGTCGAACAACTGCTGACAGGGCGTGCCGAGCGAACAGATGGGCAGCGTGATCGTCTGCCGCGATGCCAGTTCGTGTAGTTGGTCAAGTGTGTAGGCCGTCAGGAGGGATCCCGAGTTCACTTGACGTGGCAGATATTCATCGATGCAAAAGGTGGCAATGAGATGGGTCCCCAGATGTTGAGCCAGTGGCCGACGTGCGTAAGTGGGGAAACAAGCGTAATCCGATTTCGAGCGGCTTACCAGCCGAGCCCCCAAAGCAGATAGCACCAGACGGCGGAAATCGAGGTTCAGGCAATCCGTTGGCTTACTTCCCCAGCACCAGGAGGAAAATGGGATACGCCTAGGTCGAACCTTGCTCGACCCCGGCTTGGCGCATTTTGGCGCGCGCTCGGCTCAACGTGGGGCCGATGCTGTTTTCGGGCATGCCGACCTGGGAACTGATCTCTTGATAAGACTTGCCTTCCAAGTGGTACAGGCGGACGACATCCGCTTCGGTGCCGTTGAGTCCATCCAGCAAACGGGCCACTTCTTCGTGGTCGCTGATTCGCCCTTCCGGCCGCTCACCGCCGTTGTCGCTCGTCTCAGCGATTGCCGCCTCGTTCAAGCTGGAAGTGGTTTTGCGTTTCAATAGTTCGCGAACCACCACACGCCTAGACACTACGGTGAGATACGTGGCGAGACTGCTTTCGCCGCGAAATCGACGTAGCACGGCGAATTCATCGTCGACCAAGGCCATAAAGACTTCGGCCGCCAAATCTTCAGAATCTTGAGACGTCAAGCGAATCGAACGAGACTGCGCGGCGTGGTTGATAACGTGTACCACTAACCCCAAATAGCGGTCCACGAAATCTTCCCAAGCTCTCGGCTTCCGCGCAATACAGCGCTGGAGGAGATTTCGATCAATGTCGGAAAGTCCCACGCCAGACTTCTTTCGCCAGGTTTAAAGATTTGAGGGGACGGCCGATGCTGCTTGCCCTCCATGACCGTACAACCCTCACCTTCAACATATCCTCTATTTTAGATACGGTGTGAAAACGAGGCAAGTCTGATGGTTCCGGGAAATATTCACGATAAAGTGGCGGCTTGACAGGAATTAGCGTCATCTCGTACATTTCCCGTACACACATATTGGCGGCCAACTCCAATTGCCAGGCCCCCATTTGTGGTATTTTTTGAATACGCAAGATTTTTTTATTCGTAAACATTCGTGAATGTCTGATGGAGTTGAGCCCCCATGACACATGTCGTCTGCAAAGCCTGTTTTGGTTGCAAATACACCGATTGCGTGGTGGTCTGCCCGGTCGAATGCTTTTACGAAGGCGAGCAGATGCTTTACATTCACCCCGATGAATGCATTGACTGCGAAGCGTGCGTTCCCGAGTGTCCCGTCGAGGCAATCTTCCACGAAGATAATGTGCCCGAAGAAGAAAAAGCGTTCATTGAATTGAACGCCGAATTGTCGCCACAACTCGAAGTGATCACGGAAAAGAAAGAACCGTTGGTCGACCAATAAGGCGACAGCCGCGGTTGCCTGATATCGCTCACAGGCCCAATTCGTGTAACACCTCAGGTTCCGGTTGGAATCCCAATCGCTGCGCGCGGCGAACGAGTTGGCGGGCCTCGTCGAATTCGTTCTCGTTCATCAGCAGCAGCGCCAAGTTGTAATGGAACGAAGCGTTTTCACTATGCCGCTGGATCGCTTGGCGGTAGGTTTCTTTGGCTTCCTCGAATTTTTCTTGTTCGAATTGCACCGCGACTAGATTATCAACCGCGGCCACCAGGTTTGGTGAGAGCTGTGCGGCCCGCGCATACTGGCGTTCCGCGCCTTCCCAATCGCCCAACCCGGAAGAGGCGTTGCCCAGTTGAAAGTGGGCCATCGGATGCTCGGGGTCAATCTTGATCGCTCGGCGCAGCGAGACTTGCGCGTCGGCGAAGGCTCCGGTTAGAATCCGCGCCAGGCCAAGATGGTAATAGGCTTCGGCACTCGACTCATCCAATGCAAGGCTTTCTTCTAGCGACGCGATCGCGTCTTGATACTCTTTATTCGCGTTGAGCGACTTGCCTAACGCCAGGTGGGCCGCGGATGAATTCGGAGCCTGCTGGACAGCTAGCCGCGATTGCTCGACGGCCACACTGTAGTCCTCCATCAGCAGAACAGCATCAATTAGTTTCAGACGTGTCCGCAGTGAATCAGGCTTGACCTGCAACATGCGGCGATACTCGTCCGCGGCCTGCCGATACTTTCCTTGGTGCCGATAGGCATCCGCGAGGTTTGACAGCACCTCGGGTTCGTTGGGGTTCAGCGCGTCGGCTTTCTTCAAAGCCTGCTCGACGCCTTGCCAGTCGCCGGCCGCCTCCAACTCGCAAGCGGTATAGAATTCTTTTTCCCAAGGCTCGCGAACCAGCAACTTTGCCTGCCGATAGGCGGCGGCCGCCTGTTCATGTTCACCCGCCGCCAACAGAGCCGCGCCCAGTTGCGCATGAGCCGCGTGCGTCCGTGGTCGCAGTCCGACGACTTGGCGGGCCAGTTCGCAGGCCTGGTTGGTATCGCCGCGTTCGAGCGCCTCGCGACAACGTAACGACTGCACCTCGGGTAACCGCGGAGTCCAGGCAGCCAGGTTGGCAACGATTTCTTGACGAAACTCGGGCGACTTTTTCAGGTGACTCGTCTGCCGATGCTCCAGAAAATAAACTCCACCCAGCAGCAACAGCAAGACAGCCCATTTGGCACCATGCGTTAACGCGGGAACGGCCAATTGCAGCGGGGAAGATTCATGTCGCTCAATGTCCAGGTTCACCTGTGTCTTCCGCTCTCGCACTTTCCAAATGAAGCCATCGAAGTAGAAGTGCAAAAGAGTCGACGTGCTGATCAATGCCAGCATGGCCTTTTGAAAAGTGGGATTGGCGATCCCGTCCCCCAGCAGACGCAACGAGCCGAACGCGAGGATCGCCGCCAGATACAGACCCAAGAACGCGAAGCGGTCTTGGAATAGAAAACCCAACAGGCCGAACCGTTGGCCTACTCGGTCGGCCAAGCGGCGATTGTAAGTCCAGACAATGGCATAGTATTGGATCGCGTGAAAGATCTCGAACATCGCCACGCCAATCAGGACGTTCGTCGTGATCATGCCCGTCGTCCAGTAGATCCAACCGGTCGTCAGCGCGAGGAAAATCTTAGTGAGCCGAATCGGTTGGCCCGCCCGATACAGGCGCAGCAGATTGACCAGGTATCCCGCGATCGCGACGAGCAGGCTGATGCCAGTCAGCCAGCGAAAGCGCACCAGCCAAATCGAATCGATCGTCGGCGCGCCGCACTCCCAGATTGTGGCCATGACGCTGTAGACACGCGCGTCGCTGAAGACAACGCCGGCCACGAAGATCAAAAAACAAACGGAGAAGTCTAGCCGGGCGGTGATCTGATCGCGAACGCCGGCCTTCAGGTCGTAGATCCGCATGAAACCGTAAGTCTGCATCAGTCCGTGCCAAGTTCCCCACAGCAACAGCAATAACAACAGCCCATGATATCCCGAGAACGTAAACAACAGAGCGACCGCCATGAGCATGGGTGGAGCCAGCAAGAAACGCCAATGAAAGCGGTCGAACAACTCCCGATCGCCGTAACAACGCATGAATCCCGGCAAGTGATGCGCCAGCGAAGCAAACGACGCGACCAGCAAACTGACCATCTCGGGCGACGCATAGTTTTGCGAGAGGTACCAGACGACCGGCACGATCACCACCGGCGTGGCAATCAGAAATGCGCTGTCCCACAGCGGCGAGATGATCCAAGTCGAGCGAACCGCGGGGATGGGGGG
>JAJDEH010000063.1 GCA_029259935.1 Planctomycetota bacterium
TCGCCGCAGTTCCTTGACTTGTCCATCGGTGATCATCGCAACCTCCATGAGAATCGGGAGATGCGATGTTGAAGGAAACATCGTTGGGCCGGAATTCTAATTGTCGCTGGGTGAAGAATCGCCCCGCAAACAAAGCTAGCACTTCCCCGTCAACCCAGGGCTTCTAATGGTCGCTGACCGGGAAAACTAATTGTCGCTACACAGAGCTTTTCCCAACGGATGGCGAGGGGCACTTCTTCTGGTCTGCCTACACCAAGCTGCGGGAGGTCGAAGGGCTTTCCTGTCGGTTCGGTATGGTGACACGCCCCCGGTTTCTCGTTCCAACGCAGCCCGTCAGTTCATTCCGCGGCAATGCGCTGGCGCGTGCGGAGCAGGAATTTGAGGAAAAGCCTGGGATCGCACTTGAACTGCCAGGCGCGATGGCGGCCCTGTTGGATGGACATCACCGTGCCTTGGCTGCCGCCAGAGCAGGCCGTCCCTTCAGTTGCTTGACGATTTCTCCCTACTATCCAGCGGACTGGAATAAGCGTGACTCGGAGCTGAAGGTACCGCGCAATCTGCGAAAGTTAGTCTCTGAAGGGCACCGCGAAATCCAATACGCCAACGACCGGATCGACGAGAAAGCGTCGGCAGAGTTTTGCCATCAGCTTGAGATTGCGGCCCCGGGGGAACTCCCGAATGGCGTTGCCCCGGGTGACCTATCGTCCGTCTTTCCCAGTTTCGATCAAGTTATCGCAAACTGGCAAGTTGCGACGAACGGCGAGACAATCAGCGACGAAGATATCGAAGACGTTCTTTCGCGACGACGACGTCTCGACAGCCATGGACTTCCCTGGGACGCAGGCCGAATATTGCTTCAGGCCCTTGAGTTGTCATCTCACCCGAAGACACTGGAAACCGCCATTCGGATCATTCGCGACCACGAGTGGGTTGCGTCCTGGGAACATGCCTGCCAGACGTTGGCGCGCCATCGTTGCGAGGCCGTGGATGACTTATTCGTGGAGATGCTAGTGGGTGACATGATAAGAACGTGGCCGCAACTCAAGCAAATCATTGACGAGTATTTCCGGGAATGTGCGGCCCCAGAAAGCTGAAGATCGTGTTCGCCAAGCGGCCGAATGAACAGGAGTCCGCGATCAACAATTCCGCGAATCCGCTCTCTGCGCAACCGACTTCGGGGCATGTTTGAGAGATGCGTTCCCTGGCTGGCCGCGACAATCCGCGAACCATCTGTACGCCACGTTGGTCCGCCGTTGGTGTTATTGAGCCTGGGTGCGAGAGAACCCGCTCTTCAATGTGTTGTTGCGTTGCTTCGCAGCCTTTTCTTTTGACAAGAACGGTCGCGTGCATCACAATCGAAGTGCGGGGGCAATCTTCCATTCATGGCATTCAAACCGGAAAGAACCGCACATGCCTCACTTACTAAGGCGTCGATTGTCGTTGGTGATGTTGAGCTGGTTGGTGCTGTGGGGCGGAACGTCGTGGGCTCAAGAATCGCGCCGAGAGATCAATGTTCTTGGGGTCGGTGCCACGTCCGATTTTCCCAACCATGCGTTGGTCAAGGGAGTGTTTGAAGGCAGTGCTGATACGACGGCGGATGCGGCGCGAAAACACGCGAAGCTGAAGGCGGAGCTTGCCAAGAAGTTCGTCGCGGATCAACATCCCGGGCTTACGTTGCACTTCCAAGGCGAGCTCTTGAGCCATGTGTCGGGGACGAGCAACAATGGCGATCCCTTTGGTGGTGGTGGGGGAGGGGACACGGACGGAAAGTTCATCGTTCGGGAAGTGGTTATCTTTCGTCTGGAAATCGCGGACCAAGAAGAACGCGATCAAATCCTGAAGCGTCTGGCCGAAGTCGTGGATTCGGCCGTGGAAGCTGGTGTCTCCTTTTCCCAGTCAAGGGGAAGTTTCGGATACTCTGCCAGTGTGGGCCGCATGGTCTTGTTTGGCGTCAAGGATCCGGGCGAGTTGAACCGAATGGCCTATGAAGCGGCTCTTGAGGACGCGCGTGCCCAAGCGGAACCGCTGGCCAAGCTCATCGGCGCGGGCCTTGGCCGCGTGCTGTCGGTGCAAACGCTGCACGATTCGAATGAAGACGTGAATGCCGATCCTTTTGCATTGGGAAACGAATTGCGAAGGCCTCCGCAACATGTCTCCGCCCAAAATCGCCCGATTCGAGTGCGGCGCAGCGTGCGTGTGGTGTTTGAACTGGTCGACTAGGACTTCGTTTCCGTGTGCCTGGGGTCGAACAACGTGAGCCCCAGCGCGAAAACCTGGGGGCTCGCTTTCGCTCGACCCCGGCCACCCGATTCGGACACTTGCGCGGGTGCTTATTCACTTGCGGTGTTCCCCGCCAGTTCGCGCGCTCGCAGGTTACGGAACGAAAGGTCGGTCGTTGGATCATGGCCTTGAATCATGATCGTGCCCGCCGCCGTGCGCAGTCCCTCGCGGGGATTTTCGTGAGGCGCGCGATCGTCGGTCCAGTCGCTGACCTGCATCCCGTTCACCCAAGCGGCCATGTGCGAGCCGTGGGCGATGATGGTCTTGTAAAACCAGGCCTTGTCTTCCGCGACCACGATCCGCGCCTCTTGCCGCTTGAAGAATCCTCCCGTGCCGTGATCGATCGGTTTGGTTCGGTCATCGTCCTTAAAACCATTGTGAATCTGGCTTTCGTAGCCCATCATCACGTCGCCCGGAATGCAGCGAATGAAGATGCCTGAATTCAAATGCTTGGCGTTGGATATGCATTCAAGCTGCAAAATGAAATCGCCGTACTGGCCTTTTGTTTCCAGTTGCCCGCGGCCGTTCTTGACGTTCAAGTAACCCTCGTCGGTTACCGTGAACTCGCTGTCCATGTCGGGATACTCAGTCCATCCCGCCAGATCCTTGCCGTTGAAGATGCGATCCGCATCCGCCAGCAACGGCTTGAGCTTGATGTTGCGAAACTCGACCTTGCCTTCGTTATGTTGTAGGCCGATCAGGCCGCGGGCGATGGGTTCGCTTTCGGTGCGTTCGCAAACTTGCTGGCCGTCGAGCGTGATTACGATGTGACCTTGGTCGATCGTGGCTTCGAAGGTTTGCCACTGCGTGCTTTCGGCCGTCTCGCTCGCTTTGATTTCACCGACCAGCGAACCGGTTGGGAACGGATTGTCCGGCGGAGCGATATTCAGTTCATGGCAATCGACGCCCGGTTCCGTCGGCCTGGCGGCGGTGCGCAGGAAAATTCCGCTGTTGGTGCCCGCGTCGGCGCGAAAATCGACTTGCAAAACATAGTTATCAAACTCGGTGGTCGTGCAGAGCAAACCGACGTCGCCTTCATCCACAACGATGGTCCCGTTTTCGACTCGAAAATTCGCCTCACAATGCGGCTTCCAGCCGAATAGCGTCTGACCGTCGAACAATGAAATCCAACCGTCGGCTAGTTCTTTTTCGGAGAGTGTCGCCAACTCTAATGATGGCTCTTGTGATTCGGTATTGCGTGGACCGCCTTGATCGCCGGAGCAACCGGCCACTAGCAAGTAACAAAGGATGATCGCGGGCGGCGATAGAAGATTTTTTGGTGCAAACATCTTGAATTCCAAAGTTGAGTTGTCAGCGTGTGGGGAAGAACAGATGACGAGGTATTCTAGCAATTACCGCGCCGGCGCGGATCAGCTCAAGACCCACTTTCGTGATGTTGCGGCTCGGCCTTTCCAGACGGGGCAGGGCAGGGGGCCACTTCGGTGCTTCTAGAGCGGGCTTGAATGATCATTGTGGTGCGGCCGTCTCGGCTGCAAATCGCAGGCGGGACGCCTGCACCACAATGGGTCGGGCCCCGTTGGTGTCTCTTCAGAAAATGGGGAAGCTGTTAGCTATTGTAGAGCCATCCCTTAGTTCCTGTTTTGCACTTTTCGTGACTGGTATTGGCGCGAAAAAGGCGGCCCGTGACAATTGAAATTGACCATCTTACCTTTCAATTTCTCTGGCACGGAAGCCGCCTACGATGGAACTTACCAGTTCGTTCGA
>JAJDEH010000064.1 GCA_029259935.1 Planctomycetota bacterium
AACATTGTATGAAAACCGACGGGCTGAGGCCGAACCCTTGATGCGGCGCGCGTTGGCTATCTTCGAGGAGTCCTACGGAACCGACCACCCCGAAGTGGCCATCGGCTGCAACAACCTCGCGAGGTTGCACCAGGCCAAGGGCCGTTTTGCAGAGGCCGAAGCGTTGATCCGCCGAGCGCTAGCGATCGATGAAAAATCGTACGGTCACCACCGCGCCAACGACGAGGAATCGCTTGGTCATGACCACCCCGTCGTTGGCCGCGACCTGAGCATCCTATCGGCATTGCTCCAAGCCACGAACCGTCTGACTGAAGCCGAGCCGCTGATGCGCCGCGCATTGGCTATCTTCGAGCATTCCCATGGAGCGGGCCATCCGAATGTCGCCGACGCGCTCAATAATCTGGCAATGCTGCTAATGAACACGAACCGACTGGCGGACGCTGAGCCACTGATTCGCCGCGCGCTGGACATCGACGAGCAGTCCTACGGATCCGAGCACCCGAAGGTCGCCTGCCGTCTAAACAACTTGGCGCATTTGCTCCAAGCCACGAACCGTCTTGCGGATGCCGAACCGCTGATACGCCGCGCGTTGGCCATCGAGGAGCAAGCTAACGGAGCCGATCACCCCGATGTCGCCATGTGCCTCAACAACCTTGCCAGGTTGCTCCAGGCTACAAATCGCCGCACCGAAGCCGAGCCGCTGATGCGGCGCGCCCTGGCGATCGTCGAGCGGTCTTGCGGTCCCAAACACCAGCACGTCGCCAACTGCCTCAACAACTTGGCGAAGCTATTATGGGAATCGGATCGCGCGGCGGATGCCGAACCGATTGCAAGACGAGCGATCATGATTTATGAAGAATCCGTTGGTGAGAATGATCCGCGCGTCGCGGCCGCTCGCAGCGTGTTGACGCGTATTCTTTGTGCGACCAAACGCTACCAGGAGGCGGTCTCGGAGATTACGCACGCCGTTCGAATCCTTTTAGCGCACCAAGAGCAAAACGGCTACCAACATCCAATCGCTCAACTCATCATTGAGAACTACCGGGACACGTTGCGAGCAACAGATCTTAGCAACGACGAGATCGATCGGCGGCTGGCGGAAGCGGGGGGATCTCGCGATACACACGTGCCATAAGAGTTCAACATTTACCAAAGCCAAGGAAGCGATGGCAATTGAACTTCCACGAGAAATGGAGTTTCAGATGACTTGGGTATCGCTCGCTACGGCTGCCGCGAGTGTCAGCGGGGCATTCGGCCTAATGGGGCTGGCAGTTTATACGATTCTGCGTCGGCATGACTGGTTCTCGGCGCGACAGTATTTGTCAGATGATTTAGTGGAGTCGTTAAGGAATCACGGTGTCGCCGTAGACGAGGTGCCGAAACTGTCCCGACAAAAGCTCGAGGCCTTGCTGCAGCCACATGGCAAATACTCGAGAGAAGTTATTCAGTTGCTGGCCGCACCGGAAAGGCCACGGACCAAATTGGCGCTGCTGGTCTCACTGGGATGGTTCGGATTCGGAATAATCTGTGCGGTGGTTGCCGCAGCGATGGTGCCGTGGTGAGCGAATGCAGCGAGAACGGTTGCGCCGTCTCCGACAAAAGTACTCAACGCCTCAATCCGCCAGACGACCAGGCCGGATCTCGAAACGCAAACCATCCCGCGACGGTTGGCAGGTTGAGTCAATTTCGAGCAACCATCGGGAGCGAGAAAAACCCATCAAGCGAGAGTTCGGGATTGCTTCAAGGCCCAAGCTCGCGCAACGCTCAATGATTCGAATTGCCAGGTGGTTATTCCCCCGTTTGCTTCGCCCTTAACCGCTTCACCAGGTCGTGCGACTTACTGATGATCCGTTCTTCCAGGTTGGGCTTCCACGGGCGGCTCCTGGCTTCGTATCCGCCTTCCAGCAGCACTCGGCGGCTGGGGATGTATCCCGAATAGACGTTTGAATAGCCGGCGACCCAAATGGCTGGACCGTCCGGCTCGGCAAGTTCTCGTTTAAGCCGCAGGGCATAATCGACGACGACTTCGTTGCCCAAGGCGATCATTGTCAATTGCTGGCCGAACTGAACGACTTGCACGGGGTAGGCAAAATCTTTCCGGTCGGGCGTGGAAAATTCCAGATCGACCGTCTCCAACGACGATCGTAATGGTCCAGCCAGCGGCCGTTGATGCCGTGGCGTTCCTTGGTTAACTTCCAGTGCCGCTTCGACGGCGGTCGCCAGCGAACGTCCGTGCAGCTTGGCGTATTTCAGCTCACTGCGCGGATAGGGATTCTGGTCGCCGCCACAGCCCATCATGAACAGCGCGGTCGCGGCCGGGTGGTCCTTTTCAAAATAGTGTTGCGCGTAGCCCGCATAGTCGCCCAGCCATTTTAGGAATCCCATGGTTGTGTTGTGGCAAGCGTATCCGAACAGGACGGCCCGCAATTCGCCCTTGGCGTTGTCGACTCGCAAAATGGGCACGGAATGATCGACAACTCCGTCGGGATTGGGATGATTGCGAAAGCCGTCCTCGGTGGGCGTGCGGCGATTCATCGCGAAACCACAACGGGCAAAACTGTACGACAGCTTGGCCGGTTCCAGCTTGTCGAGCGCGCTGCCGACAAGGTCCACCAACGTCTTCGTCAAGCTCGCAAAGTATTCCTTGGCTTCCTCGCGGCCATAGGCTGGACCGCAGTGTGTGTGCGAGGCGTTCATCACCAGCGCGTGCGGCGGCAGGTTGTACTTTTCCTGAACCTGCGCCGAGACCGAGGTGCGAAGCGACTCGATCACACCGATCAGATCCAGCGTTATGAAAACAACGCGACGACCCGCGCGGTCTTCGAGCGCCAGCGCCTTGGCGAACAGATCTAGTTCGACGCCCTCGGCGGGTTCCTTTCGGCCGGCGTAGCCCGCCATCGGCAAGCGTTCTTGCGGAGTGATCTTGGCCGACGCCGCCCCGGCACGCCATTCAAGAGCTTGTTCGACTTTGCTTGCGTCGTTGTGAACTTCAGCGTTCGCGGCGAGCGCCGGAAAAAGAGCGAGGAAAATCAAGATGGTTACGCGCTGCATGACAAGCTCCGAGGTGGCGACGTGTGGCGACGTCCGCATGTCGCCCACGCGTGGGAGGGAAGATTTATTGGATAGGTCGAAATCTGGAACGGGGAGTTCCAATTCTAGCCAACCAATTGGGCGGCTTCAAAGATACAGGCAGAAGGCCATGGGAGCAAAGCCTGGAGAGAGCCGAGGCAGGTAGCACGATTGCGCCACGAGACGTCTGTAATCGAGGTACTCGTAATCGAAAACCAAGCAGTACGAGTCCGAGAAGTTTAGGATTCGCCGTCCGTCTTCTCTTCTTCTCCCTCTTCCTCCTTCTTGACTTTCTTCTTCTTTTTGAGGGAGATTTTGACGACGCGGACCTTAGGTAGGCCGAAAACGGAGTCGCCTTCTTGCCAGCGGTCGGTTTCCTTCAGTTTCTCCAGACGCTCGGCTCGCGTAAGAACATTGCGCGTGCGGACGAGTCCGCGATTTACTTTGAGGCTCTTGTCAATGGTCATTTTCTGCGATCCAAGCACGGTCCACGAATTGGCGAAAATCTAAGCTGGCCATTCTAGCCGTCTCGGCCACAACGGGCAACTGGACATCGCGGAAGGAAACCCGGCAATTTAGGCAAACAGCCACTCGGCCGGCCTGGAATGTGGATTCGCCGGCCAGCGCGGTTTTCATGCGGCATCCGTAATCCGATCCGCCTCGACAAGGGCTCGGAACCGGCCGCCTGAACGGTGGGACAATTCCTCGAACGTCCCCTGCTCAACAACGCAGCCGGCGTCCAGCACGACAATCTGGTCGGCATCGCGAACCGTCGACAGTCGGTGGGCCACGACGACCATCGTTAGTTCGCCGTGCAGCGCTTCGACGGCATCTCGAATTCGACGTTGGTTTTCCGCGTCCAGGGAACTCGTGGCCTCGTCCAAGACGAGCAATGCCGGCTTGCGCAGCAGAGCCCGCGCCAGCGCGATTCGCTGCCGCTCGCCGCCAGACAGCCGAACACCGCGGTCGCCCACAATCGTGTCCAGGCCGAGCGCCAGTCCGTCAACGAATTCCTCGGCGGCGGCCAGACGCAAGGCTTCGCGCAGGTCGACGGCGGAGGCCGCGGGATTGGACCACATCAAGTTGGCGCGAATCGAATCGTGCAACAGAAATGTTTCTTGCGGCACGTAGCCGATCGCCTGCCGCCAAGCCGCCAGCCGATCTGTCGATAACGGCGCCCCATCGACCAACAGTTCACCTCGCACCGGAGCAATCAGCCCCAGCAGCAAGTCCGCCAGCGTTGTCTTGCCCGCCCCCGAAGGACCGACGATGGCCGTCGTTTGGCGGGTCGGAATTGCCAGCGAAATGTTTTCCAAGGTCCACGCGTCGTCATCCCGTCGATCATAGCGAAACGCGACGTTTCTCAGTTCGATGCCTTGCTTCAATGCCAAGGGCCGTTCGATTCGGGGAACAACTTGCTCGCGATGGGCCTCGCATTCCTCCAGCAAATCCATCGTCGCGTTGAACGCGGGCAGCATGTGCACAACTTGCAGATAGCAGCTATGAATCTCTCGCAGCCGAGGCAAGACGCGGGAGAAAACAAAGACCAGGACCAGCAGGGAGACCAATGGCACGTGCAACCACTGGTAGGCCACGTACAGCAGCACGCTTAACAACACGGCCGCGCCCCAAGAGTAGATCAACGTGGTTTTCGCCGCGGCCTCGCTGAAGAGCAAGCGAGAATTTTTGATCTCTTCCGTTTGTTGCTCGAACGCGTCGATGTTGCTTTGTTGGGTGCCCTGGCTTTTGGCTTCTTTCATGCCCGCCAAATGGTTGGCGATGTTGCTGAAGAAGCTGCGATTTGTTTCTGTCAGCTCTTTGCCCGTCTGCTGAACGGCCCGATTCTGCCGGCTCAATAGCGGCCACAGCACCAGCGTACTGGCCAGCGTGACCAAGGACATGGCCGGCGAAATTGCCACACACAACGCCACATGAACGACGGTGATGAAGGCGGCACTGATCAGACGCAGCCCTTGAATCGTACCTGTCGAGACGCGCCGGAGGTTTTCGGTCAACGCATGCGTGAAATCGGAATTCCTCCGGCCAATGAAGAACAGCCAGCTCGCTTGATGGATCGCTCGGTACAGTTCGTTACGGAGCGAACAAACCACGTTTTCTTGAAGCCGCGCCCCCACGATTGTCTGCCAACGCAGCAAGATCGCATGTACGCCGCTCAGTAACACAAACAGGATCAGGACGACGGGCAAGCGCCATGGAATACTGAGCCCTTCCCAAACCGGGCTGGCCCAGAAGAGCGGTCCTGGCGCATTCTCAGAACTCCCCGGCAGACCGAGAATTCGAAGCATGGGAATTAACAGTAAGATCCCGATGCCATTGAGCAGCCCCGCCAAGATCATCAATGCGACCGCGCAAGCCGACTGCCTGAAGTGGCGGCCTCGCAGCCGTTGAAGATAGCGGGTCCCAAAGACGAATCGCTTGTGCATCGCTTCGACCATCATGAAGACATTACGCGGCCCGTGACTCTGGATTCGACGGCGACTGCCACACTCGCGAGCAGAGGCGCTGCCAGCGAGCCATACGGGCCCGCCACCATCCACAAGCTAGGAGATCATCCAAGTTGGGAGCAAAAATCGACTGCAAACTATGGAGCTTGTCGGAAAAACGGTGTCCTATTTGAAAATGCAACGCCACTGCACTAAGCGGTTGGTTCTCATAAAACATCGGGTCCGCAACCATGGCGTGGCGCGCCGACGCCAGCACGCGCCGCATCCCGCGGGACGGCGCGATTTCGGATAACACCGCTGGTGGAATCGCATGGTCCGGAATCAGTTCGTCGACGAGTAACAGAGCGACCTCCAAGTAGGGGCGAACCGCCAACCGCGAGGCCGACTCTTGTACGGCTTCCCAGTCAATTTGCCGGCACTCCATCGCACGGACCATGTCACACAGCCACGACAGCCGCTTCCACCGATGGAATCCGCCATGGTAGGACAGAAACAAGAGCGACTCGGGAAAAGGCAGCGCGTTAACGCGGCATCCGGCAACCGTGACTTCCTCCGCGTGCTGCCACAATCTACTGTCGGAAACGGGAAACCCGCCGGGCGTCTCGCCCAGCCGCCAATGTAATTCGACAACCACGGGCTCGCTGCCCCGCCGCCGAACGCCGTTGACATGCTTATAGAATTTCTTCAAGCAACGAAGTTGGGCGGGGGACATGTTCCGCAAGCAATCGATTTGCCCGCCATAGCCAAGCGTCTCCAGCAATCGCGCGCTGGCCACTAGAAACTCGGGGGGCACCAACAGATCGAGGTCGCGATACTGACGCTGCTCGCCATGCCGATACACTTGTTGGGCGAGCAACGGTCCCTTTAGGCTGATGAGCGGAATTTTTGCTTCCGCGAAGGCGGCGGCAATACGCGCCAGCTCGGCGGTCATCGCCATGTTGAAAAAGCTGCAGGCTTTGAAGCTTTGCGATAGTTCGTTCGCGGCCGGCCGCGGAGTCTCGCACCCTGCGGCGCGAAGCGCGCCATGCAGTTGCGGGACCATGCGGTGGCGATTCGCCAAGGAAAGGAGCAGATCCCAATTCAGTGATTCACGGCACGCGACGCGCAGTGCTTGTTGCCGCTCTGAAGTCCGCGCGCCGCCCGCGCAGCGCAAGAGCAATTGAAATTCAGGCGAAGCAAGAGAATTCAACGGCTCTGTCGTCACAATTTCCACCGAAGAAGGTTGTATCCTAGCGAGCCGTCAAAACTCGGTTTGGGGATGGCTAGTCTGCTAAGCCGTTGGCACCGCGAGGCAAGTCGGCAGTGGCACCGAGTGGCACGGGAACTTATCTGATTTGTCCAATCAAAAACAGTCCGTCTTTTTTCCGGGACCGTCAACTAACACGGTCATGGACTGACGATTTACCTTGGGACCGCCAGGACGTCGGGGATTCATGCCACGACGCTAGCAATACAGGTAGGTCCCCGCCGTCGCAACGCCATGGTTTGCCGCGGCTTGCCGGTGTGCGGAGTTGCGTTTGCCGGTGATCGTGGTTTAATGACCGGCCCGGCGGCCCGAACGAATTGATGGATTCGACGTGATTCGAGAATCTCCATGTCCACGGCGTTAGATATCCTGTGCGAGTTGGTGCGTATTCCAAGTATCAACCCGATGGGCCGCGAATTGTCGGGGCCCGAATACCTCGAACACGCACTGACGGACCATCTTGAGCAGTTCTTTGGCCGCTTGGGCCTGCCCTGCGAGCGACATCTTGTCGAACCCCAGCGATCGAACGTCATTGCCCGGCTCGATGGATCTCCGTCGCCTGAAAACGGCGGACGGTTGTTGTTGTGGGAGGCCCACCAAGACACCGTGCCCGTCGATGGCATGACGATCCCGCCTTTCGAACCGGTCATTCATGAAGGACGTTTGCATGGACGCGGGTCGTGCGATGTGAAAGGCGGCATGGCGAGCATGCTGGCGGCACTGATGCGACTGGCCGAGGAACCGGCCGAGCGACGCCCCACGATCATCATGGCCTGTACGATTGACGAAGAACACGGGGCCACCGGAGCGACCCGGTTTGCCGATCTGCTGCGTCAAGGCGATTCGCCATTGATTCCGCGACTGCCCGACGCCGCCATCGTCGCGGAACCGACCGGCCTGGACATCGTCGTCGCCCACAAAGGCGTCATTCGGTGGCGCTGTCATACAACAGGAATTGCCTGCCACAGCGCCCACCCGGAACGGGGCGAAAACGCCATCTACAAAATGAGCGGTGTTCTTGCCGCACTGCAAGAGTACGCCCAACAAATCGTGCCAACCTTGGGCGATCACCGGCTCTTGGGAAGACCGACGCTGAGTGTCGGAACAATCCAGGGCGGCGTTAGCGTGAACACCGTGCCCGATCGGTGCACGATTGAAATCGATCGCCGCTCCCTGCCAATGGAAGATCCAAGCGACGTGGTTCAGCAAGCCATCGACTACGTCGCCGCGCATCCGTCGGTCGCCGAGCCGCCGCGACATGATCCGACGATCATTAGCACCAGCGGACTGCCCGACGACACCAATCGAGAGTTGGCGGACGTGCTAGGCGCAATGGTCAGAGAGGCCGGTGGCCCCGGCAATCAAGTCGGAGTGGCCTACGGCACCAACGCTCAGTGGTATGCTCGGGCAGGCGTTCCCACGGTGGTGTTTGGGCCGGGCGACATCGAACAGGCCCACACCAAGGACGAGTGGATCGCGATCGATCAGTTGGACCAAGCAGCGGAGATCCTCACCCAGTTCGCGCTGCGCTTCGCCACGCATCCTTAATCTCGCCGCGCGGTGTATGTTCAAGCGGCGCATGTTCAAGCGGCGCATGTGCAAGTTGGGAAGAACTTGGTTCGTCGCGCTTGACAAAACTCTCCACCGCGCTACCAACACTGGTATGGCGAACTGAT
This sequence comes from Planctomycetota bacterium, assembly GCA_029259935.1. Next base: position 8,457 of record JAJDEH010000064.1, read on the forward strand.
GCACGACGAGAGTGAAAGCGAGGCGGTCAATGCGCATTCGTGACAGGATTCTCAGGCGAATTGGGCCCGGCGCGTTTAGCGGGGTTCCGCTGTCCGTTTGGTTCAACGTGTTGCGTGAGAATCGGTTCGCGGTCGACTGGCCCTATTGGCCGCGGGCGGCGCTGACCACGCTTGCCTCCTTCCCCAACTCGTTCGTCGGCGGTTGCGAACATTTGCTGTACGGGCGAAAAATCGAACGAACCGAGATTCCGCCCCCGATCTTTGTACTCGGAATCTGGCGCAGTGGCACGACACACTTGCATAATCTGCTGTCCATCGACGACCGCTTTGCTTTTCCCAATTTCTTTCAGGTCGTTTATCCGTGGACTTTTCTGCTGACCGAATGGAGCAACGCCTGGATGGTCGACTTGTTCCTGCCGAAACACCGGCCCCAAGACAACGTAAAGTTCGCGACGGGCGAACCGCAGGAGGATGAATTCGCGCTCTGTTCACTGATTGGGCGATCCATGTTGCTTTCGATGGCTTTGCCTCGCAATCAGGCGTTCTACGACCGCTATCTGACTCTTCGCGATCTCTCGCCCCAAGAACTTCAGCAGTGGAAATCCGCGTTCGTCTGGTTTTTGAAGAAGCTCACCTACAAGCACGGTCGCCCCTTGGTGCTTAAGTCGCCGGGCCATACGTGTCGAGTGGATTTGTTGCTCGAGTTATTTCCCCAGGCCAGATTCGTCCACATTCGCCGAAACCCATATCAGGTATTTCAATCGGCTCAGCACACCCTTGAAAAAGCAACGCCCTGGTGGATTTTGCAACGGGACACGGAAGACGAGAGTCTCGCGGATCAAGTGCTGCGGCAGCACAAGGAAGTCTACGACGCCTACTTTACGCAGCGCGAGCATATCCCGGCGGGCCAGCTTCACGAGATCTCTTTTGAAGATTTGAACCAGGACCCATTGGGGCAAATCGAAGAAATATATCAGGCCCTTGACCTGCCGTCCTTCGAACACGTCAAGCCGCGATTGGTTGAATATGTCGACTCGCTTGCCGGTTACAAGAAAAATGTATTTGATGAACTACCGCAATCGCTACGCCAGCGGATTCGAAGCGAGTGGCAGCGCTGCTTCGACGAATGGCCGTATACTGAGTAGAAGGGTATTGCGACCGGGCCATGCGTGCCCATCGACAATAGTTTGCACCGCGGCCAACGAGACTGGACGGTTTAATGAAGCACCGCTTCGCTATGGAGCCGGATCTTGATCTGCTCGCCGAGTGGAATCATCAACTGATCCAAGACGAAGGCCACCGAAATCGGATGACAGTTTCAGAACTTCGGGAGAGGATGCAAGGCTGGTTGGCGGCTGACTACACCGCCGTACTCTTCGCCAACGAGGCCGAACCCGTGGCCTACACCTTGTACCGAGAGACTTCAGAGGAAATCTATCTGCGGCAATTTTTCGTCCGTCGGGACAGCAGAAGAATGGGACTGGGCAGGCAAGCCATGATCATTTTACGAGAGGAGATTTGGCCGCCTAAAAAACGGCTCACGGTTGATGTACTTTCCCACAACACTTCCGGCATTCAATTCTGGCGGTCGGTCGGTTACAAGGACTACTGCCTGACTCTGGAGATTACTCCAGAGGGCTGAAGATCGGCCGTCTCCGCGCGAATCGGCGTCCTGGGCGCAAAAAAATGTGCCGCAGTGGGGGCAGAACACTGCGGCACGAGGCGACGGCTATTTATGGGGCAGTGAGAACGCCGCCGCCCCAGTAGATGCTCTTATCTTACCGTCGGGCAAGGCTTTTTTCCAGGGGCTCTGATGGCTGTTAGAATCACGGCAGACGAACTGGATGATCTTGAGCGAAGTCTTGATGGCAATTCAACCCCCACGAAAACGCCGCTGGTTTTCCTTCAGCTTGCGGACATTTCCCCGCTTTGCACCCCCGCACGCCCCGCTTGCCCCATTAAACCAAGAGCAACTCAACTCACTTCAAGGTCAGTGCTTGGTGATCAGCGTGGAAACGTATTTGATCGTCAGGGCGACAAGCACCGCGAAAAAGGCATGTCGATCGGACTGCCACCATTTCGCCGTTAACCATGATGTCAGTCGCCCCGTTCGCTTGTGGTAAGCGTCGTTCCCAACCGCGACCTTTCCCAAGCAACCATGGCCTTTTTGCGGGTCGGTCCCCAGCGGTAATCTCCCAGAACGCCGGTTTCGCGAATCACGCGATGACAGGGAATCAGATAGGCCAGCGAGTTTTGACCGACCGCCGAGCCGACGGCCCGCGCCGCGGCGCGACTGCATAACGTCTCGGCCAGTTGCCCGTAACTGACCAGCGAGCCGCTGGGAACCCTCAGCAATGCCCGCCAGACGCGAACCTGAAAGTCCGTGCCGCGAACCAAGGCTCGCAAGGAAGTGGTGGCGGTGGGTTCACCCGCCTCCGCAAACAGAGAACCGACAACTTGCTGGGCGACGTCATGGCCCCAAACGACGCGTGCCCGCGGCCATGGCCTTTCAATCGCCACTCCTTCTGTTTTTCGATTCTTGGATTGAACGAAAGACAAATGACAAATTCCGCGCGGACTTTCACCCACCAGGCAAAGGCCGAAAGGACTGTCGGCGAATCCAGCTTGAATCGTCCAGCCAGCGCCGCCAGATTTCACTTCGCCCGGCGAGGCTGCTTCCAGCGTGACGCACAGATCGTGCAGGCGGCCAGGCCCCGAGAGTCCCACATCGAGGGCGGCATCCAATACACTGCGTCCATCCTGAAGAGCCTCCTTGGCGTGGGCCAGGGTTAGACACTGCAGATAGTCCTTCGGCGTGATTCCCGCCCAACGAGTAAACAATCGGTGGAAGTGGTAGGGGCTCAGTTTCACCTGGCCGGCAAGCTGGGCCAAGTCCGGCTGCTCGGTATGATGCTGATCCAGATAGCGAATGACGCGGGCGACTCGTTCGTAATCGTTCATGCGGGCATTTTACAGACCCGCATCCGCGCTCCCACCCGATTCTTGCGGCGAGACAGTCTTTTCTGTCGCCACAAATGCATCCGCGCCGTTATTGATCGACTCGTTACCGGGTGGCGGTTTGAAGCTTCGTGCTTTTGGGCGACGCCAGCAGCACGATCGTATCCTTGTCGATGCAACTGGATCGCTTGTTGAGAACGTAACGAAGCAAATCGCGGCGACTGACTAGCCCCTTGAGTCTTCCATGATTGACGACGGGCACGCGACGGATTCGCCGGCTGATCAGCACGTCGGCAATCTCGCTCAACTGGGCGTCTTCATGGACAGAAATCACGTTGGTCGTCATCAAATCGCCGACCGGAGTGCTGTTCGTTGCCTGATCGTAGATGACGGACAAGAGTTGGAATTCTGAAATGATTCCCACGAGCATGTTGTCGTCGTCAAGAACGGGGGCCCCACTGATCTCGTGCCGCAGCAGAATTCGAACGGCGACCTCGGCCGAGTCCTTGGGTGATAAAGTTACCACGTTCGAAGTCATCACATCGCTAGCAAAGATCATTCGTTTCCCCCTATGAACGGCTTGGCGATTCTCGATATCAGAATCGATGCCTCCATTGGATATATAGGTCATGGCGACGACGGATCAGACGCCTGCCTGGCCAAGACGCCCCCCTGCTGGAATTATCGCGCCGGATTGGAGAGGTTGTACCTTCTTTGCAACCACCTGCCTGGCAGCCAGGCAAATCAGAACATCAAGAACATCAGCGCGGTCACGGCACCATTGTTTAGCGCGTGCATGGTCATGGGAGCAATGAGAGAACCGCGCCATTCGCGTGCTAGGGAGAACCCAATGGCCAACGCCATGAGAGGCGGCACCGCGAGGAAGCCCTGGGGGTGGATCACGGCGAAAATAAAGCTGCTCAACCCCGCGCTGAATAAGACGCTCACCAGCACTCGCCAACGCCAGGTGCAATCTCGCAGGTGCCGGTAAAGAACACCGCGAAACATGGTTTCCTCGACGATCGGTGCCGCAACGCAGGCGAGCAGGACAATTTGAAGCCTACCAAGCCAATCCGCGCCACCGATCCACTGCACGATGGGATGACTGGGCGTACTGGCCGAACTAAATTCATCCGCTCCCGCGATTCCGGCTTCCGCGGAGATAAATCCCACGATACTCATCAGAATCAACATCAACACCACGCCGGCCAGCAGTAGCGGTACCGTGCATACATAACAAACGCCGCCCCACAGGAACTCGGTCACTCCCGATCCGAATGTCAGCCCCAAGTCCTGGCGCATGCGTCTAATGGTCACACCCCGAAAAACGGGCCAGACCAGCGCCGCCAAGCTGGAAAAGAATGCCCCCAAGTTGATCCATAGCATTTGCTGGATACCGTCCGGTCGAAGGACGAAGGAAGCCACAAAGGACAATCCGAGAAAGATTAACATCCATACCGCGAAGGTCTCGGCATAGACGCCGCCGTGGATTGCCCCAGCCTCAATTCCTGAACGAACCTTGCCAAAAAACGCCGCGGCGATGAATGCAATGATCCCCACGAATCCGCCGGCCAACACGAGGAACAGGCCAAACATGGCGATCAGCATGACGATGACCGTCCGCGTCGCGGGAGCCATAACCTTTTCCCTTGCGGCTCGGTTGGATCCCGCGGAAGGGGCCAAAGCCAGCGCGCCAAACCAACCCAAGTGTTGCCGCAGCAGCTTGCGGTCCGCCTTGCTGACGCTCTCCGGGTCCCAATCTTTCGCTTCATAGGCACCGTAAAGTTGGCTCAGAACATCGCGAAGACGGTTTTGAGTGGCGGTCGATTTGACCTTCGACTTCGCCAAACGATCGCCGAGATCATCCAAGAGCCGGTTAGCCTCGGGAGCTCCCACCAATTCACCGGCCAAAACGACGAAGCGCAGCCGCTGGTCGACCGAGCCGGTATTAAGCGGCGCGGCGCTGTCGTAAATCTTCTGGTCCGTCATCGACCTCGCACCCACAAAATACTTGCATTGGAACTCAATTGTCTTCAGGCTGACGGCGTCCGCGCCTCCTTGGCCATCGTCGGCAGGTCCAGGAAACAGGTAAGGCTGAGCAACAATGAAAGAGACCATGGCGATGATTACGATCCAAGCCAGCGTCGGCAGGCCGATCGGTTTGGGATCAATGAAGACAATGCCGGTGTCGTCGCCAATGAAATAAGGATTGGAGCCCATTAAACCGTGAGGATCTCTTGCCGGTTTTTCGGGTCGTGGCGGAATCGCCGGGGGTAAATTGTCGTAACTCACAGCAATCCTTTTCAATTCGCGATGCTCAGGTCATCGCGAGTATGGCGCAAGAGCGGTCCACTCATGAATGTAACTCAACATGTAATCTTACCAATTGCCCTGCCGAGGGGGTACAAAAAGAACCTGTTGAATCCGAAAAAGTCGTCCGTTAGAGTTTGGCGGCCCGGTTGTACCAATTTGAGAACTAACGAGGCTGGGCCTGTAACCACGCCCAAGCCGCGTATTGACAGTTATGCCCCAATCCCGTCGTCCGCGACCTGATTGGACTTTTATGGGCCACCAGCCGAACAATCAGCCGAGTCGTTTTAAACCGGCAACTCCGTCTCCACCGCATATTTGAAGCCGGAGCCTTCGCGAACCGGTTTCTTAGACTGCCGTTTTGGGGCAAGCAGCAACTAGGTTGTGGATACTGGTGTGGCCGAACCTGTCGCGATGGAAGTTGCCGACGGCGAATGCTCGCGCCGGCGTGCGATACAGGAAGACGCCTCGCGAAGCTTGGTGACATGGCGGATCAGGTCGCGACGGCTCAATATCCCAACAAGGCGATCGCCCGAGACCACCGGCATTCGTCGAATGCGGTTTTCGCAAAGCAGATCAACTGCATGGACGAGTGTGTCCTCATCCGAAATTGTGATCACGTCGTACGTAACACACGTTGCTATGGATGGCGGCGCTGGCTCGAAATCTACAATGAATTCAAGCAAATCGGCTTCCGAAATGATCCCCACGATTTGGCCCTTGTCGTCCACGACGGGCAGCCCGCTAATGTTGTGGCGCTGCAACTTGGCACAAGTCTCATCGACCGAGGCGTCGAGCGAAATGGTTATCGCGCCGTGCGTCATTGCGTCCTTGACTAGGAAACTCATTCAATTTTCCTAACTTATCGAGGGGGCAGTGCTTGGTGGATGGAGGGTATTACTCCAAACATAGGCCCATCTGGCCCACTCGTCGCCAAGAATTAGTTTGCGGATGTCCGATCCAATTTTGACGGCCAACCGACCCGATGGATGACCATCGAATTGAAAAATCCTAGCCTGATGGTCGAGGCGATTGCGCACCCGCGAATGGCCGTGGACTCGCAGTCCATGCGAGCGGGGGCTCGCTTTGACCATCGCCACTCCGACCGATATACTAGGTTCAAGACTTAGGTTGTTTGACTGCAAGGGGTTATGACGTCTTGCAGATTCTTGATCCCATTGCGAAGCCACCATGTACCGAGTTCATCTGCAATTGTTTCTGGTCATGTCCGCCAAATGCCTCTGCGTTTGCATGGTGATGTCGGCGTTTTCCGTCACCTGGCTTTCGCGCGGGGATTGCGCCGAGACGGTCGAATTCGACGACCAGGCACTCGAATTCTTTGAGCGTGAAGTGCGGCCGCTGCTTGTCCGCCGTTGTTATGAATGTCACAGCTCGCGGAAGGACGAGCCCGACGGCGGCCTCCGACTGGATTCCCGCGCAACGATCCTGACGGGAGGCGATACGGGACCGGCGATTACGCCCAAGGATTCGGAGAAAAGCCTACTGATCGACGCCATCAACTATGGCGAAGTCTATCAAATGCCGCCGAAGTCGAAGATGCCCGCGAAGGAGATCGCCATTCTGAAAAAATGGGTCGACATGGGGGCACCGTGGCCTGCGGAATCTGGTTCCCCGGCCGCCACCACCAAGAAGCATTTCGACCTGGCGGCTCGCAAGGACGGCCACTGGTGTTGGCAGCCGATCCGCTCGCCAGCACCGCCCCGCGTGACCAAGGCCGACTGGCCCACCTCGCCCATCGACTACTTCATTCTTTCTAGATTGGAACAGGAAGGATTGTCTCCCGCCGCTCCCGCGGCTCGGCGGACATTGTTGCGGCGTGCCTATTTGGATCTGATCGGGCTGCCGCCAACGCCCAAGAAAGTTGAAGCGTTCCTCGCCGATGATTCTCCGAAGGCTTTTGAAAACGTCGTCGACCGATTGCTGGATTCCGAGCACTTTGGCGAGCGTTGGGGCCGGCATTGGTTGGACCTCGTGCGTTATGCCGAATCGCGGGGGCACGAATTCGATCCGACCACGCCCAACGCCTATCAGTATCGCGACTACGTAATTCGAGCCTTCAACGCGGATGTGCCTTACGATCAGTTCGTTGTCGAGCATCTGGCGGGCGATCTGTTGGCGAAACCACGTCTGCATCCTCAACAGCAATTCAACGAGTCGATCCTGGCGACTGGGTTTTGGTTCTTGGGCGAGTGGGTGCATTCCCCCGTCGATATCCGCCAAGACGAATTGGACCGCTACGACAACATGCTCGACGTGATGAGCAAGACGTTTTTGGGCCTTACTCTCGCTTGTGCCCGGTGTCATGACCACAAGTTTGATGCGATCTTGCAACGCGACTACTATGCGATGTCGAGCTTCCTTCAGAGTTCGAATTATCGCTTGGCCCGCTTCGATTCGATGCAGCGGAATCAACAGGTTGCCCGCGATCTGGAACGGCTTGAACGGACGTCGGCGCGGGCCATTCCCCAAGCGATCCACGAAGCGCGAGAGCCGATGCTCGACCAATTGGCCGTATACCTATTGGCCGCCCGCGAAGCGCTCCAATCCTTGCCGGCTCCCAGTCCCTCGTCCGCCCAGGAAGTAATGATCGCCGACTTCGAAGACGCCACCTACGACGGCTGGAAGATCGAGGGCACCGCTTTTGGAGATCAACCGCAGACTCAAGAAACGATTGGCAAGTATCAAGGCGACGTCGGCGCGGCTGGCAAGTTCTTCGTCAATTCTCATAACCTGCGGCGCGAGGGCGGGCCGTCAGGCGACCCGCCGACGGGCCAGATGACCTCCGCGCCGTTCAAAGTGACCCGCCGCTTTCTGCGGATGCTGGTGGGCGGTGGGGCACATCGCAACCGAACGTGCGTGAATGTTTTGGTCGACGGAAAGGTCGTCGCCTCGCTGACCGGAAAGAACAACAACCGCATGGAGTTGCAGTGGGTCAACGTGGACCAACATCAAGACAAACAGGCCCGGATTCAAATCGTGGATAATCACACGGGAGGCTGGGGAAATATTGGCGTCGACCACATCGTCCTCAGCAATGAAGGCCCTCCCAATGGTCAGCGAGTAGCCAACCTAGCGGAAAATCAACTCGCACACGTGCAGGAAATTGCCGAGCGGCAAGGGTTGGATGCCGCCATGATCGTGCGCTGGGTCGAACATCTGCTAGCCGCCAAGACGCGGCCGGCCGATCCCTTGCACTACTGGGCCGCCGCCGCGCATGGCGATCCGGCGGGCGACATCTTGCAGCATGCCTGGAAGCCGAACGAACAGCCGTTGATCGAAATCCCAACGGAAGCGGTCACGATCGTCGATTATGCGAAGGTCGCTGATGGCGCATTCCTACAGGATGGGTCCACGTTCGGGTCCGCGCCGCGACAAGTGGGCGACCTGATGTTCGGTACCGAGGTCGATCGGCCGATCGTGGGCGTTCTGGCGCATGGCGCGGCCGTGTGTGATCCGGTTTGGCGGGGACTCCGCCTGGCAGGAGGACAGCAAAAGGATCATGGCAAGCTGGGGTCGTATCAGCGCAGCGGCCGAACTTTGCGAACTCCCAGCTTTACGGTTAGCAGTGGGAAAATTTGGCTGCTAGTGAAGGGTGCCGGGACCAGCTATGCGGCAGTCGACTCCCACGCCACGATTGCTGGTCCGCTTCACGGAGCCCTCGTTGCGAAATGGGACCACGCCGACGGCGCGCCGCGCTGGGTGAATCACAATCTGTCAGCCTATGTCGGCCACCGCGTTCATTTGGAAATCACACCAGGCGACGCGACCGATCTGCAAGTGATGATGGCCGTGGATAGCCAAAATCCGCCCAAATTCAACCGAGATAAGACAAATCAAGTGCTTGTGGAAGCGGTCAACAGTGCAAAAACGCAGAGTGCCAGCGAACTCGCCAAGAGTCTTGAGGACCTGTTTAAGAAAGCGTCGCATCAATTTTCCAACGGCACGATTTCAGACGCCGACGCGGCCATCGAATGGGCCCGGCTGGCCAACTGGATGGTTCAGAATCAGCAATTATTCGTCATCCATGGCAGCGAAAGTGCCAAGGGACTCTCCGCCGCCTCGGCCAAGTTCATCGCGGAACGACAAAAGCTGGCCGCTTCGATTCAACACGAGTCGCGGATTGCCATGGCCATCATGGATGGCAGCCGAGAAGAAGAGTTGTTGTTGATTCGCGGGAATCCTAGAACCCCGGGTAAACCAGTGCGAGCCAGCTTCCTCACGGCGATCGGAGATCTCGGCCATCAGGTGCCGGAGGCGGGCAGCGGCCGCATGGCGCTGGCGAAATCCCTCATCGATCCCAACAATCCGCTCACTTCGCGCGTCATCGTCAATCGGCTGTGGCACCATTTGTTTGGACGCGGAATCGTACCGTCGGTTGATAACTTCGGAGTGCTGGGGCAGGAGTCGACGCATCCCGAGCTGCTTGACTTTTTGGCAACGCGGTTCATGCAAGAAGGCTGGTCGATGAAGCGCATGATCAAGACGATGATGCTTTCCAGCACTTACCAAATGGCGAGCACCCCGAATCCGACCGGCACGGAAAAGGATCCGGGGAACAAGCTATTGCACCGCATGAGAATCCGGCGTCTCCAGGGGGAAGCCATCCGCGACCAGATTCTGGCAATTAGCGGTCGTTTGGATCGGCGAATGTACGGACCCAGCGTCGACGTGCATCTGACCAGCTTCATGCAGGGCCGCGGCCGACCGGGCCGCTCGGGACCGCTGGACGGAGCCGGTCGTCGCAGCATTTATGTCGGCATTCGGCGGAATTTCATCTCCCCCATGATGCTCACCTTCGATGCACCGATTCCGTTCACGACGATTGGACGACGCAACGTTTCCAATGTGCCTGCCCAAGCACTGATCTTGATGAACGACCCCTTCGTCGTCGACCAGGCACGCCTGTGGGCGAAACGGACGCTTGAGCAAGTCGATCGATCCGCCAAGCAACGAATTGAGCGGCTGTATTTGGAGGCTTTTTGCCGCCCACCCAGTCAAGCGGAACTTTCCCAGGCCGTCGCTTTTCTAAAACAGCAGGCCGAATCGCACGGCATCCCCGCCGACCAAGCGGATCGAGACGAACGTGTTTGGGCTGACCTATGCCATGTATTGATGAACGTCAAAGAGTTTATCTATTTGAATTGACGACTTGACTTGACGACGCGGTGTCTCGAGCGAATGCAACTCGTTGACAAGCTTTGAAAGGACTAAGTGCATGTTTCCATGCGGCCGATATTCGACACCGACATTGACACGACGAGCGATGCTGGGCCGCTGTGCAAACGGCTTTGGCGCGGTCGCTTTGTCGGCGCTCTTGGGGGAGTCCCAGTTCACCCTCGGCAATGAGGCCGCCACGGCGTCGGCTGGCGCGAAAAAGAGTCCTTGGCAACCAAAGCCCGCGCACCACGAGCCAAAGGCGCGGCGAGTGATTTACCTGTACATGGACGGCGGACCGTCGCAGGTTGACACCTTTGATCCTAAACCTCGGCTGCTGCAAGACCACGGCAAGCCGTTTTCCATGAAGATCGAACCGACACAATTCAACAACATTGGCAAGTCGTTCGGCTCGCCGTGGAAGTTCAACCAGTACGGCCAAAGCGGGATCCCGGTCAGCGACCTGTTTCCTCACGTCGCCAAACACGTGGACGAAATGAGCGTGGTTCGTTCAATGACGTCCAAGTTTTCCGAACACACCAACGGAAATTACTTCCTGCACACCGGCATCGGCCAGCAGGGAAGACCCAGCATGGGTGCTTGGATTGGATATGGTCTGGGGAGCGAATGTCAAAATTTGCCCGGATTCGTCGTCTTGAATGGAGGCTTGATTCCGCCCGGGGGACTGGATTGTTTTAACAGCGGCTTTTTGCCCGCGACCTATCAAGGTTCCATCTTCAATTCCAACGATCCGCCCGTGGCCAATATCCGCCGCACCGAGCGCTCGGATGCGCTACAACGCAACAAACTGGCTCTACTCAACAAACTCGATCAGGGTGTATTGGACCGCGTTGGCCGCGTCGACCAGCTTGAATCGGCCATTTCGAATTACGAAATGGCTTATCGAATGCAAGTCGCCGTTCCCGATCTGATGGCGCTCGACAAGGAGACTGCGGCAACCAAGGAAATGTACGGTCTTGAACAAAAGACCAAAGGCACCGCAACCTTTGGCCGGCAATGCCTGATTGCTCGCCGGCTAATCGAGCGTGGCGTGCGGTTTATCGAATTGACTTGCCCCAGCGTGGGGCACGACCGCTGGGACCAACACGGCAACCTCAAGAAAGGCCATAAGGAAAATGCGCTCGCCGTCGACCAACCGATTGCGGCGCTGCTAACGGACCTCAAGCAGCGCGACCTGCTCAAAGATACCTTGGTCGTCTGGTCCGGCGAATTCGGTCGTACGCCATTCGCCCAAGGTTCCAACGGACGCGATCATAATCCGTATGGTTTCAGTTTGTGGATGGCGGGCGGAGGAATCAAAGGCGGAACGATTTTCGGGGCAACCGACGAATACGGATACAAGGCGGTGGAAAACCGTCTGGAGATTCATGATCTGCATGCCACCATGCTGCACCTGCTGGGCATGGACCATACCAAGCTGACCTTTCGATTCAGCGGGCGGGACATGCGATTGACCGATGTCCATGGCAATCTGATCAAGGACATTCTCGCCTAGTGTGATAGCCTGGAAGAGAACTCTCAGTGGAGGCGACCGAGAACGTCGCGATTGAAACTCGATGCCGCAATTGAAATATCGATGTCCCTATTGTTCGACGATGATCGACCATCGCCCGGAACTGGCGGGCGATCGCGTTGCCTGTTCGAGCTGCCACGGCGAGTACTTCGAGCCCACCGATCCCTTGCCTGGTGTTTTGCCGGAAAAGGTCCCCAGCTTCGAACCCGAGAATGTCCGGCCGTCCGCTCCAACGGTGGTGGCCGCACCCGTATCGAATCAAACCGTTTTGAATCAAGTCGTTTCGAGTCAGCCGATTCCGGACCAACCGGTGCCGAATCTAACAGTGCCGAATCTAACAGTGCCGAATCAAATGGTGCCAAATCAGCCGGTGCCAAACCAGCCAGTGGCACCGCCGGCCGCCGTCAGTCCGATCAAAGAAAACCTTGAGCCCTTCGACATGGTGATGGAGATGAAGCGGCGCGGGAATCAAGCCGTGATGATCTCGATGTCGCCCGGCAATCCCAACGATGCCAGCGTCGTATTTTCCGACAACCTCACGCCAGATCAGGTGAATGACGTCATTCTGCGGATCGCCGTCAGCATTATGGAAACCCAGTGGCCTGACGTGTATCAGCTTGTCGCCGGCCGCCTGAGATAGTATTGGCAGCCTAGCAGACGCGGCGAGCAAAAGTGGCCCGCCATTTGGAGGGTGCCACGTGTCCAAATCGGGTCATTTTCGCCTTTACATGCGGCGGAGAATGCGACAAAATATCTCCTAACTTTAACACTTTTCAGGCGGCCGCCACTTGTGGTAGGTCGTTGTTTTTTTCGGAGTGGTAGATATGTTCGACATGGTCCCAATGTCACGGCAGGGATACGACAAACTCAAGGCCGACGTCGAACGTATGGAAAACGACGAGATGCCCCTTATCGCCGAGAAGATCGCGGCGGCACGCGACGAAGGCGATCTCAAGGAAAATGCCGAGTACCATGCCCAGCGCGAGGCACAGGGCTTGCTGCAAGCCAAGATTAACCTGATCAAGGACAAGCTGTCTCGCGCGTCGATTATCGACATGAGTCAGCTTCCCAAGGATGAGGTTGCCTTCGGAGCCACTGTCCGCGTCATGGATATCGATCTCGACGAAGAGGAAGAAATCACGTTGGTTGGTGCCGGTGAAGAAGATTACGACACCGGAAAATATCTAATCACCAGCCCCGTCGGCCAAGGCTTGTTGGGCAAGAAGATCGGCGAAAAAGTTGAGATTCCCGTTCCGAAGGGAACCATCAATTTCGAAGTCCTCGATATCAACTACAACTTCTAACGAGCCAGTGCCCGTGGGCCGTTGTTGACACCGGAACCCAATTACGGCGAAGTTTCCATTCGTTTTGCTTGGCCGGTTCCCGCTGTTGAAATTGGCGAAGATCCACCGAATTCAGCCTTCGTTGACCCTTATCCCGCATCCGCCTAGAATCGACTGGGCATCCCGCGGTGTTTGGCATCCATTTACCCTCAGGACATCAACATGGACCCTTTGCATTTTTGTATCGCCGTGGGTCCGTTGGCAATTTACTTGTTGGTCTTGGGCATTATCAATCTTTCGCGGCGGCCGTTTGTCACTTCGGGCGGTCGTGATACGGCGGCGCTAGGGGTCGCTGTCGGCGGATTCGCGCTGGCCGGCCCGATTGAATTATTCTTGCCCGATCTTGCCGCGCAGCGGTTCGGGCCTTGGGTGTGGCTGCTCTTGCTTATGCTTTATGGGCTCTGCCTGACGCTGGTGGTGCTGCTCGTTCGGCCGCGCCTCGTGGTATACAACACGACCGTGGATCAGTTGCGCCCAATTCTTGCCACGGTGGCCTCCGAGTTGGACAAGGACGCGCGGTGGGCGGGAGAGTGCCTGGTCATTCCCAAGCTTGGCATCCAACTGAATGTTGAAGCTTTTTCCGTGTTGCGAAACGTGCAAATCGTCTCGGCCGGTCCCCGGCAAAACTACCACGGATGGCAATATCTAGAGAACGAATTGAGCAAGGCGCTGCGCCGCATCAATAATGTGCCGAATGTCTCCGGCTTTCTTTTCATTTCCTGCGGCGTTGTAATCTTCTCCATCGCCACGCTGTGGATGCTCACGGATCAGCAGGCCGTCGCGCAGGCGCTGAATGAAATACTGCGTCGCTAGGATTCCGTTGCGGCTTGGTTTTACGTCTTGAAAAAAATCTAGGATGCCGTGGGAGCCTGCTCTTCGAGGATCCGTTCTTCATTCGGCTCCCATTCTTCCGACTGTTCGGCTTCGTGCATCCACTGAGTCACTTGCCGTCGGCTGACTAAATAGAATACCACGCCGACCGCCGCGATCAGCAGCGTGATCACTCGATAGCCCAAGGCGATTACAAAGCCCTGTCCTTCGATCATGGCTTGGGTCGAGACGCCCCGGTAGAGCGAGTCGAGTACCAATTCAAAAGCTCCTAGTCCTCCGGGCAACGGGATCGCGCCGGCCAGCAGCGAAATCGGCACAATCACAAAGTGCGTGGTCAATGAAGGCTGACCGCCCGGCAAGGCTCCAGCAATTAGATACACGCTGAAAACGTTCATGGCATGTACCAGTAGGCTCATGGCGACACTGATCACCAGCACGCCCACTCGGCGGCGGTAAACGCGCACGGCGATTTCAAGCCTGGCGATGACCCAAGCCAGTCTCGGGATCCGTGCCAGGGACTTCACCAGCGAACTGGCGAACGACCCCGGCAACATCGCCAAGGCGAAACAAACAAAGCCGGCCATCGTGACCCCGAAAGCAATTTGGCCCGTCCGTTGCACCGCAAGCAATTGCTGAGAGTCGCGCGCGATAATTGCCGAAAAATCCATGTTGAAAAACGCGATACTGGCGACGATAAACAGGGCGAACAGTCCGATGATCCGATCCAACAGCACCGAGGCGACGACTTCGGTTCGACGTCCGGGGAACTGCCGTGAAATGAAAACCGCTTTGAGCGCGTCGCCCCCGACGACCCCCAGCGTGAAGAAGTTCAGCAAATACCCCATGAATCCCAGCCGGAACGCGTCCTTGAGCTGAAAGGGAATCGACAAGGCCCGCACCAACAAAAACCAGCGAACGTAGGTCAGCGAGACGGCGGCCATGGCGATCGCGCAGGCACCCACGAGCAGTCCCCAGTTTTTTTCTTGATCCTTGAGTTGATTGAAGGCATCGTCTTGCTGGGCCCGATAAAACAGAAACCCGAGAATGGCGAACGAGATGCCGAATTTCAGC
>JAJDEH010000065.1 GCA_029259935.1 Planctomycetota bacterium
TCCCACGTTCCCGGTCAGATTATTGACATCCAGTTCCGCCGAGTCGACACGCAACGTACCGCCGTTATAGGTGACGGACGAGCCGGTGACCCGCAGGCCGTTGTTCTGGGTCTGGGTACTGCGGGAGATGACCGTGCCTTCGATCACCAGTGGCAGGCCGGCGTCGCCCAAGGTCGTGAAGTACGAACCCGCGCTGTTCTGCACGGTGATCCCCGCGCCGATCGTCAGCGCGCCGCCGTTGGTCGGACGCAGGCGGGTGTAGGTTTCATGGGTGTTGTTGACCGCGTTGAACATTTCGACCAAGCCCGTGCCGCCCAGCGTCTGCGAGCCGCCCGAGAAGTTCAGATTCACGTCATTGAAGCTGTTTCCGTTGCCGGTCGAACGGGTCAGCGACAAGGTGACATTGTCCAGTATCAAACCGTTGAGTACCGTTACTACCGCCCCGCTGGCGAGCGTCGTGTCCACGCCCAGCGTCACCCCGTCCCAGGTTCCGTCACTGCTGGTGACAGATAATGTGCCAGATCCAGTGAAGTGGGCACCGCGGATTGTTGCACCACTGATCGTCGCGGCTGAGTTGATTTCCGCGGTTGCTCCAACTGTGAATGTTCCTCCACTAAATACGATGGCCTCGTTCGTCGACAAGCTCTTAACGCTCGCGCTGCCGCTGACGTTAATCGTGGGATCGGAGCCAACAACATCGATAAACGCATCATCCGCCCCGATGGGAACGGCGTCGGTATCCCAGTTCAGTGGATCAAGGAACGACGTCCCGTCCCCGCCGCCGTCCCAATTGACGGTCGCCAGCAACAACCGCGATTCAAGCGGTTCCAGGGCCAGAGGCCGGCGACGGCGAGATGGTTTTACAGGGCGAGTACGATCGAAGAGCCAATCAAAGAGCGACATCGGGATGCCTTTCAGGTGCGGGCGTAACGTCCTGCATTCAAATAGTCAGGGTGTGACAGTCAATGAGGTTGGAAAGTTGCAGTCAATTCGGAGCAGCCATACCGCAGAATGGCCGGTGAATTGTGGTTCGCCAGACTGCACCCACTAACGGAACTACAGTCTGCGCAGCGGAATTGCCAGGGAACAGGGAACTTAACGGGAACTTTCAGCAGAAGTGAAACGTTCTTATTCGTGGAGGTTCCACTTGAATTGTGGAGCGACCCGCGCACTTCGGCGGCCCTGCCAGCTCAATTTCTGATTGGCAAGCTCTTTAAGAGCCGTAAGATGGACCGAGGATTGTATTGGCCCAGGGAAGACTGCCGTTATTCACCTAAGGTACGGCCAAACGCGTTGGAATCGGCGTCGATGTAAGGCTCGATGATCTGCACGCAACTTGTGACTACGGTTCCAAATCCTCCTTATCGCCGTACTGCTCGTCGCTTTCTTCGATGAGTTGTGTGAGCGCGGCGGTGTCGGGGAACATTCTCTGGGAGATGATCTTCCCGTCAAGGATCCGAAACTCATGGGCGACTTGTGCATGGACCGTGATTTGATTCGCCAGGGATGTGACCTCGATCTCACGAACCGTTCGGATGAAAACGAATTCGCCAACCGCATCGACTCGATACATATCGGGAGTGATTTGTTCGGTCAACATCGCCTGAAACGTGATCTCTGCCCATTGCCTGATCGCGTCCTTGCCTTGGAACTCTCCACCACCAGGAAACTTGGTCTCGAACAGGACACTGATTGATCCCTCGTCGTGAAAGCAAGACGCGATGGCGTCAGGATCCCGTCGATTGAACCCGTCCAAACTGGCAAGGGCCACCTCGATATTGGCCTGCTCTCGATCGAGCGCGCCGTTGTCGAGCAAGTCCTGTTGCTTAATGCCCAAAGCCGCGGCCAAGCGGAGCACGATCGACGGATCGACATGCCCTGACTTCTCAGCCTTTCGCACCGTTTTGACATCACAATCGGCCTGCTCGGCCAGCATTTCCTGAGTCCAGGGCAGTGATTTGCGTCGCTCTCGAATCGCCTCGCCGTTGACGGGGACACTTCGCATAAGTTATTCTCTCAATCGACTCAGGGGTGCGAACACAACGGTACCGACCGTTGGAAATCAATCGTAAGCAGAGTACTTCAGTGGGCGAGCCCGGTCAACTTCCCCGTAGGTTACCTTAAGCGTCGAAGAACTGAAGGTGTTCAACGATGAGTTGATTCGCGAAACGGAACTCGTGCATTCCTTCCCACTTGAGCATTAGGCGGCTCTTTCGTGGAGTTCCGGCCAACGTCAACCGCAGGAGTACAAAGTCACCGGCCCGGTAAAGTCGGCACTTGTTGAGAAGAATTTTCCGGAAATCAAACTTGGCGAAGGTGGTTTCAAAATGCTGCCGCAGGTCTGTTCGAGCGCGAAACACTTCAGCACCGACTGGGCCCTTCAGTGCGGGAAAGTGTAAGATCGCGTCCTCGGAATAGAGTTCCACGAGCGCGTCCACATCTTGCCGATTGAACGCCCGAGTCCATGCACTTACAAGCACCGACTGGCCCGCCTGAGTGGCGGAATCCACGGAAACCAGCGAGGACACCGGCGTTTGGAAAACTTTGGCAATCCCGCGCAGCGTGGCAATATCCAATCGCTGACCTCGTTCGGCCTTGCGAATCGTCTTCACGTCGCAGCCAGCCCGCACCGCCACCTCGTCCTGCGTAAGCCCCAGCAATCGCCGCAATTCGCGGATTGAGCTGCCGTTTGAGTGGTGACCGCGCATGTCGCCCGTCTGTCTGGGAAGTTGCAAACAACGGATTCACGAGTATCCACATTCAAATAGTCAGCCTGTGACAGTTGATGGTTGTGCGACCGTGGTGGCTTCGCGCACAATGTTGGCGAATCCATCGAAAACGCCGTTAGAGCTAACTTGTCATGCGCATCCGCTGTCCCCATTGCGAGCAGCGTGTCGAGGTGCTAAAGCGCGATCCGCTGGTCGAAGTGGATTGCCCCTCGTGCGGCATTCGATTTAGTCTCGTCGCTAGTGAGGGCGAGACAACGCAGCGGTCGGATAGGTTCTGACTCGTCTCAACACTTTTTTGCGGCGTGACCGCAATCGCCGGTCTCTTTCTCGCAACGCGATTGGAGCCAGTCCAGTCGACCACTGGCCGAAATGCAATTCCTGGCCCGCATCCGCCGGCTACGGGCTGTCCGCGTCCAAGCTTGAATGATCCAGTCCGATAGCTGCGGAGGAGCCGTCCTCGAACAAGTGCAATGGATCTTCTCCTAGCAACAAAGAGGCTTCTCGATACCAGACGCAAATCTGCAACCAATGCTCGGTCGCCCAGTATGAGCCCTCCGTCTTGAGCGCTGCCACGGGGCCTCTTAGATGATTCACTCGAGTCGTGAACAAGCGGCGGCTCTCCGGTTCATTTTTGAGTTGATAGTATGCGCAGGCAAGCACCAAGTCATTAATAGCGTCTGGTGCCGATTTTGCCTCGTCTTGGATCGTGGCAATGGCCTCGTCGAATCGCCCGGCACGATATAACAAGCGAGGACGCAGTTCGCATGCGGCGCGGCGCCACGTTGGTTGGCTTTGCAACACGTCCAGTTGCTCAAGCAAGTCGTTGAATGAAACACCCGCATCCGCACCGGCCGAACTCATCTCGAGCGCGGCAAACAAGTGACCGGGATGGGGGGCAGTTCGTTCGGGTTCCAGGCGTTGCCGGCAGAGGTTCCTAAAGTCGGATTCCGCACCCAGCATCGATAGCGTTGGAGCGTACCACCTTGCTCCCCATCCGTGCCCCGGATCGGGAGATACATGTCGCAGGCAATCAGCCGCATCGGACCATCGTGCATGGTTGATGTGGTCTTCCGCGATGTAGCGCAGCAGGTTGTCTCGGCTGGCGGGCACCTCGGCGACAACTTCGTCGAAAAACTCTTTATCTTCGATGAACGCCGGACCGGCATCCTGGTACAACGAGACGTACTTCTCCTTGCCGGCGACTATTGTCTTCAGAGCCGACACGTACTGCTCCAATGCGTCGTCCTTCGCACCTTGCCGATACATCGCCGCGGCCGCTCGAATCTTCTCCGCCGGGGATTGCAATTCGAGCGAACGCGGCTCGAATTCGATCCGCATCTCTCGACGCCAAAGATGAGTTGTCAACCACTCGTCCAGTTTACACTTGGTAGGATCCCCCGGCTGATCCGGCGCGACGGCCTGATTCAGCAACTCCTCCGTGTCCCGCCAGGCCAGACTCTCCACGTCGCGATTTGTACGCGAATACGCGATGGCCATCAGAAATCCCAGTCCCGTCGGAAGCTCGTCGGCAGCGGCGGCGACGGCTTCGAAATTGTCGGCCGCCCTCTGAAATCGCGACGCGTGAACGTTCGCAAGTCCCATTAGCAATTGCCCCGTGATATCTGAATTCCTCTCGCCAGCCAAACGAGCCAGGTGGAAAAGGTGGTGAATGTTAAAGTTGTATTCACGCTGCAGCAAGCAGATCCTTGCCAGGGCCGATGCGATGCGAGGGTCCTTGGCGGCGCGAGCGACGTGTCTGTGGCTCAATTGAAGACAAAGGTCACGATACTTCTGCGTCTCGCCTGCTAACAGAAGGAGTGCGGCATATTCGATCCACGCATCGCCAAGCTCTAAATCATGGATGGCATGTTCGTAGTGTTCTCGGGCCGCGGCCCATTGACTGCGCAGCGCTAAGTAACGTCCACGGGCAATCCAAAGGTCTTTACTAATATCGCTATTTTCGTTGTCCGTGATGGCTTGTCGAAAGAGCTTCTCATCCGCCACGACAGCGTCCATCGGGTTGTCAGGACCGTCGATGTCTTGAACGAGCCCTCGAGCCGCCAGAAAATCCTCGGCAGCTTGTTTGGGCTTACCCAGTTGAACAAAAAGAACGCCGCGTCGTTTTCGTAGCGACGCCGACTTGGGTTCCTCGGAAATACGCGTCGTGTACCAGGCGACTCGATCTTCGGCCGTAATTACACCCAATTCGGACTCCGCGAAATCAAGCAATTTCGCATCGTCATTCAGTAGCGAAGTCGGGCCGCGCCATTGAAGCACACCGGTTTGATAACTGGCTTGCGAACGTCTTTTGTTACCCAGCCGGTGATGCAACAGCGCCAAAATCAGGTGCCGCCGAAACTGCATGCTTTGCGTATCCTCCCACTCCGGTTCGGCTGTGATCGCCGCCCATTCTTCGCTGGTCCTTTTCAGCGCGGCATGGGCAAGATCTGTTTCTTCCGTGAGCAGGTGAGCGCAACAAGTAATCGCATGTCGCCAGGGATCGGGAGCAACTTCGCCTGTGATCTCGCGCCACACGGCGTCTCTAATAATCTGGTAACGCGGTTGCTCATAGAAATGCAGGGCCATCTGTTTGTGTTTCAAGAGCGAAAGCAGGTTTAGTTGGCCAAATAGCCGGTACCGCGATTCGGCACGACGCAGCCACGTCAGTGCTTGCTGCTTGTCCCCTTTACGGTGGAAGCCGCGAGCCAGCCAAAACTCTCGCTGCCGAATGTAATTCGCCACCGTCCGCTCCTGGTCGGCACGAAGCAGTTGCAAGCCGCTCTCGATGCGCCCGACGACAATGTTGCACGTCGCGCGGACAAACGACGGATTGACGCCTTGCTGCTGCCGCATGACGCTGAGTGATTCAACGATCTGTTCGGTTGTCATTGCCGGTTTGGAGCCCACAATGTCCATCCAAGGTGTCAACGACGAATTCGGATATTCCTTGTAAAAGGTGTTGATGAAGAACCGCATGTATTTCGCGTAGGCAGCGGGGCCATCCGCCAGCAACAAATAGGTGCCCATGCGGGCGTCCCACAACGGGTTATGACTTTTCTGGATTTCCAAAACCCAGCGAGGAAAGGCTGCGGCCCGTTCGTAATCGCCAATGCGGCCGTATTCCTGGCACATGAACAATAGTGCTTCGTATTTTTGAATCCAAATGAACTTGTTGTCCGGGTGGCCTTTGAGCGCGATGTCAATTCTTGCCAAAGCCTCTTCCCATTGAGAGTTCGCTTGTCGTGGACCATGGCACCGGGCAATGACAACCGCCGCCGCGGCTTGTGTTCGCGCGGCTAATACTTGCCATTGAGGGTTGTCGGGTTCCGCAGCGACAATTGCCTCCCAGATTTGGAGAGCCTCGGCCAAACTAGCGGCGGCCAGATCATGGTCTTGCAGGTCCAATGCAATCAGGCCCATGGAATACGTCGTGTTGGCAAGCGCGATCTGCAGCGCGCGGTCGTTCGGCGCGCCGTCAAGGAGTTTACGCAGCAAGGGCAAGATCCGTTGCAGCTTTTCCAGATCAGCGGTCCACTTCTTTCGATTGAATACATGCGCGACGCTGAAGTGCAAAATATGTGGGCCATCGTTTTGAACCCCCAATACAGATTTAAACAGAGGCAAGACGCCCGAATCGACTGTGGCTACGATTTTTTTCAATGGAGCCGGATCGCGAGTCGGATACGATGGCATATCCCAATCGAGATTCATCTCGCGAAGCCGCTGGCGAATCAGTCGCAAATCCCATACACGCAGCAGGCCGTTTCGCTCCCGTGTAGACAACTGGCTACCGTCCGGCGAGAAGGCGATCACCTCCTGCGGCTCGGCGTCGAATGTTGCAAGTCGCTGAAACGACCTGGCGTCATAGATTGCGACGGAATAGCGGGACACGGACAGCGCCAGTAGTTGTCCATCGTTAGAGAAACACAAATGTCCGCGGATATTTCCTCCCGCCTCACGCGGAATCACCTGCTTCGACAGCCAGGAGCCAACCGTCCAGAATCGGTATTCCTGACTGTTGCCGGTACACAGCCATTTGCCATCCGGACTAAAAACGGGTCGCACGCCTCCCGTAATCGCAAATTGTTTCACAAGTTCGCCAGTGTCCGCGTCCCATACATTGACTCCAGCATCTCGCCAACTCCCGGTGGCAACCCACTGACCATCTGGGCTTACGTCAATCAGTCGCGCGTCTTTGTGAGACGCCAGATTGACTTCCCGATCGTCGTCCAAATGAAGGACATGCGGTCGGCCGGTACTAAAGATCCCAGCAAAGACGGTCCCATCACGACTGATTGCCGTTCCATAATTCGCTGAGCGGCGGCGTAAAACGACGGGGGGGCCAATCGTCAGTCCTGTGACTTCGCGAGAATCCTCGACATGAATCGGCCAGCGCGAGATCTCGGAATTACTCACGACAATGATGCTCTTCCCATTTGGGTTAAACGTCGTGGCTGAATAGGGGAAAGGGAGAGCTGCAATCTGCGTCCGTCGTTCGAAGTCGAATATCCGCACCGACTCTCCCGAGTTCGGTGCCAATAGCAGGCGTCCGTCAGCGCTGAAGCTGCAGGAAGACGCAACATCCACACGGCGGCATTCAAGTCCTTGCGCAATTTCCCAAACGAGGAGTTCCGTGTCCTGCATGCCTCCGACAAGAAACCGCCCATCTTTGCTGAAGCGGAGATTCTCTCCGCGACACTCCACTTTCAGCAGGTGCTTTCCCGTGAACGGATCCCACAGCCGGATGACTCCATCCCAGCCAACACTGGCCAGCAGATCACCGGTGGGGTTAAATGTCACGGACGTGTTTTGTTGTATCGTCGTCGATTCCCACAAAACTCGTTCTTGCTCGACGTCCCAGATCCGAACCGCTTGATTCTGGGCCAGCGCGAGTCGCCGACCGTCCGGATGCCACGCCATACACCAGATGGGGCCGGACAAAGCGAGTGACTTCACGATCGTCTTCGACGCGATGTCGACAATCTGAATCTTGCTAACCTTGTTCTGACAGATGGCGAGTCTAGTATTGTCGGGGTTGAAGCGCACACGCGCGACGGATTCGATTCCCTGAAAGGTCCACGTTTCCTCCCCGGATTCTATGTCGAAGATGTGCGTTGTGCCGGTTTCGGTCCAAACAGCCACGCGCCGACCATCGTTGCTATAGTCAAACATGTATGTTCTGGCTGCAACGGGCACCTTCAGAATCGGTGTCTTCCGGGCGATGTCCCAAATCCAGACGTTTCGATCTCGATATCCGACGGCGATGGTCCGCCCGTCCGGACTGAAAAACGCCGGATCCCAGAGAGTCGCCCCTTCGCGCAACAGGCGCGCAACTTCGTGGTCGTCCGAGATGCGCCGAACGGATACCGCCTGATCCGGCTCAAAACGTGCATATCGTTTCGTCTGAGAGTCAAAGGTCTTGCAATACGGGCCTACAATCTGCGATTGAGGATGCGGATTCCCTTCCCAGCGATGCACAACTCGCAGGTCTACCTTCGCCATGCAGGCGATCGCTTCGTCACGCAGATCTTCTCCCGGACGGATGTCGGCAGCCTGCCGAATCAGGTCCAGCGATTGAAACCCCTGTCCTGGTTCTCCGCTACCGCGGCGGGCTCGAGACTCCGAAATGTAAGAGGCACGAAGTTTCTCCAATGCGTCAGCTTTCGCCTCACTTTCATCGGCCGTCTTTTGTTGCGCCCGCACGGCGAACATCGTGGACACGATCGTACCGATCATCAGCGATAGAGCCAACGCGGCGATCAACGTCGACACGGTCGGCCGCCGCCTAATCCACTTGACAGCTCGTTCGGTCCGACTCACGGGACGAGCTTGGATCGCTTCGCCATTTCGGAAGCGAGCGAGATCGTCGGCCAGCGCTTGCGCCGTTAGATATCGTCGGGACGGTTGTTTGCTTAAACACTTAAGGCAAATCGTTTCCAAGTCACGAGGAACGGCGGCACTCAGCTTCCGCGGGCTCGGCGGCTCGTCTTCCAGGATCTGCACAACGAGCCGCTGCGGGCTGCCCCGGAAGGGTAGCTCGCCGGTCAGCAGCTCAAAAAGAATGACGCCCAGGCTGTAAACGTCGCTGCGCGCGTCGGCCGATTGACTTTGTCCCGCGGCCTGCTCGGGAGACATGTAGGCCGGCGTGCCCATGATGCGGCCGTCGACGGTCATGGTGATTTCGCCCGCGTCGCGCTTGGCCAGGCCAAAGTCCGTGACGTGCGGACGTTCGTCGGCGTCCATCAGGATATTTTGTGGCTTGAGGTCGCGATGAATCACGCCGTGCTCATGCGCGTAGTGCACGGTTTCGCCAAGCAAAATCATCAAGTCGACAATTTGTGCGGTGGTCGGCGACGTGTTTTCCAACCATGCCGCCAGATGCGTTCCCTGTATCAGGTCGCTGACCAGATACAACTGTCCGGAATCGTCGCGCCCGACTTCGTGGACGCTGACGATATGGGGATGGGAAAGTTGCGCCGCGGTGCGGGCCTCGCGCAAGAACGATTCGACTTCGCTATCGTCCAACTGCTGCCTGCGTGGCAGCTTGACCGCGACGAATCGATCCAGTTCGGTGTCGTGAGCCTTCCAGACGCTGCCGAACGCACCACGGCCCAGTTCTTCCAAAAGCTCGAAGTGCCCGATGTTTCGGGCGGTTGCATCCGCTTTCTCGTCGAATCCGCCCGCCAGACTGAAGGAACTGCCGCAGGAAGGGCAATCGACTTCTACTAGCAGGTCGTCCTCGACGACCTCCACACCCTGACGACAGTGAGGACAACGGATTTGCATGACTGCTAATGATAAAGCGTCTCGTACGGCCTGGCGAAAGTGCGAGGGTCAGTCTGGTCGACTTCTGCACGAAATGCAACATTTCCGGCCGAAGTTTCTCGACCCGAAAAACTAATCTGGAAAGTGATTCACCAGACGATCGATTGCAAATACACTGGACATTGGCCAACATGGAATATTCCCTGAAATTTACGCCCAGGCGTCCGAGCGAGCATTGAATACGACACTTCAACCGCGAGAACTACAAGAACGGCTCGATCGGATCACCACGCATTGGTCAATCGTGTTTGATGCTCATGGGCAGACCGAGGAGGCCAAACATCCGGCCAAAGTCGAATTGCTACATCGATATCGGGGCGCGGTCTATCGCTATCTGCTTTCGGTGGTTGGCGATGTCGATTTAGCGGAAGAATTGAGCCAGCAATTTGCCGTGACCCTGCTCGAAGGAGCCTTTCACCATGCGGATCCCAGCCGAGGACGATTTCGCGATTATGTGAAGGCGGCAGTAATCAACTCGGTGCGGCGACATCAAAAGGAGCGAGCAACTTCACCCAGGGAGTTACTCGATGCGCCGGCGGATCGCACCATCGCCGGCGACGATTCGGGGGCCAAGTTCAGCCAAGAATGGCGGCAGGAAGTGATGAACCTTACTTGGATCACACTGAACCAGAAGCGGCCCGTCTACCACGCGTTGTTGCGGCTGCGCATCGACGAACCGACGCTTACTTCCCGTGAACTCGCCGAGCGATACACAACGGCCTACTCCAAACCAATGAATGCCGCCAACGTGAGAAAGACCTTGGAACGGGCTCACGCAAAGTTTTCAGATCTACTGGTGGAAGAGGTCGCATCGCTGATTGAAGACGCGAATGCCGAGAAACTACGCAACGAGTTAAAAGAGTTGGATCTACTCAAGTACTGTCGTTCGGGGGTCGAGCGCTGGAGTGCGGGGAGAGAGTGATCGTGGCGCGGCTTTCCGGTTCGATGCCGGTCTCGCTGGCACACCGGCATTCGGGAAATTAGTGGTCGCCCTTCTTGCGTTTGCCGCCACCGGCGAGCGACATCTTGGCGCCGTTTTCCTGCGTCGCGCCTGCAGTACTTCGACCGCGATCGATATAGCTTTGCATGAGTTTGGTCAACCGCTGAACGACCTCGGGGTTGGCCGACGCCAAGTCTCGTGTCTCGCTGATGTCGGAGTCAAGTCTATATAGCTCGCGGCGCCCGTCGACGAAGAAGATCAGTTTCCACGGTCCGCTGCGAATGGCGAGATCTCCCTTGTGGGACTGATGCACGGTCGCCTCGCGCCGTGATTCCGTCGCACCCTTCAACGCCGCCAACATGCTGACGCTATCCTCGCCGGCGTCACTCGGCAGTTTCGTGCCAACGATTTCGGCCACGGTGGCCATGACATCGTTCAGGCACACCGTGCCTTGGTGGACCGAACCGGCTTGAATCTCTCCTGGCCAGCGAGCGATAAGCGGTATGCGATGGCCGCCTTCATAAATACTGCGTTTTGAGCCCCTCAGCGGGGCGTAAGCCCGCCGTTCGGCTCCGTTGTCACTGGTGGCGATGACGAGCGTGTTAGTGGCCAGCCGATTCCGGTCTAACGCGTCGAGCAATTGGCCGAGCATCGCGTCGCCCTGCAAGATCCAATCGCCATACTTGGGGTCGTTCTTCACGATATCCTTCGCACCGCTCTTGCCTAGAAATTTCGCCGCAGGAACGACGGGCGTATGCGGCGGGCACATGGGGAAGTACAGGAAAAACGGATCGGATCCCTTGGCCCGTTGGTCGATCCACTCAACTGCTTTGCGGATCATCAGCGGCTGATTCTCAACCGCTTGGACGTGAGCGACGACCGTGTCTTGTTCAATGATCGTGGAAATGTTGCGAGCATGCGTAAAGCCGAGGAAGTAATCAAACCCGACCGCGTTCGGTCCGTCCGTAAGCTTGGCCCCAAGCGGCACTTTGTTCTGTTGGCCCGGTCGCCCATCGACCCAGTTCAATCCTAGATGCCACTTGCCGATGCAAGCCGTTTGGTACCCCCGCTTCTTGAGCAGCGACGCAACCGTCAAACGAGTACTTGGAATCAGAGGCGGGGAATAAGTGGTGCAAACGCCAAACTGTCCGATTCGTGACGGGTAACGTCCAGTGAGCAGTCCGTAACGAGTCGGCGTGCAGACGGCCGACGCGGAATGAGCATCCGTGAAACGCATCCCCTGACGCGTGAGCCGTTCGAAGTTCGGCATCTTGAATTGGGTGTCGCCGTTGTACGGGGATGGTTGACCATGACCGAGATCGTCGAACAGGACGAAGACAATGTTCGGCCGTTCGGCGCGCGCCCAGGACGCCATCACTGCCACGACGACGGTCGCCAACACGAAGTGCGTTCCAATTCGCCAGTTCATGTTTAAGCCTCGCGAGAATCAGCAATGGATTCTGAAGTCCAGGGCCTGTTGAGCTGATACCAGAATCGACGTCCTCAAGAGTACTGCGGACCCCTTAAAGTCTTAGCGAGCGTTGGCGAACGGCTGTTTCGTCTCGGCAAGTGGAGTCCATTTGGGAATGCCGCGTTCTTTCAACTGTTTCTCGAATCTTACCGCCTGCGGTTGCTGTTTCGCCATGGGCGCTTCTTCGTTGACCATTAACGGCCGAGTCTTGGTCCACCATTCGTCATAGGTCCGTTGCAGTCTCTTGACTACGTCGGGATGATCGGCGGCAACGTCTTTGTCCTCGTAGGGATCGTTGGAGATATCAAACAATTGCCTGTTGTTCACGAATCGCCACCGCTGTGTGCGAACCGCGCAATCTTTGTACTTGGATTCTGTCGGTTCGGCACCTGTCGCCCAGCGGCCTTTGTGCACGAACAGATGACGATCGGCCCATTCGGCTTTCGGATTCTCTAGCAGCGGCAGCAGCGAACGTCCGTCGACTTCCTGAATACCCGTTGGAATCTCGGCACCGCCAAGTTCGCAAAATGTTTTGAACAGATCGACGTGCGCGGTAAGCGACGGAATATCGACACCTTCACCTAACCGACCCTTCCAATACCAAAATGCTGGAACGTGCGTGCCTCCCTCAAACGGCGAGCCCTTGCCAGTTTTGAATCCCGCGGTGTGCAAACGAACGGGTTTGCCATTTCGCCGTCCACCCCGTCCGGCTTGACCGTTGTCGGTCATGAAGATGATCAGCGTGTTCTCCAGCAGTCCCCATTGTTTCGCCTTCTTCATCAACAAGCCGAAGTTGTCGTCGATGTTTTCGATCATTCCATAGCGACCCGCCGTATTGGCATCGTACCCCGCATCCAGAAACCGTTTCTTATATTTCTCGGGCGCGATCATCGGGCCATGCGGCGCATTGGTACTTATGTACGCCATGAAAGGCCGCTCGGCCTCATGCTGCTGCTTGATCCAGCCCAACGCTGCCTGGAAAAACACGTCGGTGCAAAAGCCTTCCGTTTGCTTAATGGTGTCGTTGTGCAACGCGACGATGTCAAAATACTTGTCGGTGCGATTCGGAGGAAAGTCGGCGCAACTGCATGGATAGCTTTGCCCAATGCCGCCCGCTCCGTGAATGAAGACTTCGCCAAAGCCGCGATTGTACGGCTGGTAGGCGTCTTCATCGCCCAGATGCCATTTGCCAAAAATACCGGTTTGATAGCCGGCCTTCGTCAGCAACTGTGGAAAAGTGGTAGTACTGAGCGCCATCCGCTCGCGTTCCTTAATGGTATGCGTGACGCCGTTGCGAAACTCGTGCCGTCCGCTCATGATCGCCGATCGCGTCGGAGCGCAAGTCGGACTGACGTGAAAATCAGTAAACCGGGTTGATATCGAATGGAAGCGGTCGAGGTTCGGCGTTTTGAGAATCTTATTTCCCAAGCAAGAAAGATCACCCATGCCCTGGTCGTCGGTCATGACCAAAATGATATTCGGTCGCGAACCCTTCAACGACTCGGCGCATAGGGTTGACGAATTCATAACCATCGCGGCACATGCCGCCAGCACCAGCAGGAATCTAAAGGACATAGGATAGCTCCGAAAACAAGAATTTCGGCGAGTGGTTTTCGCTCGGCTGAAATGTCGGTACCTCGCAGGCAACAACATCAAGCAGATACTATACCACGCGGGTTTCTCTCACGCGGGAACGCCATTAGCGATCGGACAGCGGAGTTTCACTGCGCGAAGCCCGCAATTCGACAACCACTGACCCGCGATCTGGGTCCCTCATTTTCAGGGCGGATGCTGAAGATTGCGGCCATGGATCAAGCCGCGAAAGCGCAAACTGATGGCCAATTGCGGACGGCCCGTTCAGGGGCTATCCTGGGGGGCTGCGTAATATGCATTAGAAATCACTGAATAGGGAAATCTTGACGCCTACCCACTCCCTAGAGGGTAACCATCATCCTCAAAGAACTGCACCCGGAGATTATTATGTCGCCTAACCGTCGAATTCTCGTCACTCCCATCGCATTGTTGGCCGTCTTGGTGCTTGGACAACTGACTTACTGCCAGGCCGAATTGACGCGCAAGACGAAAGCAGTCAAAAACTCGGCCAAGGCTTCCAAGAGCCCCATTTATGTCAGCCCGAAGTACTGCGTCTCGTATCACCGCCATCCGAAGCTTGGCTGTTGCCGATCTTGCCAGCGGACCAAGATGGTGCTGTTGGTGGTCGACCCGGCCTGCCCTTCCTGCGCGGCCGAAGTTTGCGTTTCCTTGCCTTGTTGTTGCAAATCGGCACCTTGTGTCAGCAGCCGCTGCGGACTGTTTGGACGACGAATCGTGCGCTACGAATGGCCCGGCGGGTATACCGTACGCGTGGTCTTCAATCGGTTTAATAATGTGGCCGTGCATAGCTACGGCTGCTAACGACTGCGGAAGCACTGCGCGGTATCGGGAACGCGATTCGGAAGACGTACGAAGACCCCACGGCATGCACCCGCTACTGGATCCGGCCCGTTATCACTTTTGCATGACCATCTCCACGAAGCGCGGCAAAAGTGATTCGGCCGCTGGCGTGTCAACGCATGCTTTGATGAACTCCGCGGGGGCAATTCCAGCGATCCGCTGGATGTATTCCGGGTAGCGATGAACACGTTCAATCAACGCCGCTCCGTCGAGTTCCGGATGAAACTGCGTGGCGTAAATCGGTTTGTCGTGAAAGCTGAATGCTTGATTTTCAACGCGATCGGTGGAAGCCAACAAGATCGCGCCGGCGGGCAGTTCGTCGACAATATCTTGATGTCCCATCTGCGCGGTAAATGTGTCGCCCAGCAGCGAAAACAGCGGATCGTCGCGACCGGCATTAGACAGTTTGACGTTGATCGTCCCCACCTCGGCGCGAGACAGGTCCGTGACGACCCTGCCGCCCAGTGCCCGCGCAAATGCTTGAAATCCCCAACACGAGGCAAACGTGGGCTTGCCGGATTCGTACAATGACACCATCGCCGAAAGCGCCGGCGGCAGCCAATTGCCACCCGTCGCCACGGAATAGTCCCCGCTGCCCCCGATCAGCACGATGTCGGCGGAATCGACGTCGTACGGGCCAGGCGCGCCAGCCAACAAATCAATCGTTCGTATTTGAGCCGGCGAACAACGAAGGGCCCGCGAGAAACATCGCACCTCTTGCTCGCGCATGGGGTCGCTCTCATCGCGAACCTGCATCAACAAATACTTGACAGTCTCGAACATGGCCAGGTTATAGAAGAAGTAATCTAGGGGCTCAATCAACGGTGGCGGCGGAAATTCCACGCTCGACCGCCAGGCAAATCCGATCAAGTTGATCGAGTGTAATCGAAAGCGGCGGCATGATCACGACCACGTTCCCCAGTGGTCGCAACCAGACTCCCTCGGCCAGCGCGCTGTCACAGACTCGAAATCCTCGTCGTTCCGACCATGGATAGGGCATCTGTCGATCACGATCGCGGACCAATTCGACGCCGGCAATCAAGCCGCGTTGGCGGACGTCGCCGACGTGTGGATGCTCCGCCATTCTCGCCAGGTACTCCCGCAAACGCTCAACCTTCGCCGGCAGGTGTTGAAGAGTTTGCTCTTCCTCGAAAACATCCAACGTCGCCAAGGCCACGGCCGCTCCCAATGGGTTGCCGCTAAAAGTATGGCCGTGAAAGAAAGTGTTCGAATCAGCGTACTCACCTAAAAACGCGTTCCATACGTCGCTCGTGGCCAGCGTCGCGGCGACTGGCAGATAGCCGCCCGTCAGTCCCTTCCCTAGACAGAGAAAGTCGGGCGACACGTCTTCGTGTTCGCAGGCAAACATTTTTCCCGTCCGGCCAAATCCCACGGCAACCTCGTCGGCAATTAGGTGGACATCGTATTGCCGTGTCAACGCGCGCACTCCTCGCAGCAGGCCATCAGGGTGCGTCACCATTCCGGCCGCTGCCTGCAGCAACGGCTCGATCACGACCGCCGCGATTGTCTCATGCTGTTCAGCCAACACTTGCTCAAGCTGCCGTAGATAATAATCGCACGCTTGATCTATATGGATGTTCGTCGGCAGTCGGTAGCATCCCGGCGTCGGCAACCGGATAACGTCAAACAACAGGGGCTCGAACATGTCGTGAAAGCGCGAGACGCCGCCGACACTTGCACTGCCCAGCGTGTCGCCGTGGTAGGCGTCGACAAAAGCTACATACTTCGTCTTTTGAGGACACGGATCAGGCCGCTGCCGCCAGTACTGAAACGACATTTTCAATGCGACTTCCACCGCGCAAGTTCCGTCGCTGGAGAAGAACACATGCTGGAGTCCGTCGGGGGAAACGTCCACGAGCCGCTTGGCCAACTGAATCGTCGTGGGGTTCGATTGGCCCAGCGACGTGACATGGGCGACCCGGTCTAACTGGTCGCGGATCGCGGTATCCAGTTTTGGGTGCCGATGGCCGTGGATATTGCACCAAATGCTACTGACGCCGTCCAAGTACTCGTTGCCATCGACATCGATCAGAGTGCAACCTTCCGCCCGTTCAACTATGAACGGTTCATACTCCGCCATTTGCGTGAACGAATGCCAAACGAGTTCTCGGTCCCATTGCCGCAGATCTTCAAGCGTTGGAGGCATGGCAAGGCAAGACAGAGGATGCAGAGGGACGTATGGCCACTTGCTTAGAAACGGGCGGGGTAGACAGTTACCATTTGACGACGACCTTTTCGCCGACCTTCAGGCCAAGCATTTCACTAATGGGAATGCCGACAATGCCGAGTTCCAAACGCCCGCTATTGCCGATCATGGCCAGCAGCGTGGATTCGGGTTCGCTGTGATCCACTGGCAAGATGCAGTTCGTGTCATGGCCACCACAACTGATGGTCACACTTTCATCCCGCGGCGCATCGGCGAGTTGATCCGCACTGATCGTGGTGACAAGGAATCCTTCCTCGTTGATCGAATCAACCGTCCCTTCGATCTTTTGTGCCACAAGGAGGCCTCCCTGGCCAGCGT
Organism: Planctomycetota bacterium; assembly: GCA_029259935.1. Next base: position 16,965 of record JAJDEH010000065.1, read on the forward strand.
TGGTTTCGTTAAAGCGAGCATTTTAAGTGTTTTTGCCGATTCAGCCAAGGATACTTTGGGCGCGTCCTCACCTGTCCGTCACAAGATCGGATCGCCACCTGCGCGAGGCTCCCCCCGGCGAGCGACTAGTTGCCCAAGCACAGCAATTCGCCCGCTTGTGTCGTGAGATAGAGGCAACCGTCGGCGATCGCCAATCCGTCCCAAGCAGGCGCCGGCACTTGAACCTCTCCCAAAACATCTCCGCTGTCGGTCGAGATCACCTTCAGCCGGCCGTCCTGATGAACCACGAACAGTTTCCCGTCGCCAGCCAACGCCATGGCATGGATGCGATTGGAAAGCTGCGTCCCCCGCTTGGGTTTCTCTTGTTCGACCTGGGGATCCGTGTACGGGTCTTGGGTCCACTTGGCACCCTTTGCGATTCGGTATGTCCGATAGGGCTTGCCGTCTTCTCTTGACAATTGCGAGGCCTTCCAGCCCGTGATCCACTTGCTGTCGAACTCTTCGCCTTTGTCGAGATCAAAGTCGCGACGAAAGACGGTCGTCGTGCCGTTGAGCGAACTGTATATATTGTCATCGCGAAACACGACCAGCGGCCGCCGTGGTGCCTCGCCCGCGAAGCGGTGCTGATGACGTGCGCCATAGGTCCAAGAGCCACGCGGAATCCATGTCTCGCCGGCACCCGTGTTGAGCTTCGCGAATGCGTTCCACTTGTCGACCGCGACGTCCTGGCCGTCGAGCGACATGACCCACCGCGACATCGCCAAGCCGTCTCCCTCCGCGTGCAGAATGTCGAACGGGTCGAATTCAAGTCCTGAGTTTTCGTAAAAGCCCTTCTGCGGCACGGAGTCGATCCGCCGCACCCAGTGGCGTTGCCCGGTCAGCGGATTGACGGCGAAGACGAGAATTCCACCGTCGGCCAGCGGTTGGCGACCGGCGGCGAAGTAGGCGATGTCGTCCATTACCAGCACCGCGCCAGGCACGGGCCAGGGCGATTCTACTTGACCGTAGGCGACGATGCGGTCTTCGTTGGGCGCGGCGCGTAATCGCCACACGACCTCACCGGTGTCAGCCCGCAATGCGTAGACCCAGCCAGCGGCCGAGCCAAACAAACAAAGACCGCGATGAATCGCCGGCGGCGTGTCCAGTCGGCCACTGGCCGTGAATCGCCAGCGAATATCTCCGGTCGCGGTGTTGATGGCAATTAACTCATGCGAGTCGGGCCGCGTGACGTAGGCCACGCCGTTGGCGATGGTGGGCGCGCTGAGCGGACCCTTTACCACGGGATTGTCGCGCCAGTCTTGCAGAATCGGGCCGGGGCTCTCGCTTGGGGAACTATGTGAGGAACTCAAGGCGACACTCCAAAGTTTTTTCATTCCCTTGGGGTCGGGACCAGCCGCCTTGGAACTGCCGCTGCGCCAGCGATCGTGCCGATACAGTGGCCAGTCGTGTTCTTGCGGACCCTTGGCGGCGGGGTCGGCATCCGCCGGTCCCTTCTCAAGTAAGAAGTCGATTTGATCGACTGGCCGGCTGGCTGGCGAATCGTCGCCGACCGCCGGAGCCATGGCCACGAAGCCACGCAACATCGGCCAGCAGGTGCAATGCTTTGGCGTGGTATAAACCAGGCCGTTGGCGGGCACCCAACCATTTTCACGTGAGCAATTTGCCTTGGTGATACGGTTGGCGATGACTTCACCGGATTTCAGATTCGTCAAATCGAGTTCGCCGGCGAACATGAAATTCGGCGTGGCCACTGGCGGGAAACAATGCGTCAAGCCGGCGGGAAAGGAAACACGTGTCTTGCCGGTCAACGGATCCAACGCCGAAACTTGCACGGGTTGCCGCGTCCTTTTCTTAGTATCGCTGGTGTTAATTTTGCCACCGTGCAGAATCCAGAGATCGTCCTCCAGAAACATCGCCCTCGCCTGGCGTCGGTGGTTCATGCCGGGCGGGTATTCCTTCGACCAACGATGCTTTCCAGTTTCGGCCGCGACAACGTGGATTCCGTTGTCGGCGTCGTCGTCGTTCATCGTGGACACTTCGAACACCAACTGCCCCTTGGCCAGCACCGTACGGGTCGTTCGGTCCAGCCAGGAATAGTCGTCCCGCCGCCATTTCACCGAACCCGTTTCGGCGTCCAAGGCCACGGCCTCGACCTTTTCACCGCGTCGCACTCGGCCCTGGATGAAGGCCACGATGTTGCCGTCCGCGACAATATTTCGCGGATCGGAAAACGTGATTTTCCACATTCCCTTGCCGGTCTCAGTGTTGAACGCGCCGATGGAATTCTCGTCCGCGGCAATGATGCGATGGCCGTCGTGCATGACGATCTTTGGGCTGACCATGTCTTGAAACTCAACGACCACTTCGCCCGTGCGGGCATCCATCGCCACGGGGCGATTCTTTAATACGGCGAACAACAAGCGGTCCGAGGCGACGGGCCGCGGGCCATCGCGAGACAGTTTGGGCAGATTGAATTCCGCCTGGTTGGTATCACTCGCTTTCTTCAGGTCTCGATGCCAAAGCCGCAATCCGTTGAAACTATCGCGTGCCAGGATTCCCCCGTAGAAATTCCGCCCGCCCGCCGTCACCATGCCCTCAACTTCGGACGTTGCCGCCGCGACCCACCGCACCCGCTGCGGCGGACCCACCAACGTGTCGTTCGAAACCGCATTACCATCGGCCGCGTGTCGCGGATGCGACCAGTCGTCCATCGCCTTAGGCCAAGGCTTGTGGGCGATCAAAGTCGAATCGGTGCCGGAAAGGAAGCGAAAATCGCTTGCCTCCACCTGCGACTTGTTTACCAGTTCCAAGTTCGTGACCACAAGGCTTCCGCTGGGAGTGAGAACTCGAAAAAGCTCTTCGACCGGAACCGTGAAATCGCGAACCACAATCAAGTTGACCATGTTTTCGGCGTAGGGCAATCGGCGCGACTCATCGAACTGCTCGACCCAGGCCATGCCATAGTGTCCCTTCTTGCGAATCTGGGCTCGCGCGGATTGGACGGTTTTGGCATCGCGTTCCAAAACGTGGATCAGAAAGCGACCGGTCCGGCTAAGCTGAGCGGCCGTGTCCGTTTCGCTGCCACCGAGTTGCACGATAAGGCCGCCGTGCAGTCCAATGTCCTTCGCCGGATCGAATTGCTCAGCGTGCGCTAGTGCCGGGAAAAATACGAACGGGGCGACAAGCAAGAGGACGTGGCCGAGAAATAAATTGAAAAACTTCATCGTGATTAACGTACCTGGGTCCAGAGGGAAGGAGTTCAAACAAACTGCTGGCCAAACAAAATCCTCGCACATAGCGGCCGCGCGTGCAAATGTGACGAAGTCGCATTGTGGTGCGACCGTCTCGGCTGTGGTGCAGGCCCCTGAACAAATTGTACGCAAGCAAACGTGGAAGCGGCTAGTGTTGGTTTCATCCCCAAATTTCCAATGAAACCGGGGGGAAAAATTTTGGAATCTAGGCTTCAGCCTGCCTTTTGCAGCCGGTGAGTTGTAACCAACGTCCGTCGCGCGAAGCGGCGCAACTCGCCGAGTGTAACATACAAGCGGTTGCGAAAATGACGACGTGTTGCACTTAATGCCTCTGCCCCAAAACAGGATCGGCCAACGAGTTAGCGCGACGCCGCGTCCATCTTAGCGTCACAAATCGGTGCGAACCCGTCCGCAATTTTGCAAGCATTTCAAACTGGGTAGGCATCGGCATCCTTGTTTCGCAATTCCCATCAACCGCCGTCCAAACTCTGTGTGCCACTGCTTTCAGGCAAGCTTCTCTCGACACGTCTCGACACCGCTCTTAGGAATGCCATCCGGCCCCATTCCAATACCGTCATTGTACAACATTCGAAGCGACCGAACAGATTTACCAAGCACGGACTTGGCTCGCTCGAAGGCTATGGCTGGAACGGACCCGGCTCGCTCGAAGTTCAACAGGAGCTAATTTCACGCTCGGCTGTTCTGGCCGCTGGAATAAATCGGCGGCTTGGCGCATCCAATAAGGCAAGTCGCGAACCTTTCCGTGGTTGGGGCGTCTAATTTACTGTCAGCCAAATGTTGGTTGGCACTTGAAGCACGAAGAAATGGGTTTTGACGGTTAGAAGAACATGCAATCCACAAGACACAACGCGAAGCAGAGTTGGCTCGGACGGAGCGAACTCACCGGCGGCTCAGCCAATGCGCTGAGTTCGTATCCGCTTCGCCTGTGACATTGGGTGCCTTGTTGGTTCTTCCGCAAAACCCGGTGTCAAAGCGACATCGGGTTTTTTTATGGGACCGAAGTGTTATGGCAGCATCGCTGGCTCTTAACCAGGCGGGTCGGGGTTCGAATCCCTGCGGTCCTACTTTGGTTGGGCGAAAGGTGGAAAGAGGAACTCGCTTCTCTGACCCTATTCGACCGAACTGTTCCTTGAAAATTTGGTAATCGCAAAAGCGTCCATGATGTAACGGTAGCCTGCTGCCTTGCCGTGGCGGAAGTGTGGGTTCGATTCCCGCTGGACGCTCTTGATTTCAGGATGTGGGGAAGCCTGGCATCCCGCGTGCCTTGGGAGCACGAGAACGTCGGTTCGAATCCGACCGTCCTGACTGAATGACTCTGATAGAACGATGCGGTGGGTCCCGTGCTGGTACGGGAGGGCGACTGTTAATCGCTTCGACGCAGGTTCGATTCCCGCAGAGCACTCTGAAGAACAACTTTATCCCACGGTCCCGTGGTCCAACGGTCACGACACTTGGCTTACATCCAGGAAACGATGGTTCGATTCCATCCGGGACTACTTTGTTTGAAACAACGCGGTCTGTCGCGCCGACTGACGGAGCGGGCGCACCGCGTTGACCACGTAAATCAACGACCAAGCAAATCAACAACGGCTCGGTAGGCAATCGGCAGACCACCTTGGCTTAGAACCAGGGATGCTGTGGGTTCGACTCCCACCTGGGCCACTAACAGGCTTGAGTCCTGAGATGGGAGGTCTAGTTCAACGACCGCCATTCAGCCTCGGGCCTCCGGACTAGTTTCGTCCTCGTGGAGCAGCGGAGTGCTCGCCTGCCTGTCACGCAGGAGGTCGTGGGTTCAAATCCCATCGGGGACGCTTTCAATCGATATGGCACGGTAAGCGGTGGATGAGAATTCGCCTCGTTCATCGGCTACGGAAATAAACATGCGTCGGCTGGGCATTGGCGAGCCCACGTGGCCGTAACCCACACGCCCCTGGCTGTGCAGGTTCAACTCCTGCCCGGCGCACTGAACACAATCTAAAAACGGCGCGGTGCGATGATGGTTTTGCAGCGAGGCTTTCAATCTTGCCAGCGCGGGTTCGATTCCCGTCCGCGTCACTTAGCCGCCGGTTGAAAAACAGTAGGCCGGACCGAGGAGTGAAGCGACGACGTTCCGGCATCCACGATTACACCCTTCGTTTTCAACAGACTGCAATTGAAGAGACTAACGAACACGGCCCGTTCGTCTAGCGGCAGGATGCGAGATTCTCATTCTCGCGACATGGGTTCGATTCCCATACGGGTCACTGAAATTCGGCTTCATGCCGGGTGCGAATTTTTGATATCGCGGATGGGCCAGTGCTCAGTGGAGTTTCATACGTTCCACCTTCCGGGTGCGATCCCCGGATCCGCTACTTTACGGCCAGGTACGCAAACAGGCAAAGCGGTTACGTTGAGAGCGTGGCGATTTTGTGGGTTCGACTCCCACTCTGGTCACTAGAAATCGAATCGGTTCACTAAGAATCGATACGGTCATTAAGAACATGGTCTGTAGGTGTTTCGGCCGCACGCTTCCGTGGTAGGGAAGAAGGCCGGGTTCAATTCCCGGACGGACCTCTCGAACAGATGGGCTGCTCGTTCAATGGTAGGACGCTTGGTTTGCACCCAGGTAATTGGGGTTCGACTCCCCGTCGGTCCACTATGAGCCGACAACGACGTAAAACCGCGGGAAAACGCCGCCGCAAAGTGCGCTGCTCGATGTGTACTGAATTTCGCTGGCTGGGAAACGCCAAAGGACGTTTCAAGCCCAAGGATGAACGCGAAATGCGGGATCAGGCGCGGCTCAACGAATTTGAATACGAATGAATTTGAAGACGAATGAATTGAACACGGGCTCATGGTCCAACGGGACGACACTGCCCTGGCGTGGCGGAAATCGGGGTTCGATTCCCCGTGGGTCCACTTTCGAAAACGGAAGGCAGCCGGATACGGCTTGCCGGGCCGGTTTGCTAAACCGTGCGACCTCGCGGTCATGTGGGTTCAAATCCCATGCCTTCCGCTTAACCCAAGTGATAACCATGCACACGACAAAATATCTGACGAGGAACATTCGAGACGGTCCTTCGGCCTTCGCGCCGGAGGTACTGTCTCATGCGGATTTCAGGAATTTGGATGTCGCAGCGCAAGCTGCGCTGTGTCGCTCAGATACCGGCGATGATCCGGATGCTTAACGACGGTGGTTGGTTGCCGAGGATCACGATCAGCCGATCAGAAGATGGTTCTCTTCAACTCGAAGACGGACATCATCGTCTAACAGCGATCTGGCTCTCACCGGTCGGCGGCACTTAAAGCAGGACGAATATTGGTTGCTGGAAAAGGAGCAATGGCGGCCAAGATTCGGCAAGACCGTTGAGCTTTTGGCTCGCTGTGAAGTCTGGGCAACTTGCTGTTCTTTGGCTCAACGTTGATTCATGGCTCGATGGTGAAACGGACATCATGTCTCGCTTCTAACGAGAAGTTCCGGGTTCGATTCCTGGTCGGGCTACTCTTGAAAATTGAAAACCGAAACAGACGGAAGGGCAACCCGATTGGCGACGGGACCCGGTTGGAAGCCGGACGAGCCTCGCGGCCTTGAGGGTTCGATTCCCTCTCCTTCCGCTGAACCTTGCACTCAAAACAATTGTCTTCAATATGGTGTCCGTGGTGTACGTGGTAGGCACGTCTGCCTGTGAAGCAGAAGGTGTGGGTTCAACTCCCATCGGATACCCTTCACTGAGAATTACACGAGTGTGCTCCTGGGAGAGCAGCCAGATTCCAAACCTGGCCGACAGGGTTCGACTCCTTGCGCTCGTGCTTGCCGCGTGAGTCACTTCGAAAAAGTAAAACCCTCGCCGAGGCTTGCCTGTGCCAGCGGCGAGGGTTTCGTGCGAACGGGCCGTCTGCCCCAACGGTCCGAACGTTTGACAGCAAAAGATTACTTGAGTTCTTGGTTTGATTCCATATCAGATGTCGTGTGCCGCGAATTGGAATTGCTTTGCTGTTCTTACTGCTGTCGCACTCGTGTCTTCGATCGTTGTCTAAACACTAGCATCGAAATTTCGCACCTACGCAACCGAGCAGTTTTTCCGAAGTCGCCTTGCGGTTATCCGCAGTCGTTGCAGTCGCCGATGCGGTGTGAGCGGCAAAGAGCGGTCGCCAGAGATACGCCGTGCGGGGAATACGGCTATGTGAGCGGTCCGAGTAATTTCGTGGCGTGAACGAGCGGAATTTGATGTTTCCGGACAAATGACGCTCACGGCACCCCCGTTCAGGGCGATTGCAACAGGCCAATGTCTTCCATGCGGACGATCAATCGCACCATTTCGGCCGTGGAATGCACCTGCAGCTTCTTCATGACCCGCTGCCGCCGATTCTCGATGGTCCGCAGCGAAACGTTGCATTCCTTGGCAATTTGCTTGTTGAGATAGCCTCGGCCCACCATTTCCACGACCTTCATCTCGTTTTCGTTCAGCAACCCGAGTTTCGACTGAAGTTCCAGGGTGTTGGGCAGAGCCACGCCAGCTCGGATTTGTCGCGCGAGCCCGATCAGTCCGATGGTTCCTTCCTCGCCAAGTACGGGCAACTTCGTGATGGAGAAGCTTGTCTTCTCTCTTCCCGCAACTTCCGTGGCGTGGACAAAACTTATTGGAATTGCCTCGTCTAATACCTTGGAATCCGTCCGTTCTGATATGAGTCGCATGTCAAATGGAAGGAAATCCGATCCTTTCATTCCCACCGGTTCCACGGTCGGAGCAAACGTCATACGAAAAGCCTCATTAACGAATAGAATGCGGCACTCCGAATCCTTGATGAACACGCAATCCGTCGAGTCACCGAAGAATTCGTTGATGCGCCGATATTCACAACCGGCCTTGTGCTGCTCCAACGTGCGCCGCAGCAATACCATCGCCGCCGCCACGATCTCTTCATCGTAGTCGGGGGTATTGGGTTCGTTCTCGCTCAACTGTCTTCCTCCTTACACGCCGCAACCGTAGTCAATTCCGAAACTTGAAATCCGATACACCGAATTTCAAAGGCTCAAATGAAGAAGATGGGACGCGGCCAGCCCGACGCTGCACACATTCCCAAGCAGTCACGCATTGACGATTCCCAAGGCGACTCGGCATCCCGCGAGACATTGCGAGAACGACGCCGGATCGGTCTTCGCCCATTTTCGTCGAGCTAAGAATCTAAACTCGGTTGAAGGACTCGTCCAGAGTCGGCAGTCGATCGTCATGCAGGAACGGCGGGAGGTTTCTAGTGCCCCAAACTGGAAACGTGTCGAAAGAATCATCCACCGAAGCCCTGCAAACGAAGGCATTCCGATTACCAACTAGAGAATAGCATCGAAACTTTGGGACCTCATCGCGCACGGGGTTTTCCGCAGGGGCGCTTCGGTTCACCGCAAAACGAATAAAGGCCGCTCAATTCCGCGTCCAATTTATTATCTCAGTATTGGATTGGACCGCCCGTGAATAACTCTGTGGCAGGGCAAGCTATCACGTAACTCAGTTGAATATGAGCGGCAACGCAGTCCCGGAAGTCTCATGTCAGGTCATATTTCAGAAGCCCCATGTCTTCCATGCGAACAATCATTCGGATCATTTCGGCGGTGGACTTTACCTGCAGTTTCTTCATGACCCGCTGGCGGCGATTTTCGACGGTTCGTAGCGAGACGTTATGCGTCTTTGCGATTTGCTTGTTCAAGAATCCACGACCGACCAGTTCCACGACTTTCATCTCATTTTCGCTCAACAGGTCCAACTTCGACTGAAGTTCCAGGGTGCTTGGCAGAATTACGGATCCTTGGATCCGTCGCGCAAGGCCGATCATTCCCATCGCGCCGGCGGCACCGTGAACAGGATATTTAGAGATGGAGAAGTTCCTGCGATCGTCACCGGGGAATTCCATGGAGTAGGCGACCGCTAGTGGAATCGAATCGCCAATCACTCTCGCGTCGGTGCTTTCCGATAACCGCCGCATGTCAAAGGGTAGAAATTCCGTTCCACGCAGACCCACGGGATCCACCGCTGGGGCGAAGGTAAATCGAAAGGCCTCGTTTACGAACAGGATGCGGCACTGTGCGTCCTTGATAAACATGCAATCCGTCAACTCATCGAAAAAGTCGTTGATTCGATGGCTTTCGCGAGCGGCGTTTTCGTGTCGTAGCGTCCGTTCAAGTAACGCGATCGCGGCGTCCAGCAACGTCTCGTGGACACTCGGTTCATTCGGTTCATGGGCGCTCACCATTCTTCCTCCTTATGCAGCGTTGCCGCATCTAAAACCGACACCCGATGTTCACTGCCCCAAGACGAGGAAAACGAGCTGCTTTCCAAGTCTTGAACATGCGGGTGCGGAAAACAAATTATCGAGAACTCTCAAGCCCCTACAGGCATCGCATGAATGCCACCAAATCAGCCTTTTCCTGTTCGTCAAGCTTGAGACTTAAGACGAGATTGAAGAACTCGACGGTGTCCTCCAGAGTCAGCAGTCGGCCATCGTGCAGATAAGGCGGCGAGTCCTTCACGCCACGCAGTGGGAATGTCTTGATGGGGCCATCGGCGGATGCCAAGCGGCCGAGGATCATCTTGGGCTCGAAGAACCGCTCAGTTTTCAAATTGTGCATCAAGTTGTCGGTGTAGTAGGGCGGCGTATGGCACGTGGCACACTTGCCTTTGCCAAAGAAGAGTTTCTGCCCGCGCAGTTCCTGTTCCGATGCGCTGTCGGGATCGAGCTTGCCGAATACGTCCAGCTTGGGTGCTGGCGGGAAATCGAGCAAGGCTTCGAACTCGGCCATGAAATGAACTTGGCTGCCCCGTTCGAGAATGTTGACGCCCTTCTTGGTGGCAATGACGGGATCGCCGTCGAAGTAGGCGGCCCGTTGCTCGAACTCGGTAAAATCCTCGACCGTCTTCAAGGCCCGCTGCGAACCGAACAGCCGCTGAATGTTCACGCCTCGCAGCGACGGTGTATCCAGCCGATGGCGAAACTGTTGGGGACGAATGTCGCCGACAAGATGCGTGGATGCGTTCGTGTGGCCGTTCACATGGCAGTCGAAACAGGTAACGCCGCGATGGGCCTTCACGCTACGGCGGTCGTGTGTCCCGTTAAACTGCTGTTGTGCGGTCGGAGTCACCAGCAGTCGCAGTCCTTCCAACTGTTTGGGATTGAGAACGCCGTTGAACAGACCGTAATAATTGTCAAAGGTTACGACCTTGCCTTGCGACACGTCGCCAAGATCGGTGCGAGTCGTCAGGTACATCGCGGGTGGATATTCGGGAAGCATGTGCTTGGGCAAGTCGTAGTCGAGGTCGAACCGCGTCAGGTCTCGCAATCCCTGCCGCTTGATTTCATCGATGTGATGTTTTGGGAACAGCATGCCGCCTTCCGGATGATTCGGATGCGGTAAAGGAAAGAATCCCGCCGGCCACAACTTCCGATCGCGAATTGCCGACGGCGACATGTTGGCGAGTTGCTGCCAAGTAACTTTTGCGGGAAGTCGCACTCGCGTGCCGGCCTGCACGGCCTTGCCACGCGACATGGTGGCTCCGTCGGCGGGACGGTCGCTCAAGTCGTACCGACTCTCAAGCAGTTGCAGATGACGCCGTGCAAGGTCCGGTTTTTCACGGATCATCCGTTCCATAACCGCTTGCAACGATTCGCGTTCCACCACGGGAGCATAGCTCGAAGGTGGGGTTTCCTGAGCCTTGGCGAGATTCGGACCGATCGAGAGCAAAAGGACGGCAACCGCGGTCATGCGGCCTGCCTGGATGAGAAAATAGCAAGTGTTCATGGGGAATTCCTTTCTGGCGCGAGCGACAATTTTGATTGGGACGCATGACAGAATACGGGGATTTCAGTAAGATGTCCAAGATATAATATCTATCAGAACGATAGGAACCGACTATGGAACTGCACCAGCTTCGCTACTTCGTGGCGGTCGCCGACGAAGAAAACTTTACGCGCGCGTCCGAGATTTGCCTTGTCGCCCAGCCGTCGCTCAGTCAGCAGATCATCAAACTCGAAAAGGAACTGGGGCAGCCGTTGTTCGAGCGTCTTGGAAGGCGTGTTCGGCTGACGGATGCCGGGCGGCTGTTGTACGACCGAGCGAACGGAATCCTTTCCGCGGTCGACAATGTGAAGAACGAGATCACGGACAGCACGGCCGATGGAAATGGCCGGGTTGCCGTGGGAGCAATCGTGACCATCGCGCCTTACGTGTTACCGCCGTTGCTGAAGATGCTCGGCCGCCGTTTTCCGAAAGCGGAAGTGGTCGTTCACGAAAACCTTACCGCGCACGTCGTGGAAGAGTGCCTTCGCGGTGAATTGGATATCGGGCTGGTGGCTTTGCCCATTGAGCATGAACAGCTTCACGTCGAAACGTTGTTCGAGGATGAACTGCTGTTGGCCACGCCCAGCGGTCACCCGCTGGCGAAGCGACGTCGTGTCACAATGCAAGACGTCATGAAGGAACCATTTATTTTGCTTGATCCGATTCATTGTTTGGGCGAGCAGGTGGTGGCCTTTTGCGACCAGCAGGACTGCAAGCCGCATGTAGTTTGCCGCAGTTCTCAAATATTGACGGTACAGGAACTGGTTGGTCTGGGGCATGGAGTGAGCTTGATTCCCGCCACGGCCGCGGATGGTGATCGCAGCAAGAAACGGCATTACCGTTCGCTGACCGGCACGCGCCCCACCCGCACGCTGGCCATGATTTGGCATCAGAAGCGATATCAGAACCAGCTTGTCCGCTGCTTTGCCGAACAAGTTCGGGAACACGCCGCGGAACTCAAATCTTGAACCAAAACGGATTCGTTTATTTTACTAACTGTCGGCCGAGCCACTCGCGGAGGATCGTCGCCGCGTCCTCCTCCTGGCCGGGCCGGCGGTCGACGAGGCTGAGGTCTTGGGCGTGGACGAGGCGGCGAATGAGGTTGTCACGATCGTCGGCTTTAGCGGTTGGATCCACGACGGATGGATGCACGACGACACAGTCCCAGGTCGGCGGGCCGAAGTTCAGCGACCAGTTCATGGTCCACGCATAGGAATGGACGAACGACTCGTCAGTCTCCGCGGCGGCGGATCGAGGAATGGCGAGCAAAACGAGATCCGGTTTCGTCTTGCGTACACGGGCGTTGGCGTCTTGCGATATCTTGGCCAGCGATAAACCGGCCACCGGCCACGATTCGACTTGAACCTCTGCATCGGGAACAAACTTGAGGATCGCTCGTTCGATCAATTTGTCTAGCGGCGGCATTGCCAAAACGCGGAGGGGCTTCTCTTCACGTAAGACGGCCAGCGATGTTTCCAACGCGGGTTTCGACGAAGGCACATCGGCGAGCAAGACGCGCTGTCCGGTGATCGTCTCACAAAGGGCCGTGGCGACGCGCTTGTGTCCGTCCATGTTGGGATGAATGGCGTCGCTCATCAATAGCCGCCAGCCGAACGGATCGTGCGACCGGAACGCCTCGAGTTCGCGGTAGCAGTCACAAACCGGTGTCTTCAATTCGCGGCCCACCTCGCGCACGACGTCGCAGTATTGAATCAACTTTTCCGTCGGCCGTCCGCCGGTTTGGATGACGTTGTTCGGAGTCGCGAGAACCACTTCAGCCCCGGCCGCGCGACACTTGGCCACAATCTCTCGCAAGTTCGACCGGTACTTTTCGAGCGGCACGCGCGTCATGTCATTTAGTCCAAACATGACGGTGACCAGGTCCGGCTTGTGGCTGAGTACGTCGCGGTCGATGCGGGACAGTGCGTTGACCGTCGTATGGCCGCTGATGCCGGCATTGACCATCTCAACCTTGGCTCGCGGAGCAAAGCGGCGCAGCGCGATTCCCAGCATATCGGTGTAGGCTCGACGGCTGCCCGTGTGATAGTAGACGCCGGTAACACTGTCGCCGAAGCAGACGACCCGTACCGGCTTGCCCAAGAGGAGTTTCCGCCGAGTCTTCAATTCGGGCCCAATCACCTGCCGAATCACGGGCAGCATGGCGGCCGCGATTTCGCCATGGCCGGTCGGATTCGGATGGCACCCGTCGGTTGTCCACTCACGCAAGTTGAAGCCCTTCTCGTGCGCCTCGGTCCAGTTGGCGAAATGGTCGATCAAGGGCAGTCGCCAATTTCGTGCCGTTTCACGGCAAGCGGCGACGTAGGGCTCTAGGCGGACATTGGGATTCTCGCCAAGACCATTGGGTCGAGCATCCGCCGCCCAACGCGGTTCGGTCATCAGCACCGGTTGGATTCCGCGCCGCAAGAGTTCGCTGACGAGTTTCGACATGTTGTCGCGATAGGCATCCAACGTGATTCGACTGGCGGACTTGCCTTGATCGACATAGCTGTCATTGGTGCCATACATGATGGTGACGATGTCCGGCTTGAGGGCAATGACGCGCTCCAGCCGCTTCAATGCTTGATCGGTCCGTTCGCCGCCAATGCCGACATTGATCGCGCGGACGGACACGCCGCTGCCTGGCAACTGGGTTTCTATGAGCGAAGCAAATGTCTGCTCTGGCGCAACGCCGCTACGGACACCCTTGGTGATGGAGTCGCCGAGCGTGACGATCGTGACCTGGCGGCTTTCAGGATTGAGCTTGGCTTCGGCGCGCAGCAGCGCTTCGGCGAACAAGCGGCCGACGTCCAGCGTGCCTTTCGAGTCGAAGTGAGCCCCGTTGGCGATCGTCGCGGACGATGTATCAACGTACTCGCAACGTGGATCCGTGGCGGCAAGCTGTTTCTGCTGTTCGACAATGGTCGGCACGAATTTGTTTCGCCCGCCGCCAAAGCGTGTATTGACGGCCGTCAGGGCAGGGAGATCGGGTGCGTTGAGATCGCGACGCAAGGCGTTGATCATCGCGCGTAGCGATTGGGAGTAGTTGCCCGCATCGTTGACATTGGCATCGCTTTCACCTTGAACCCAGGCCAGCGCCCGCGGCCGCAATACGATCCCTTGCTTTTTCGCCGCGACCATTGCCGCGCGTATTTCGGCCACCAACGCCCGATAGCACAAGCCACCGTCGCCCGCGTCCGCAGGATTCCAATCGCGCTTCATGCTGGTTCCGCTGAAGGCAACCTTGATAACGGCCAGTTGCTTTTGCTGCTTGGCATGAATGGTCCGGGCCAGCCCCATCTCGGGTCCGAATCCGCCTTCGGGCTGCGCGAAGTTGCCGTATTGACGTTCTTGTTTAGGCAGCTTGGGGCTGCCTAGCGGCTGGGGCCGGAGGTGAGTCCACTTGCCGCCGCTGGTCGTATCATGTTCGTCGGGCGGCGGATCACCGGCGCGCCACCAAAACAGAATCTTTGGGTCCGCTTCGTCGGGGGGCAACTCACCCGGCTTGGCATCGTAACCGACGGCGTTTGACTGGCCCGCAACGATTAGAAGATCGACCTCGTCCGCCGCGACACGGGCGTGAGACGTCATCCAGGTGACAACAAGAATTAGGAAGGCCGAACTTCGCCGGGCAAATGCATTCATCGAGTAAACCATGCTGCTCTTTCGTAGCGGAAGGACCCAACAATCGGGGTGTCTTGGCGGGGGGCATCAAACGAAGTGATTGGACGTCCATGCTACCATGACGTATTCAAAAAATCAGGATTGGCGAGAATCTTTAAGACGTCGGTTTACTGGCGTGGCCAGCGGTCCGTGTGTGCTTGCGACGGCGATGGATGCCTGCGGGGCCTTTGACTCGGGCATCGCGGCGGCGACACAACTTTTTGTTCGGCCGAGTGGTTCAGCACGCATGCTACAGGAAAACGAACTTGGTTGACCCAAGCTTGTGCGACAAATTAGAATAGGCGTGGCTCCCCCCTCCTTCCAATTGCCCCGCCGAGAGCTACGTTTTCATCGCGTCGCTTCTTGATTCAATAAGGATCCATTTCATGAGAATTCCTTGCACTCCGCAGGCAAATGCTTGCCGCTTCGGCGCTCTCCTTGGGTGGGCGATTTTGTGGGCCGCGATGTTGGTTGGGCAAGCTGCGTGGGCGGAGGAAGAGGCCAAGGTCGACTACGCCCGCCAGATCAAGCCGATCCTGTCGAATCATTGCTATGCCTGTCACGGCCCCGATGAAAATCAACGCAAGGCCGACCTCCGCTTGGACGACGCCGAGAGCGCCCTGGCGGCGGCGATCGTTCCCAATCAGGCCGACGACAGTGAAATGTTGCGACGGATTCTTTCGCAGGACCCGGATGAAAAAATGCCGCCGACCGCTGCTAAGAAGCCGCCGCTTACCGCGGAGGAAATTGAACTGCTGCGGCGGTGGATCGACCAAGGCGCGGAATTCCAACTGCACTGGAGTTACCAACCGCGACAGCGGCCCAAAGTGCCGGCGGCACCCAACGCATCATGGTCACGAAACGAGATCGATCATTTCGTGGCTCGGGCTCGGACGCGGCAGAAGTTCGACGCGTCGCCGGTGGCGGACCGCCGCACGTTGATCCGCCGCCTGTATTTCGATCTGATCGGCTTGCCGCCCAAACCGGCCGAAGTGGATGCGTTTGTCAACGACACTTCCGACAAGGCCTATGAAAATCTGGTCGACCGTCTGATGGATTCGCAGCACTACGGCGAACGCTTGGCGATCTATTGGTTGGATCTGGTGCGCTACGCCGACACGAACGGAATTCACAGCGACAATCACCGCGAGCATGACTGGTATCGCGACTATGTTATCGAGGCTTTCAATTCCAACATGCCGTTCGATCGGTTCACGACCGAACAACTGGCGGGCGACTTACTTCCCGGCGCGACCAAGCAACAGCGGATCGCGTCAGGCTACAACCGGTTAAACTTGACCACGCAAGAAGGCGGCTCGCAACCGAAGGAATTCATCGCCAAATATGCCGCCGACCGGGTCCGCAACGCCTCGGTGGTTTGGATGGGATCCACACTTGGTTGTGCACAATGTCATAACCACAAGTTTGATCCGTTCACGACCAGAGACTTCTATAGCTTCGCGGCCTTCTTCGCGGACATTCAAGAAACGCCCGTCGGCCGGCAACCTCCCGCGCGGATTCCGACCGACGAACAAGAAGCCGAAGTAAAGAAGATCGACGGACAACTGACATCCCTTCGTAAGACCCTCAATACTCAAACGTCACAACTGGACCAAAGCCAGGCGAAGTGGGAGCAATCGCGGGTCGCTTCACTGACGCCTTGGACCACGCTGGCCCCGGTTGAAATGACGTCGAAACAGAAAGTCACACTGGAACGCAAGAACGACAACTCCGTGTTGGCCAAGGGCGCGAACCCGGACACCGATACCTACACCGTTACGGCCAAGACGGGCAGCCGAAACATCACGGCGTTCCGCCTGGAACTGTTGACCGACGGATCCTTGCCCAAGAAGGGACCGGGACGCGCCGGCAACGGCAACTTGGTGCTGACCGAGTTGACCGTGGAAGCGGCTGGCAAGGACGGCGTGTTTCATCCGGTCGAACTGCAAAACGCAACGGCAACGTTCGAACAAAAAGGCGCGGCCAAAGGCAATCCCTACGGCCTGTGGTCGGTGGCGAGCGCCATCGACCGCGATGCAAAGGGTCCGAAATTCGGCTGGGCCATCATGGAACAAGTCGGCCAACCGAATCACGCAGTGTTCGAGACGAAACAAGATCTCGCGGCCAGCGAAGACACGACGCTCCGATTCACCTTGGCTCAAAACCACGGCACCAAACACACGCTTGGCAAGTTCCGCTTGTCGGTCGCCAGTCGGCAGCGGCCCGTGGTTGCCAACAAGAGCATGTCCGATCAGCTTGTCAGCTTGCTCTCGATTCCCCTGGACAAACGATCGGATGCCCAGCGTGCCCAAGTCTCAAAACACTATCGCACGATCGCGCCCGAACTGGCCGCGGCGCGAAAGCAAGTCGCCGACTTGGACGCGAAACGAAAGTCGATCACCGACGCTTATCGGGCCATCTTGGTCTCGATGCAAGTGAAGCCTCGCGTGCTCCGCATTCTGCCGCGCGGGAATTGGCTGGACGAGTCGGGCGAAATTGTCCAAGCGGCCGTGCCCAAGTTCTTGGGCCAAGTCGATGCAACGGAGGGCCGGGCAACGCGATTGGATTTGGCAAAGTGGCTGTTGAGCCCTGAAAATCCGCTTGTTGCTCGAGTTTTTGTGAATCGTTTGTGGAAACTGATGTTTGGGCGCGGCATCGTCACGACGCTCGACGACTACGGGGCGCAAGGGACGATTCCGTCGCATCCCGAACTGCTCGACTGGCTGGCCAGCGAGTTCGTGGAAAGCGGCTGGAATGTCAAGCACGTGGTCAAGCTGATGGTCATGTCACAAACGTACCAGCAATCGTCGTTGGAAAGCCAGCAACTGCGGCAGCTCGATCCGGCGAACACTTGGCTTGCTAGACAAGGCCGATTTCGGATCGACGCCGAACTGGTTCGCGACAATGCCTTGGCGATCAGCGGACTGCTGGTCGACAAGATCGGCGGACCGAGTGTCAAGCCGTATCAGCCTCCCGGATATTGGGCGCATCTCAATTTTCCTCGCCGCAGTTGGAAGCACGACGCGGGAGAAAACCAATATCGCCGTGGGATGTATACCTACTGGTGCCGCACGTTCCCTCACCCCAGCGCGTTGGCGTTTGATGCGCAGTCGCGCGAAGAGTCGTGCGTCGAACGGCCTCGTTCCAATACACCCCTGCAGGCACTGGTGCTGCTGAATGATCCCACCTATGTCGAAGCGGCCCGAGCTTTTGCCACGCGCATCGTCAAGGAAGGCGGCAAGACCGAAAAGGAACGTCTCGACTTTGCCTTTCGCGAAGCGGTTAGCCGCCGGCCCAACGCGGCGGAGTATCAGGTCTTGACCAAACTGTACGAAAAACACGTCAAACAATTCACCGACGAGTCGAATTCGGCGAAGGAACTACTGTCGGTAGGCGACTCGAAGCCGCCCGCGGACATCGCCGCCGCCGAACTTGCCGCCTGGACCTCGATTGCCCGCGTCATCCTTAATCTGCACGAAACCATCACCCGCAACTAAGCAGTGCTTGGGACTTGTAAAGAAGTTACTTCCCCAATTGTGGTGCAGCCGTCTCGGCTGCAATAAGCAGGCGAGACGCCTGCACCACAATTAATTTCATGACATGCCGCTTAGCGACACAGGATCACCCATGTTTACCAACAACATGACCGCTGCCCGACAGACGCGACGAATGTTCCTCGGCCGCACCGCGACCGGTATTGGCGCGACGGCGCTGGCATCGATGTTGCATCCCGATTGGCTCTCGGCTGGCGAATCCAAAAGCGACCTTGCCAGCGGAGGCGTCGTGAATCCTCTGCATCACAAGCCGATCGCCAAGCGAGTTATTTTCCTGTGCCAAGCCGGCGGCGCGTCGCATTTGGAAACATTCGACCACAAACCCAAGCTGGCCGAAATGCACGACAAGCCGATGCCCGAGTCGTTCACCAAAGGGCAGCCCATCGCGCAGTTGCAGGGCCGGCAGCTCAAGTGTTTTGCTCCTCAACATCCGTTCAAGAAGTTCGGCGAAAGCGGTCAGCAGATTAGCGAGATCTTTCCTCATATTGGCGAGATCGCCGATGAAATTTGCATCGTCAATTCGATGACGACCGACGCAATCAACCACGATCCGGCCCACACGTTCATGAACACGGGCGCATTAATCTCGGGAAGGCCCGCCATGGGATCCTGGATCAATTATGGGCTGGGCAACGAAGCCGACGATTTGCCGGGGTTCGTCGTATTGACGTCGATCGGCAAACACGGCCAATCGCAGCCCATTGCCGCCAGACAATGGCATAGTGGTTTTCTGCCCAGCCGATATCAGGGAGTTCAGTTTCATGCGACGGGCGACCCGGTGCTATATGTGAGTCGTCCCAAGGGTGTTGACGAGCGGAAGCAAAGCGATGTCGTGGATGCGATTAATTCGCTCAACACCATCCAAAACGAAGCGGTGGACGATCCGGAAATCGCCACGCGGATCGCTCAATATGAACTGGCTTTTAAAATGCAAACGAGTGTCCCCGGGCTGGTGGACATCTCCGACGAGCCGGAACATGTTTTGCAAATGTACGGAACCAAGGGCGGCGACGGCACGTTCGCTTCGAACTGTTTGCTGGCTCGACGGTTGGCCGAGCGGGGTGTCCGGTTCATCCAACTTTATCACCGTGGTTGGGATCATCACGGCGGCATCAAGAACAACATTGCCGCCACGGCGAAAGAAGTCGATCAGGGAACCGCCGCGTTGATCAAGGACCTGAAGCAGCGAGACATGCTCAAGGACACGATCATCATTTGGGGCGGCGAATTCGGCCGTACTCCGATGGCGCAAGGCAACGGCCGCGATCACCACATGAAGGGTTTTTCGCATTTCCTCTGCGGAGGCGGCATCAAGGGCGGCATCACCCACGGAGCGACCGATGAACTCGGTTACAACGCGGTCACCGATGTGGTAACCGTCCACAACATGCACGCCACGATGCAGCATCTGCTGGGCGTCGACCACGAGAAATTCACTTACCGCTTTCAAGGTCTCGACTTCCGCCTGTCCGGTGTCGAGCCGACTCACGTGGTCAAGGAAATCTTGGCCTAACCGGAAAACGGGAACAATTGCGGGGCGCGGAATCGCACTCATTAAGCGTCGATAGGACGCGTTGCGCCGGCCATTCACGACAACCAGGGGCTCATTGCGGCACGGGTTCGATGGTGGCCCACATGGAACCGGAACAGCGAGGGATATACTTGTCCCGCCCGAAAGCGTGAATCTGGTCCTTCTTCAACTCCGCGTGTTCCTTGGTCGTCGTCAGGCAAATCGCCTTGCCGTTGGTGTCCACTTCGACCGCGATTTGATGGGACTTTTCTTTGGAGTGGCCAAACAACTCCTGCATCATGTGTTCGACGTAGTCGTACGTGTGGTCGCTATCGTCCCACAATACGACGTTGAAGGGCGGCAGGCGTTTGGGCTTATTCCGCTGGCGTTCTCGCTGTTGGCTGGGGGTTTCCACAGCCGGCTCGGCGACGGCCGCGGCGGATTGTTGGTCGGACATCAAATTTGGGCAGTTTGCTGAGAAAGAGGTTGGTTGGGAATAGTCGGCTAGACGTCACATCATTATATTGGATCGCTTATTCCCTGGCAAAAAAAGTGCGTTTCCGGCTCTAGAAGTCCCGCATCCGCGCCCAGGTGTCCCCACCGTTTTGGAGCCCGTGAGAATGCAAGATATTGACGAGTATCTCGATCAGCATCGTGACCAGTTTGAAGACGACTTGTTTCAACTGCTGGCCATCCCCAGCGTCAGCACCGACAGTCAATATCAGGACAGCGTGCGAACAGCCGGACAGTGGGTGGCGGATCAATTCACTTCGCTCAAGTTCGCCACGGAACTGATCGAGACCGACCGCCACCCCATCGTCTATGCCGAATCGCCGCCCGTCGAAAATGGTCCGACGGTGCTGGTCTATGGCCATTACGATGTGCAACCCGCGGACCCCTTGAACGAGTGGATCACCCAGCCGTTCGAACCGACTCGCCGCGACGGCAATGTGTACGCCCGGGGCGCGACCGACGACAAAGGCCAAATGCTGACACACGTCAAAAGCGCCCAAGCTTGGATTGAATCGCAACGCAGCTTGCCCGTGCAACTGAAATTCGTAATCGAAGGCGAAGAGGAAGTTGGCAGCGAAAGCCTTTACGAATTCTTGGACGGAAAATACAGCAGTTCGGCCTCGACGGCGTCTAACCTGGATCGCCTTGCCTGCGATGTGGCGGTCATCAGCGATACGTCGCAGTTTGGACCCGGACAGCCGGCCATTACCTACGGGCTGAAGGGTATCGCGTACTTCGAGCTACGTCTGCAAGGGCCAAAGCAAGATCTCCACTCGGGCACGTTCGGTGGAGCGGTCACGAACCCCGCCAACGCGCTGGCGAAAATGTTGGCGGCACTTGTCGATGAAAAAGGCCGGATTCAAGTCCCTGGATTTTACGAAGAAGTGACGCCGCTCGTCGATCGCGAACGGGAGCAATTCGAAGCCTTGCCATTTGACGAACGAGGCTTCATGGATCAACTCGGAGTCGAAGGGCTGTCGGGAGAAGCCGGCTACACGACGCTTGAACGCCGTTGGGCGCGGCCGACCTTCGACGTCAACGGCATCTCGTCCGGGTATCAAGGCGAGGGTGCCAAGACGATCATCCCGGGGCGCGCCAGCGCCAAATTCAGCTTTCGCCTGGTGCCAAATCAGGATCCGGAGAAAATAAAAAGCGGTCTCAAGAGCATGTTGCGGGAACTGTGTCCGGTGGGGATCCAAATGGAACTGATCGACTTGCACGGTTGCCCCGGAGTCGTGGTTCCGTTAACCAGCCCTTATATGTCCGCGGCCGCGCGGGCCATCGAGCACGGATTTGGCCGCTCGCCCGTTTTCATTCGCGAAGGCGGATCGATTCCCGTCGTTACGGCGTTCCACGAAAAGCTCGGCGTTGATACATTGTTGCTGGGATGGGGCTTGAACGACGATAACACCCACGGACCTAACGAAAAATTCTGTCTGGCGGACTTTCATCGCGGCATCAAGTCAAGCGCGCACCTGTGGAATGAAATCGGCAAGATATCCATTTAGGCAGCGAAAAGAACGCGTGAACCTCGCGCTGGCCCGCTTGTCAAACAAACAACCTTTCCAGAAAAGATGAGTCCATGCTTGATCGAAAATTCATTGTCGAAAACGCGGAATTGGTAAAACAAAACTGCGCGAATCGGGGCGTCGCGGCGGACGTGGAAGCGTTGGTAAAACTCGAAGACCAGCGCCGCGCGAAAGCCACCGAGGTTCAAGAGTGGAACCGCCAGGCCAATGAAGTTTCCAAGTCGATCGGTAAAGCCAAGGACGCGGACGAGCGCGAAGCCCGCAAGGAAGAAGGCCGAAAGCTCCGCGAACAAAAGGACGCCGCTCAAAAAGAACACGACGAACTTGAACAGCGGATTGTCGCCATTCAGGCCACGATCCCCAACATGTCGCATCCCGCCGTGCCAGTCGGCGAAGACGACAAGTCGAACCTGGAAATTCGCAGAGGAGCGCACGAGCCCGCCAACTTTGATTTCCAGCCGCTCGATCATTTGGAACTGGGCCTGAAGCACAATCTGATCGACCTGGAAGGTGGCGCGCGGACCACCGGTGCCGGATTCTACTTTCTGAAAAATGAAGCCGTGCTGTTGGATTTAGCTTTGCAACAGTTTGCTATTTCCTTCTTGGTCAAAAAGGGCTTCACGCCAACCGTCACTCCTGACTTGGCCAACGACAAGATCCTAGAAGGCATCGGCTTCATGCCGCGAGGACCCGAGACACAAGTCTACAGCATTGAAAATTCAAGTTTGAGCTTGGTCGGCACGGCGGAAATCACACTGGGCGGACTGTATTCCGGCGTGACCCTCGACGCGGAACAATTGCCCTTGAAGGTGTGCGGGCTGAGCCACTGTTTTCGTACGGAAGCCGGCGCGGCCGGTGCCGCCACGAGAGGGATCTACCGGGTGCACCAATTCACGAAGGTCGAAATGTTCGCCTTCACATTGCCCGATCAAAGCGACGCGATGCACGATGAAATTTGTGGATTGGAATGCGAGATTTTCGATACTCTGGGGGTGCCCTACCGAGTCGTGGACACGGCGACCGGCGATCTGGGCGGGCCGGCGTATCGCAAATACGATCTAGAAGCGTGGATGCCCGGGCGAGGAGAGGCGGGCGAATGGGGAGAGATCACCAGCACGTCGAACTGCACGGATTACCAATCGCGGCGTCTGAATACCCGCTACCGAGTGAAGGGCGAGAAGGGAACGAAGTTCGTTCACACTTTGAATGGAACGGCGGTCGCAATTTGTCGTGCGTTGATTGCCATCATGGAGAACTACCAAAACGCCGACGGCACGATCACGGTTCCCGAAGCGCTAACGCAATGGGTGGGCAAGGACAAGATTGGGTAGGCGGCCCCCGCGCTACCCTAGTTCGACATCTTGCAGGTCATTTTCGGTGATCATGGTAAATTTTTTCGCCGACAGTGTATCCAGCGCCAGATCCGTATTATCGGTCATGACCGCGACCGCAGGATTGCCATGCGGGCGAACGATCAGCGGATAGGCTTGGACGATATTGATCTCGGCCTGCAACAGTGCGGTGCAAACTTGCAGCAGCGGCTGAGTCGTATTGGGCAGTTCGATGCCAATCAGGTCACTTTCGATCATCGGCAACCCGGCTCGTTCCAAAATTTCGCGACCTTGTTCGGGGTGACTCAGCAAGAATCGAACGAATGCACATTCGGTCGAATCGTGAATCGAAAAGGCGACGATACGAACCTTGCTGCCTTCAAATCGGCGCACCACTTCTAGCAGTTGACCAACTCGATTTTCGAGAAACACGGTAAATTGACGAATCGTGGGGTAGTCGCGTCCCCGCGCCGTCTGGAAATCGATGCTCGCCCCTTCGCCAACACTCATCGGGCCCTCAAGATCAAAAGAGTTGTACTGTGCTTCACGAATCGCGCAAAGCGACCGAAATTACCGTTGATTGCTAACGATATGGAATTACCCAAGTTAGGTCAACATAAGAAGTTGGACACGGCCATTTCGTGACTCTAGGATCCACGCACGTGATGAGTCTTGTTCTGACGTTCTTCGCGCCGTTGCCGGTCGATCTGATCGCTGATCTTTGCCACGTCGGCGATCCCTTCCATGATCAGCACCGGATGGGAAACATCACTGGATTCCACCTTGACCCGACCCACGCCAATCATCCGCTCGAACAGATTCTGGACAAAATTCACATCCTCGATATCAATCAGCTCAATTTGGTCGGTTTTCCGCAGAAAAAAGCCGTCGGTATGGACCAAACGCTGGGTCGTCAATTTGTAGGTCAGCGACAGCCGCTTGTAGGCTAATTTGCATAGCGGAATCCCCCACACGAGTACCAATACCAGCGTCAGGCCAAGCCAAACGAAATAGGATTGCTGCTGCAGGAATTCGAAGCTCATGTAACCCCAGATGGTACATCCGACGACCAGCATGGTAATCGGAATCACGATCATCCAGACGCCGTACATGGCGCGGCCCGAGTAACTTCCTTCCCATAACGTGCGTTCCGCGTCGTCTCCTCCCGACTTTTCGCTCTGTGTAACTTGGGCGGGAACCTGGGAACTGGCGGATTGGGCTCCGCCGACGTTGTCGCTAGTTTCGCTCATGGGACGTCCCATCTTTTTGCAGAAAAACAAGGGAAAAGAGAGTGCTATCAGACGGATTATACGCATCCCGACCGCGTTCGTCACGATGCGGCTAGGGAATATTAGGAGGAAGAACCCATCCGACAGGCATTTTTTCCCTATTCGAGACACTCTGGCTTGGCTATAAAAGCTGGTATGCAATGCCCCTTTTGCCGAGCTGACAACGACCGGGTGGTGGACTCACGCACCTCCAATGATGGCTCTATTCGCCGTCGCCGCGAATGCGCGGATTGCAAGAAACGCTACACCACTTACGAACGGTTGGAGGAACTGCCGATCAAAGTGGTCAAAAATGATGGCGTTCGCGAGCCGTTTGAGGCGGGCAAAATCCGTCGGGGACTGCAAAAGGCCTGCTGGAAACGGCCCATCCAGGAAGAGGCCATCGAAGACATTGTTTCGGCGGTCGAGAGTTTCGTTTACGACAAGATGCACTCCGAAGTGGAGAGCCGGGAATTAGGTGAACTGGTCATGGAGCGATTGAGCCGTCTTGACGAAGTTGCCTTCGTGCGGTTCGCCAGTGTCTACCGTCGCTTTAAAGATCTTCACGATTTCGTTGACGAGCTTCAGCCCATGTTGCGAGAAAAGCAGCGGACCGCGGAAGCGGAGCCCGAGCCGACGGTCAAATCCAGTCGCTGATCGCCCATGATTTAGCGCGCGGGCTGACTCGCTGAAATTCTTCGAACGGCTCGCTCAGCGTGATCGCATCACAACGAAGTCCGGCAAACAGGCGAGTACCTGCCGAGCCGGCGAATCGGGGATATCGGCCAACTGCTGCCGAGCCCGCTCGGCATACCAAGCAGCTTTGTCAATGGCGTACTGGATCGCGTCGTATCGTTCCAGCCAGGGCTTCAGCGCGGCATTCCCTACCGGTTCATCCGCGGAGAGCAGCTCCAGCAATTGAGCCCGCTCATGGCCCTCGGCAAGTTGCATGGCACGGATTAGCGGAAGAGTTGGTTTCTGTTTTTCGAGATCGGTGCCGAGTGATTTGCCGGTCGTTTTCTCTTCTCCGTCGATATCCAACACGTCGTCCGCGATCTGAAATGCAATCCCCAGCGACCGTCCGTATTCGATCATTTGCGCGATCAGTTCGGGTTGCGCCTCGCAATATACGCCAGCCAAGTGGCAACAGCAGGCGCAGAGTTCGGCCGTCTTCGCGTCGATAATCTCGACATACTCACTTTCTTGCAGCCCGAAGTTTCGACGACTGCCGATTTGTCGTAATTCCCCTTCGCAAACGACATTGGTGGCTCGGCCGATTATCTGACAGGCGCGCGTGCTGCCGACCGTACTGGCCAGATAAAACGAATGCGTAAACAGATAATCGCCCAGCAGCACGCTGGACTCGTTATTCCAGCGGGAGTTCACGGTAGCCAAATGCCGTCTCTGATCGGCCTCGTCCAAGACATCGTCATGAATCAGAGTGGCCGTGTGGATCATTTCGACGACCGCCGCCAGCGTCAGGTGGGGCGGGCGAACGTCGCCGATTGCCTTGGCGGTCAACAGCAGTAGCGCCGGTCGAAGCCGCTTACCGCCAAGCAAACATCCGTATCGCACCAGTTCATCGACGTAGGCGTGATCACTGCGCAATTCTTTGCGGAGCAGTTCCTCGACCTGCGACATCTCCTCGCGAATCGGCTCGTAAAGCAGCCCCAGCGTATCGGCGGTCGTATCGTTATGGTCAATTGTCTGGCTCACTCTCGGCCTCCTTTCGCACAAAATGTCCGCTCCGCCCGCCGGACTTTTCCTCAAGTCGCACCTGCTCGATCACCATCCCTCGGTCGATCGCCTTGCACATGTCGTATATCGTCAGTGCGGCGGTACTTGCTGCAACCAGCGCTTCCATTTCAACTCCCGTTTTCGCCGTGACGCACACTTCGGCCTCGACCCGTACCGTGTCGTCGCTGGGAAAATCAAAGCCGACGGTCACCGACTCCAATGGCAGAGGATGACAGAGCGGAATCAGATCCGCCGTCCGTTTGGCTGCCATGACACCCGCCAATCGAGCTACTTCGAGTACATCGCCCTTCTCCAGCGACCGATCACGGACCCTCTTCAGGGTGGCTGGCAACATCCGGACAACGCCAGCGGCCCTAGCCCGCCGGGCCGTCACTTCTTTGCCAGTAACATCCACCATCCGGCTTGCGCCATCGGCGTCAAAATGGGTCAGTTCACTCATAAGGCGTTATTCTAAAGACAGTTACGTCCAAGTCGAGGGGCGTTTACCCGCTCTGCCAGTGATCTAACCGCAATTCAACCGGGCGGACAACCTAAAATCCGCAACTTGGTTGGGTTCGCAACGGGGCACGCGGGACTTCTGTAACCCGGAAGTATCGCAGCCTGGCGAATCGCATGTGCGAAAAGCGTATGCACTTCTCATCAACAGCCTATTTCAATTGTCGAGATACGAAGAAGCCCAGCAAGCTTGTCGAAAAGCACGAGAGTTTTATGACCAAGATCCGGAGTTGCTATTCCGCGAAGGGATGCTGCTGCATCAGCTTCGCCGCTACGATGAATCGGTGACATCCTATAAATCGGCGCTGGCGCCTAGCGAAAAGCGGCATTTTTCGAGCATTGACATCGGAATCGTGGGCTACAAAGCGCGGCATAACCTCGGCGTCGTATATCAGGAAATGGGAAGGCCAAAACTGGCCGAACTGGAGTGGCGAAAATCCCTGGAAGAGGTACCAGATGGCAATCCGACCGGTAACAGTCAATCCACGCAACAATCTTGGCTCACTGTTTCTGTTGCGGCGGGAACTTCAACAACATCGACCTGCTGTTGGACCTCGGATACGACTTCCTCTCGGCCGTTTAAGTACTCCAGCAATGGCTTCGGCGCTACCGCCAACATCGCACCGCCTCAAAAACCTAAGCCGCAACAGTCCAGTCAGTCTCGCCAATTCGAACGTCCGCCTTCCCGCACCAATCGACTCACACGATGGGGGCAATGCCGGATGCTGCGCTGATCGTCCGCCCCGGTCCGATGGGGCCTGTCGGACAACCTTCTCCAGATTTCACAACAATTCGGCCAAATCGCCAAATCGCCAAATCGACCCTCAAATCACCACAGCGACAATTCGGCCAGAAGTGCGATGGCAATTCGACCCGTAACAACTATCGACCAGGGATTTGTTTGATTTTCCTCAGAGCTTCCGTAGCGGCCCGCGAAAGTAGAATGGAATTGTCCCCCTGTATTAGTTTCTCTAGGACAGGAATAGCTTCCGCAGCATCTGGTCCTATCTCGCCCAATGCCCGGGCAGCAGCCCTGCGAGACTCATCTTTCATCACTCCAAGAGTACCGTCGTCACTGAGACAACGAATCAAATCAGGAACAGCAGCATTTCCCGCACGACCAAGTAGCCCAATTGCTTCGGCAGATCCATATCGATCGAAAAAGGAGTTGGACTTCAGCCCCAACCGCAGGGTTGAGATCGAATCTGCTCCCTCTACTTGAGCCAACGCTCTGTAAGCTGGTCCACGAACGTTGGACCAAATCCCCACATGTTCGTCAACATGCCACGTGCAGATATGACGCAATGTCGTCGCGGCTGGCCTGGCACCACTTCCCAACTCGCCTAAGAATTCGACCGCGTAAATTGCAGCCGTGGAATCCCAGTCTGGATGTTGTGCGATTTCCGCGAGCTTTTCAAGCGCCTTCTCATCTCGCATCGCAACGCGAAACACCGCAAAAGCGGCTGCCGCTTTCACGTCCCAATCCTCATCATTATCCATCATTTCGCGCAATTTCAACTCGGCAGCTCGACTTGCTCCGCCAATGCGTCCAAGCGTACTCGCAGCGGCGGCGCGAATGGCGAGTGAACTATAATAGGGGAGATTCACGTCCCTTCGATCGACTAGTGCTGCTTCGATTTGACGAACGACCCTCTTGTCAGCAATTCGACGACTACCGGCAATGTCGATCAACAATTTGTAAAGGTCGCGATCCTCGGTATCCGCAAGTAGTTCGTGGATATTTTCCGAGAGCGACTCATTATTTGGTTCCACAACACCATAAGCAGAAACACAGGCGATACGCGTCTCACGGCTCTCAGTATTTCTTATTACGTTCAGCAGGTGAGCGGCTGTGGAAGCTTTAGGCAGAGCTACGCTTCCGAGTACATTCGCAACACGCCGACAAACGGGTCGAGCTGGATCGGCCAGCAGTGCCTCGACTGTTGGGACGGCCGCATCACCGTAGGCAGCCAGAGTCCACTCCGCCCAGTCCGCCACGCGCCACACCCTTCTGTCTTCCACTTCTTCCCAGCGCTCGTCTTCCAACGCTTTAGCTAATAGAGGGACGATGGCCTCTGGCCATTGAGGACGTTCTCTCAGTATTCTCATCGCCGCAATCCGCGCATTAGGCCCACCCTGTTTCAGAGCCTCAACAAGATCCATTTCGGGCGAACTGGCCGCCTCTGACGCGAAAATTATCTGGATGGCAATCACTAGAATGACACATGTGGTTAGCCGCAGTTTCATACTCAACTTTCACTAGCATAGAAGTATGACGTATTGTCAGTGCTACAAGCGTATTGACAAGTGAAGCGACGAACTTCGTGACTTGTCGAGTAGGCATAAAATAGTTTCCCGTGTTGGAGGCAAAAGGAAGCCTACCACAGCGGAAAATCAATTCCCAGTTTCGAGAAATTCAGCGAATTTTTGTCTGCGCAGGGGTAACTTCGCCGAAGGAGCTGCCATAGTGTTGTAGTAATATAGTGTTGTAATGATGGCGCATGTAAGTATTGACGACGGCCGGCTTGAAAATGCGATCCGCCGTACGCGCGAAGGCGAAACTGCTGCCTTCGAGGTCGTCGTTCGCCGATTCGAGACGTCGTTGCGAACGTGGTTGGCGGGCCATGTTCCGCCTGGAATTGATGTCGATGAAGTGGCGCAGCGGACGTTTGTCGCGGCGTTCTCTCGGCTCAGTGACTACACGCCTGGCACGCGATTCGAAGCGTGGCTCTTCACGATCGCACGATATCAGTTGAAGACCGAGATCACTCGTTTGCGCCGAGTGGCAGATTATCACGCGCGATACGCGCCCGATTTGTTGCAGCGCGAGTTGGAACGGCGCAGCAACGAGCCACCGGAGTTGTTGGCCAATCGGCTAGATCATCTGAGAGTGTGTTTGGAAGCACTCGGCGAACATCTTCGCCGCTTCATCACCTGGCGATATGAAGAAGAGATTCCGCTCGAAGAAATGTCGGCGCGCAGCGGTCGCTCGGTCGCCGCCGTCAAGAAACAGCTTTGGTTGACGAGACAGAAACTTCAGCAATGCATTGAAACCCGAATGTCGGCTGCCGAAGGGAGTGCGTCGTGAATGCTCAAGAACGATTTGCCGAACTGTGGACGGACTACCTCGAAGGTGAACCTGACGAAACCGGGATCGCGGAACTGCGCGAGTTGCTGGCGGCGGACGAGAGGCTGCTGAAACTCGCCGCCGACATGTATCAGACGCATCGCATGCTGGGCCTTGTCGTTGAAGAAGTGCCGGCGCGACAAGACGAGTTCGTTCGTGAAGTGCTAATTCGGCTGCCGGAAGAATCGGACAGTTTTGTCAGTGGAGTGATGGCAGATGTAGAGCAAGTGGCGAGCAAAGTAACTCGAAGTACAAGCGAGGGCGGTTCGGATCTCCCCGCTGACGCTTCGAGTTACAGAAATCGTATCATGTTTCGAGGCCTTTTAGCGGTGGCCGCGCTGACGATCGTCGTAGTTCAGTGTTTCTCATTTTGGCAAAGCGGTCGCCCCCCCGTTGCCGACGACGATGTGAATCAGGGCGACGCCCAACAAGATCGTGAGGCGACGAGTGACAACGTGCGCCTTGCAAGCTTGGCACATGCAAGGTTTTTCGGTGAATTGTCACCGCCCGTTGGTTCGGTACTCGCGCCGCAACGCGAATATGTGTTGTTGAGCGGACTGGTTGAGGTGGCATTTCCGGCAGGTGCGTCGGCGATTGTCGAAGGGCCTGCTGTCTTTCGCGTGCTGTCCGACGAGAGCCTGGCCCTGGACGTGGGACGCTGCTCGGTCCACGCACCGGAAGGCGCGGAAGGTTTTCATGTCGAGACACCCGTCACGCGCGTCGTCGATCGTGGCACGCGGTTCTCCGTGAGTGTCTCCGAAACAAGTGAAACGGAAGTGCAAGTCATTGAGGGCGCGGCGGACATTTACGATGTAGTGCGAAATGGCAATCCGACCAACGACGAAGTTCGGTTGACGAACGGCGAAGCGCGAAAGATTGCGAACGTGCGAGCGTTTGCCGCCGACGCCATTCCGTTCGATCCCAGTATTTATCGTCATGGCTTGCCGGACCGAGTCGTGTCGTACAAAGCGACGCAGGCGGCGGATGGTGGGTCTGAGAATCTAATCAGCGTCACCGTGCAGCGTAATGGTCGTGTGCTGGAAATCCTTGTCGAAGATCTGATACCGGCTCGCGTGGCTGCTTTCAAAACGATTTCACGTGGCGTTTTCATCTGCGGCGGCGAGACAATTCCCGGCAACCGAATCGAAACATCCTCGGACCACAGCCTGGTCACCGGTGTGATCAATCCAGGCGGCAGCCACGAGCCACTTACATCTGATCCTGTGCTGACGGGCGAATCGGCAACGCCTGGCTTGGCGATTCGATTCGACAGTCCGGTCGAGAACGGACCGGGCGCGGATGTGGTATTCTTTGACTTACAGACCTTCGCGAACCCGCCCAATGGCGACTCCTTTCATGTCAGCCCGCTACAGTTTCGTGACGGATTGAAGTCGCACACGATCCGCGTTTACGATCTGACGATGGAGTCGCCCAACGCCCTGGACCTCACCAATTTTCATGTACATATGTTTGCCGACGCCGCGGATTCGCTGGCGAAGTTGGAGTCGCTGGAATGTTCGCCGCAAAAACAAGTGATCAAGTTCCGCGGGTTGGCCGTCGGGATCGACCTCTCGGATTTGGGATTCGCCGTGGGCGAAACGGTCGAAGGATTGTTTTTCCAGGACGCGCTGGATGACAAACACTATGTCGATCCCGTGTTCATCGGCGGCCTGCCGGCCATGAAATGACAGGGTGGAAAGCCTGTCCCACGAAAGGTGTTCAATGATTTTCAGAATCTTCGCGATGATCGGCCTGCTGACTTTGCCTGTGATGGCGATCGCGGAAGATGCGATCGACACCGCACAGCTAAAATTTTTCGAGTCGAAGGTGAGGCCGCTGCTGGCCTCGAAATGCGTGCAGTGCCATGGCGCCGAGAAGCAGAAAGGCGAATTGCGGCTCGACTCGCTGGCGGCGATGCTGAAGGGCGGAGAAAGCGGTCCGGCCGTGGTGCCGGCCAAACCGGCGGAAAGCCTGCTGATCGAGGCGATCAACTACGAATCGTTCGAAATGCCGCCTAAAGGTCAACTGAGCGCCGATTCGATCGCCGTTCTAACGCACTGGGTGAAGATCGGCGCGCCGTGGCCGGACGCAAAAGCGAATCTCATTCGTAGCTCGGAAAAGACATTCACCGACGAAGACCGCAACTGGTGGGCGATTCAGCCAGTCCGCGAACCGAAAGTTCCGGACGCCGGAGCGGACTGGGCGCGGAACGAGGTCGATCGGTTTGTCGCGCGGAAACTGGACGAAGCCGGACTCCATCCGGCACGCGAAGCCAGTCGACACGAACTGGTGCGGCGGGCCTATTTCGATCTGCACGGACTGCCGCCGACGCCCGCCCAGATCGACGCGTTCGTCAAAGACGAGCGCACGGATGCGTGGCAGCGACTGATCCGCGAATTGCTGGACAGTCCCCGTTACGGTGAACGTTGGGCGCAGCACTGGCTGGATGTCGTGCGGTATGCGGAGAGTGACGGCTACAACGAGGATGCCTTTCGCCCCAGCGCCGGTGCCTTTCGCGACTACGTCATCCGCTCGCTGAACGACGACAAGCCTTACAACCAATTCGTCCGCGAACATCTGGCCGGCGACGAGATCGCCCCCGATGATCCCAACGTCTTCATCGGCACGGCGTATCTGAGACATGGCATTTACGAATGGAATCAACGCAACGCGCGGATGCACTGGGGTTTGATCATTAACGAAATGACTCGCGTCACCGGTGAAGCATTTCTGGGAATCGGCATTGGCTGCGCGGAATGTCATGATCACAAATTCGATCCCATTCTGCAGAAAGATTATTACGGCCTGCAAGCGTTTCTGTCGTCGGTCGCGTGGCCCATCAAACGCGAATTGGCCACACCCGACGAAATTGCCGCCCATCGCAAACAGCAGCAAGCGTGGGAAGATGCAACGAAGACAATCCGCGACGAAATGCACAATTTGGCTAAGGCCGCTTTCGACAGCAATCAAGAGTACACCATCGCGCAGTTCCCCGAAGACATTCAGACGATCTATCACAAACCCGAATCGGAAAAGACGACGTACGACAAGCAGTTGTCCTATCTGGTGTATCGTCAGGCCCATCGCGCGGCGACGCGTTACGATTATGAAAAGGCGCTGAAGAGCAAGCCGGAAAAGCTCAAACGCTATCACGAATTACAGGCAGAGTTGAAAAAGTTCGACTCGCTCAAACCCAAACCACTGCCCGATGCCTTCGTCGCCACGGACATCGGTCCCGAACCGGCACCAACATTCCTGCTGACGCGAACTACGAAGGAAGCAGTTGAACCGTCCTTTCTGGCGCTGCTTGGCAAAGATCCGCCGACGATCACACCGACCGCAACGACCACGGGACGCCGCACCGTATTGGCAAACTGGATCGCCCGCGACGACAATCCGCTTTCGACTCGCGTGATCGTCAACCGCGTTTGGCAGCGGCACTTTGGCAAGGGCATCGTTCCCACGCCCAACGACTTTGGCACGCTGGGCGAACCGCCGAGCCATCCTGAACTTCTCGACTGGTTGACGCGGAGGTTTCTCGAAGGCGGCTGGAAGATTAAGCCGGTTCACGAATTGATTATGAACAGTGCCGCCTACCGGCAGACCGCCCGTTGCGAACCATCGGCGAGCGTCAACAATGTTGATCCGACAAACCGCCTGTTGTGGCGTTTTCCGCCGCAACGATTGGATGCCGAACAGGTGCGCGATGCCATGCTCACGGCATCTGGCGAACTCAAGCACCGCGATGGCGGAACCTCGGTCAGTGGCACGACGCCGTATCGCAGTGTCTACGTGATCAAGAAGCGGAACAAACCCGACGAAATGCTCGGCGGCTTCGACGCACCGCTGGGATTTGAATCCGCCCCCGATCGCATCGCCACGACAACGCCCGTTCAATCGCTGCTGCTGGTCAACGGCGGCTGGAGCCTTGTTCGTTCGCGCGCCTTCGCCACACGATTGTTGGCAGGAAAAAAACAGCTCGAATCCGAGGACATCCGCACGGCGTATCAACTCGTCTTTGGCCGCGAGGCAACTGACGGCGAAGTCAACGAGGCGCTGGCCTTTGTTCGCGATCAGGCAGGGACGATTACCGCGCCGGTCGTCGTTGACAAGTTTCCCAACGAGACGGGATTGCGTCCTGTCGCTCAACACTTCGGGTCGGTGACGAATTTCGAACTTGGCGGAAAGACGCTTTGGATTCAACCAGGCAGCCGCTTCGAACGACTGCACGTGCGGAAGCCGGATGGACTGGACGATCAGTTCACCGTCGAGGCGATCGCGAATCTCGACCGTCTTTATGCCGACGCCAGCGTGAACACTTTGATTTCCCGCTGGAACGGCCGCACGAAAACGAACGGCTGGAGCATCGGCGTCACCAGCACGAAGTCGGCCTATCAACTGCGGAACTTCATCGTGCAATTGGTCGGCCGAACGTTTCAGGACGAGCCCACTTATGAAGTGGTTGCTTCCGGTTTGCGTTTCCCGTTGGGCAAGCCGGTTTATCTGGCCGCGGCGATTTCCGCCGCCACTTCGCCGGGCAACCCGACTGGCGGAATCGTGACGTTCTACATGAAAGACTTGTCCGATCCGCGGGCGAAACTGGAATCAGCAACCGTCGAAACATCCGTCGTCAGCCGGATTCAAAACCCGGCCCTGAAAATCATCACCGGCGGCCGCGACGGTCGTGGACATCTCTGGGACGGCCAACTTGCGCGGTTGACGGTCAGCCACGGTGCACTGCCTCGCGAACAACTGTTGATCGGCAACGACTTCGCAAAGGCCCAGCGCATTTTGGACTGGACGTTCGACGGCGACAACGGTGAGCAGCCCGCGGCGGATACTGCATGGTTGCGGCAAGTACCAACGGACACAGCAATCCCCAACAAGATGCTCAGCGCCGCCACCGACTTCTGTCACGCCTTATTCAATTCCAACGAATTCCTCTACCTGCACTGAATGATGCCATGAAATGCAACCGAGTCGATCAACCCAATTCACGGCGCGAATTCCTCTGCAATGCTGGCGGTGGGTTCGGTGCGTTGGCGTTTGCCGCGCTCAGTGGGCAATCGCTGTTCGCCGACAGGCCGGAAAACCCGGTCGCGAAGCAGATTCCCAATCGCCTTGGCACCGCCAAGAACATCATCTGGCTGTTCATGGAAGGCGGACCAAGCCATCTCGACTTGTTCGACCGCAAGCCGCTGGTCAACGAACTCGCCGGACAAACATTGCCGGACAGTTTTGAGCGTCCGGTCACGGCCATGGGTGAGGTCAATTCGCCGATGCTGGAATGCAAACGCAAGTGGCGGCAGTGCGGGGAAAGCGGACGTTGGATTTCCGACTGGCTGCCACATCACCACGGGATCGCTGACGAACTCTGCGTGATCCACTCGTGCGTTTCGGACGGCATCAATCACGCCGGCGGCGTCTGCCAGATGAACACGGGCGCGGTATTCGGCGGTCGACCGTCGCTCGGTGCGTGGGTTTCGTACGGACTCGGAACACCCACCGAAAGCCTGCCGACATATGTCGTGATGAAGGACAGCAACTCGATGGTCGTCAACGGAGCCCGCGCTTGGGGTTCTGGATTCATGCCGTCCAGTCATCAAGGTGTGTTGTTCGAGACCGGCGCCGAACCGCTCCGCAACTTGAACAACCCCCAAGGCGTCTCGGCCCGACAGCAAGAACGAAAGCTCGCATTCATTAACCAGCTCAACCGCCGCCATTACGCCGGCCGCGAATCAAACACTGAATTGGATGCGCGCATCCGCAGCTACGAACTGGCCGCGAAAATGCAGGCCGACGCGCCGCACGCGATCGATCTGGAAAACGAACCGGAGCACGTGAAGAAATTGTATGGCTTGGACCAGAAAGAGACTGAAGTTTACGGACGTCAATGCCTGTTGGCGCGGCGGTTGGTCGAGCGCGGCGTTCGCTTCATTCAGCTCTACTCCGGCGCGGGCAGCAAGTGGGACAGCCACAGCAACATCGAGTCAAACCATTCCCGCCTCTGCCGCGGCGTGGACCAGCCAATCGCGGCCCTGATCGCCGACTTGAAACAGCGTGGGCTGCTGGATGACACGCTGGTCATTTGGGGCGGAGAGTTTGGCCGCACACCGATGAGCGAAAAAGGCACGGGCCGCGACCACAACCCGACCGGCTTCACGATGTGGATGGCGGGCGGCGGCGTGAAAGCCGGCCAGACGATCGGTGCCACCGACGACCTGGGCCTGTTCGCCGTCGAGGACAAACTTCACGTGCACGACATCCACGCCACTATCATGGGCTTGCTCGGCATCGATCACACCAAGGCGATTTACATGCACAAGGGCCGTCCTGAACGAGTTGACCTGAACGAAGGACACTTCTTTGAGGAGATTATTTCCTGATGGTGGGATCAGTTTTGGTTACGGCGATGATCACCCTTGTCGCGGCTGACAATTCATCGCCGGCCGCCCGCTGGGACTTCGGTACGGAAGAAGCCACGACGCTGACAGCCAGCGGAAACGTGCAGCGCGATCAGGCCGGACCGCGGCCGCCGGAGTTCCCGGACTTAGCCGCGAACAACACGGCCGTGCGAGTTGACGCGAGCGCCTACTTGTCCGTGCCCGATACGGGGCCGGACAGCGACTTCGACTTTGCCAATGGCGACGCCATCACGATCGAGGCGTGGGTCAATCCAACCAGCATCCGCGAGGGACAGCCCCGATACATCATCGGCAAGGGCCGAACAGGTTCGCCGAAGTTCACGCGCGACAATCAGAACTGGTCGCTGCGCGTGGTCGGCGTCAAAGGTGAAGCTAGACTGAGTTTTCTTTTCGCAACGAAGCTGTCGGGCAGTGACAAGCACTGGCATCGATGGGATTCAAAGCAAGGTTTTCCCGTCGCCACGGGATGGCATCACATCGCCGTGTCGTATCGTTTTGGCGATCCGAAATCGATTCGCGGCTGGGTCAACGGCAAACCGACCGACGGGACATGGAGCTATGGCGGCGAGACGAAGGAACCGCCCATCGTCGATGACGATGAGATTCGCATCGGCAACAGTTTCGAAGGTCTGCTCGACGCGATCGCTATTCACCGCGTGGCGCTCGACGACAAAGACATGGCCGCCCGTTTTCATCGCGTCGGAAAACCACGCATTGTAGAGCCTCAACCGGAAGTCATGCCCGAACTGGCGGGCGTTCCGGACGGCCGCGTGCTGGTGCAGTTCAGCGCGGGCCTGCCGACACATGACCGCTGGCTCAACGAAGGTGAACAATGGCCGTCTGAGTCCGCGCGCTGGATCGGTGATACATTTCTGCTCCCGCGCATTCCGCTGCAGTACGACGCGTGGGGCATCCGTTCAAGCTGGAGCGCTCCGCTGCTGCTTCGCATGGCCGGCGATGTGGAACTTCCCGCTGGAAAGCATCGCTTCCTGATGCGTGCCCGCGCGCTGGGCCGCTTGTGGATCGACGGCAAGGTTGTCGCGCGAACCAAACCAATTGCGAAGCGCCCGCCCGACGGCGAGGAACCAGTCACGCCCGTTACCGTGCCGCCACTTGCTGGCACGAGAATTCACGGATACCACCAGCAGGAAGTGTTCGGTGAAGCGACGATCGAACCGAAAGCCAACGGCAAGTCGCGTGTTGTACTGGAACTCGTCGTAGGCGGCAATGGACACCGTACGGAAACAGGCGAAGTCTGTGTGGCCATGCTGACAGCGGACGGCGAGTCCTATGAGGTGCTTGGTCCAAGTACGAACCGACTGCCGCTGACCGACGTGGCCATTGAACCGGCGTTGTCACGGATTGAGGAATCGCTCGCACAATTCGACGACGAACGACGCCGCGGCGCTGCCGCGTCACAGAATGACTTCTGGCAAAAACGGCATGACTTTGCTCGCACGTGGGCCAAAGAGAATCCGTCGCCTGAACTTCGCGAAGGATCCGCTCATCCGATCGACAGTTTCATCACCGCGAAGATCGAACGCGCCCTTGTCGCATCATCCGGCACCGACGCTCGTCAGGCCGAACACTTTCACGGCAAAATTCTTCCGATCCTGCGCGAGCATTGCTTCCGCTGCCACGGCGAAAAGGACAAAGGGGGCTTGAAGCTCGACTCGCGCGAAGCAGCGCTTAAGGGCGGTGACTCGGAAGTATCCGCGGTCGTTCCCCGTGATCTCGAAGCCAGCGAGTTGATCGCCCGAATTCGATCCGACGACGAAGATCTGCGCATGCCGCCAACGGAAAAGGGATTGGGTGGCGAACAGGTCAAGCTGCTCGAACAATGGGTTATGTCGGGGGCGGACTGGCCTGCACGGCCGTTGGACAAAGCCGACGTGGCGTTGTCGCCGGTCATTGGCGATGAAGCGTTCCTTCGTCGCATTTACCTCGACACGATTGGTGTGCCGCCAACGGCGGATGAAGCGCACGCGTTTCTGGCCGGCGCGAAGCCGGACCAACGCAAGCAGGTCATCAATGACCTGCTCAACGACGATCGTTTCGCCGATCAATGGATGAGTTTCTGGCTGGATCTGCTCGCGGAGAATCCGTCGTTGCTCAACGCATCGCTCAACAGCACGGGACCCTTTCGGTGGTTCCTGTACGACTCGCTGCAGGACAACAAGTCGTTGGATCGCATGGTCACGGAACTGCTCATGTTGCGCGGCGGTGCAGCGGAAGGCGGTAGCGCGGGGTTCGGACTCGCGGGCGAAAACGACGCACCTCTCGCCGCCAAGGGTCACATTGTCGCGTCGGCGTTTCTTGGAATCGAGTTGCAGTGCGCCCGCTGTCACGACTCGCCTTATCACAGCACGACGCAACAGGACCTTTACTCGCTGGCCGCCATGTTCAGTCGCAAGCCGGTCAAGGTTCCCACGACCAGCCGCGTGCCGGCCACGTTTTTCGAGAATCAAAAGGTCCGCAAGTCGCTCATTCAGGTCACGCTCCAGCCCGATCAGCCCGTGCGTCCCCGGTGGCCGTTCGCGTCGGTCACGGGCGCTGCGGATGGTGCGGACATTGACCGGCTCATGCAGAAACCGGCCGATACGCGCGAGCGACTCGCCGCGCTGATCACGGCCCCGCAGAATGCACGCTTCTCGCGCGTCCTTGTGAATCGGATCTGGAGACAGTTGATCGGGGCGGGACTCGTCGAACCGGTCCATGACTGGGAAGGCAACACGGCCAGTCATCCGCAACTGCTCGACTGGCTGGCTCATGAGCTGATCACTCACGATTACGACCTGCGACACGTCGTACGCTTGATCGTTTCGTCGGAGACTTATCAACGCACGGCCGTTGGGGCAAACCTTGCCGCGTCGGCGACGATGCGATTCTTCAACGCGCCGGAACGTCGTCGATTAACTGCCGAGCAGATTGTCGATTCGCTGCACCATGCCACGGGACGTCCGATTGACGTCGAAGAACTTACGTTCGTTCATGACGGACGCCGCCCGTTGGGCAGCCGCCAGACACTGGGCCGTCCCCGACGCGCGTGGATGTTCGGCGATCTGAAGAACGAGCGCGACCGACCCAGCCTGTCGCTGCCGAAGGCGCGCGCGGTCGTCGATGTGCTCGAAGCATTCGGCTGGACTGGCGCGCGGCAGATGCCGATCACGGAGCGCGAGTCCGAGCCCAATCTTTTGCAGCCAGGCGTCCTCGCCAACGGCACACTGTCCGTCGCGCTGACGCGGGCGTCGCATCAAAGTGAACTTGCGGACCTGGCCATCGCCGCCAAGTCGCCGCAGTCGCTGGTCAACACGCTGTTCCTGCGCATCCTCAGCCGATCACCCAAACCGGACGAACGAAAGGCCTTCACCGCAGCGCTGGCCGAGGGGTTTGACGCGCGTTTGGTTCCAGCCAACAAAATAGCTCGCGTCGAAAGCCTTCCGCCGTTGCCCCAGGTCACGTGGTTCAACCACGGACGCTCCAAAGCCAATGAGATACAACTGGAAATCGAACGTCGCGTCCACGCAGGTCCGCCGCCAGACCCACGCCTTGAGCCAGCCTGGCGCGTTGTCTATGAAGACGCCGCCTGGAGCCTGATCAATCATCGCGAATTCGTGTGGATGCCGTAAAGGAGATATCAATCATGAAGCCATTGGCCTCACTCAATCGTCGCGAGTTTCTCGCCGCGGGCGCGGCTGCCGGTTGTGGCCTCGCCTTGCCACAACTGGCCATCGCTGGCCCAAGCGACCAACGCATCAAGGGCAAAGCCGAACACGTGATCTCGATCTGGTTGGGCGGCGGCATGGGTCAGATCGACACGTTCGATCCAAAAAGAAAAGGCGATCCGAAAAAGAAGTTGGCCGGCTCTTACTACGACTCGATCGAGACGGCTGTTCCTGGCGTGGGATTGTGCGAGCACCTGCCGCAACTCGCACGGCTGATGGACCGCGTCACGGCCGTGCGCGGCGTGCATCACGAAATGATCGACGAGCACGCGGCCGCCACGAATCGCATGCACACCGGACGCCCGATCAGCGGAACGATTGCGTATCCGTCGCTGGGGTCAATCATTGCGCACGAACGCGTTGCGGCCAATGAGGGTGCTCCGCCGTATGTTTTGATCGGATATCCAAACGTAACACGCGGTCCCGGATTTCTCGGCACGCGTGACAGCTATCTTTATTTAACCGACACCAGCCAGGGTCCGGCCGGACTGACTCGCCCCGACGGTATCACACCACGGCGGCAATCGCGGCGGGAGGAATTCCTCGCCGTTCTGAAACGCAACGCCGATCCCACTACCGACCAGCGGCTGCTCGATTACGACGCGGCGATTGCACAGAGCCTGAAACTGAGCGGCCCTGAATTCATGCGTGTTTTTCAACTAGATCGCGAACCGGCTGACTTACGAAACCGCTACGGTGGCGAATTCGGACAGCGCTGCCTGCTCAGCCGCCGGCTTGTCGAGCGCGGCGTGCGATTCATCGAAGTGTCACACAACTTGAATTTCCTGAATGGCATCGGTTGGGATGTGCACAACGAAGGCATTCTGAATCAGCACAAGTTGATTCAGGAAATGGACACCGCTGTAGCCACGCTCATCACGGATCTCGAGCAGAAACAGCTGCTGGACAAAACCCTGATCGTGATCACCACCGAATTCGGCCGCCCACCCGAATTCGACAGCGGCGGCGGCCGAGGCCATCAGGGCACAGCATTCAGTTGCGTCCTTGCCGGCGGCGGCCTGAATCACTGCGGAGCGTGGGGCGAAACCGACGAAATCGCCAAGAAGATTGTGGCCAACCCCGTCGGCGTCCCGGACTTCTTCGCCACGATCTGCGCGGCGGTTGGAGTCGATCACCGCAAAAATCTTTACGACGGCGACCGCCCCGTCCCTATAACCGATAGGGGCCAGCCGATTCCTGAACTGTTTGCTTAACTCCCCCATCCGACCGATTTCTCGGGCCGCAATCCGTCATTGGGAACCGACGATCCCTATTTCCGCCAGCGACGCCCAAGGTCCTCCGTTCACTTCCGACAGAATACGAATCCGAACGAAACGCCCCGAGATCGGCTCGCACTTAACTTCCTGTGCTGATTTCATTTTCTTGAATGTCGCCTTCGCGATCGGCTGGCCAAAACCGTCGGCGGTTTCGCTCACGGAAAACTCGCACTTGGCAAGAGCTCCATTCCAACTGGCGTCTTGCCGGGGCAGACAAAGGAAGCCTCGGATCTTCGCGCTGACGCCCAGGTCAATGACTAGTTCATGCGGATGCTTTTGGAGTTCGGGAGCGAACTGCGTATGCCAGTGTGTTCTCGGATCTCCGTCGATGGCGTTGGCGGCAAGCTTGCCGTTCCCTCGTGATTCGCTGCTGGCACGAGCGATCTTCCAGCCCTTGGAAGGCAGCAGTCCTTCCTTCGGAAGCGAGTTGACTTTGCCTTGGCCAGACGGGCCGCGTCGGCCCCCAAACTTGGCACGGCGATCCCGTTCGTGGAGTTCCCGATCATGAAAAACGCCTTCTTCGACCGGTTCGTGCGCTTGTTCGGCGAATGCTTTCAACTTGGCCAGGACGTCAGGGTGATCCGAACCGACATCCGTCTTTTCGCTGATGTCGCGACTTAGGTCGTATAACTCCCATTCATGATCCTTGCCCGGCTGAATCGCCTTCCAGTCGTGCATGCGGACCGCCGTTTGACTGCCCAACTCCCAATATAGGTACTCATGTCGCGCCTGCTTGCGACCGGCTTTATCTTCACCCAACAGTTCGGGAACAATCGAAATGCCGTCCACGTCCTGGGGAACCTTGACACCCGCCAGTTCAGTGACCGTTGGCAGCACATCGGGAAAGTACCACAGCAGATCGCTCACGCGCCCCGCCTCGATGCGATCCGGCCAGCGAGCGATCATCGGGATTCTCAGACCGCCTTCATATAGATTCCCTTTCTTGCCGCGGAATTCGACGCCCGTCTTTGGATCGACGTTCGCGCCGTGGAAACCGCGCGGGTGCTCCGCGTCGCGAAAGTAATCGTTGCCGCCGTTATCACCGCAAAAGAAGACGATGGTGTTCTGGTCGAGCTTCAGTTCGCGAAGCAAATCCAAGACTTCACCTACTTGCCGGTCGACCATTGTCACCATGGCCGCGAATCGTTTGGCTTGCTCGGGCCACGTCTTGTCCTTGTAGACTTGCCACGCGGGATCGCTGTCGGGAATGTCAAAGATTCCATGCGGAGGCGTGATCGGCAAATAGCAGAAGAACGGTTTCTCTCGATTGTCGCGAATGAATTTCTTCGCCCCATCGAAGATCA
This sequence comes from Planctomycetota bacterium, assembly GCA_029259935.1. The sequence goes on from JAJDEH010000065.1 coordinate 59,520, forward strand.
CGTATTGCGAATACGTTGCGCCATCGCTGCCGCCACGATTGCCGGCCAGTGGCACTTCCTCGCTGTTACGAACGAGGTACGGCGGATAGTAGCTGTGAGCGTGAACCTGATCGTAGTAACCAAGAAAGACATCAAAGCCATGTTGCTCGGGCACGCCGGTCGAGCCGCGGCCGCCGCAGCCCCATTTTCCGAAGCCTCCGGTTGCATAGCCAACCTGCTTCAACAGCGAGGCCACCGTTTGCTCGCCTTGGCGTAAGGGAGTTCCACCGCCATTCGAACGAACGGAAGTATGTCCGCTGTGTTTGCCGGTCATCAGACAGCAGCGAGTCGGCGCGCAAACCGAGGAACCGGCCAGCGCCTGAGTGAATCTCATTCCCTCGCGCGCCATACGATCGATGCGCGGAGTTTGGATGTTGGGATTTCCCAGACAGGACAATTCGTAGTAACCCAGTTCGTCCGCCATGATGTAGACGATGTTGGGGCGATCGCTTGCCTGGGTGTTAACTGGTTGCGCAAATACTTGCCCAACGAATACGACAACCGTCGAAATCGTTAGTGTCGTTATTTTGTGTAGTAAATTACGCGGGAACGACCCGTGGAAACCGGGTCTCGTTTCGGCAACGAACTGAAACATCATGCATCCTCTCATTCAAATCACGCGTGTGCCGCGCTCGATTCTCTCTCGCTCAACGTCGCGCCGCTAGTGGCTATTGCGAAACAAAGACCCGACGCCCGCGTGCGGCAACCCGTCAGGTGGCGATGGAAAGGAACCGAAACTGGTTCCGACTCAATTCTCTCCTCTCGAAAATCCACAGTCAATTCCCACGGGCAACTGGGCGTCTACGACGTGTTCATGTTGACCAACGCGCTGCAATGTGGCGTTTCACGGACCTTCGCCTCCTCGGGCGCGAATGGTTTCGAGCAGGATCGGGCGCAGCGACTCGATATCTTCGGCGAGGGCGTCTCGTGCCGTTTGCCACTTGCCTTCCAGCACGGCTGCCAGGATCAAGCGATGTTGACGGGCGATTTTGGTTAGTTGGCGGTCGCCAATTGCGGCGTAGTTGTAGAGGGCCGTGTAATATGCGCCGTGGCGATCGAAAAAGTCTTGTATGTACCGGTTCCCGGAACGGTCGACCCAATAGCGATGCAGCGTGTTGTCGATAATCGGCGCGGTGTCGGCGTCGCCGGTTTGATTTCCTTCACGAATGCGGCGTAGCACCTCGGGTTCGATTCGCTCGCGGCACATGTCGAGCGCCTTCAGTTCAAGCAGGACGCGGATCTCTAGATAGTCGTCCAGATCTTCGCCGCGAAAAGGACGGACGTGCCAACCACATCGTGGTTCGTGTTCGAGGATCCCCGTTCCGGCCAGATGATGGAAGATGCTCTGCACCTGGGCTCGCCCAATTCCGTAGTGTTCCGCCGTGTCCCTGATTTTCCACTTACGTGACTCTCCGTTCAGGCTCTCGCGAATTGCATCCTCTCGGATGATATTTTGCCAGTCTGGCGGAGGCGTGACTTGGGGTATCTCGCCCTGGTCGGTGATCGGCGAAATCGCCAATCGGCCATTGGGTTCCTTGCGAATCACATTCTGCTCGATCAGCGCGGAAACGGCGGTCCGCACTGGCATCATGCTCACCGAATAGTGTTTCGCCAGCCCGGTAAGCGTCAGATTCTCCGGCACGCTATCGCCAGATTGAATCCTCGCGCGCAGGTCCGTGGCAATAAACTCCCAGATATTCATGGTCAATCGTTCATGCGAAAGCGGTCTCGTAACGCGCGGCCAAGCAGCCGATGTGCTGGCCGACGGCAAAACGCTAGCTTATCCCGCACGCTGAATCCAGGTGAGAAAAATTGTAATTTGCACTCCGTCCTTCAAAGTTACTTGACATGTACGCACAAATCAATCACGATTGCTTTCGCAGGATAAATCAACATTTGGTGGTCGCCGCCCCCTAGTCTTGGGGGCCGAGGTGCCCCGCATGAACACTTTTTGGTTGCAGAGAGATAAGAGTCGATGACGGCCCATCCCTACATTCCCAACTCGGATCCGAAAATTCAGCGCCGGATGTTGGAGGCGATCGGGGCGACGGATATCGAAGAGCTGTACGAATCGATTCCTGCCGCCCTGCGGTTTAGAGGCCAAATGGAATTGCCTCGACCATTGATATGCGAAATGGAGTTGCGGCGTCATGTTCAAGACTTGTTGGATCGCAACCAATCTTGTCAGGACTTGCTGAACTTTCGCGGTGGCGGGTGTGCCCAGCATTATGTGCCTGCCGTCTGCGATGAAGTCAATTCTCGAAGTGAGTTCTTAACGGCTTACGCCGGCGAGCCGTACGAAGACCATGGCCGGTTTCAGGCATTGTTTGAATTCGCCAGCATGATGGGCGAGTTGTTGGACATGGACGTGGTCAGCGTGCCGACGTTCGATTGGAATCAAGCGGCCGCCACATCGATCCGCATGGCGGGACGGATTACGCAGCGCGACCGGGTGTTGATCTGCGAACAGATTGCTCCCGAACGCCGTTCGACGATTGAAAACTACTGCCGGTCGGCGATGCAAATCGAAACGTTTCGCTGTGAACCGAAAACCGGGATGGTCGATCTAGATGACCTCCGCGCGAAACTCGGACCCGATGTGGTTGGTGCCTATTTTGAATACCCGAGTTACTTGGGTTGCATCGAAGTGCGAGGGGAAGAGATTTCCGACGCGGTTCATCAATGCGGCGGCCTGTCGATGGTCGGCACCGACCCGATCGCACTCGGCGTGATCGAGCCCCCGGCTAGTTTCGGCGCTGATATCGTATGCGGCGACTTGCAACCGCTGGGCATGCACATGAACCAAGGGGGTGGACAAGCGGGTTTTATCGCGACCCGTGATGAAGAACGGTTCGTGCGAGAATATCCTTCCCGGCTGTTCGGCATCTGCCAGACGGACGTTGCCGGCGAATGGGGGTTTGGCGACGTTTTGTACGATGAGCGCACGTCGTTTGGGGCCCGCGAGCAGGGTAAGGAGTTTGTCGGGACGGCAACCGCGTTGTGGGGCATTACCGCGGGAGTCTACTTGGCGCTGATGGGGCCGACCGGGATGCAGTCGATTGGCCAAACCATCATGCAGAATGTGCAATACGCCCGGCAGCGGCTGGCGGCAATTGGCGGTTTGACGATCCGGGCGGAACCGTCGCCACACTTTAAAGAGTTCGTCGTCGATCTTGCCGGCGTCCAGGTGAGTCCGGCGGAGCTAAACCGAGGCCTGCTGGAGCACGGCATCCTGGGCGGAATCGATTTGACAGGCACGCTATCAGGATACGACGATTGCATGCTGTTGTGTGTCACCGAAATGCACACCGCCGAAGACATCCATCGTCTGGCCGACACGATCGCCCAAATCGTCGCCGGATCCAACGGATATTCGAAAGACCCAAGACCACGCGGACGGCCAACATGAATAGACGTTCGGAAAGATTTCACCAAGCGCGCTGGAACGAGCCGGTGATTTTCGAACTTGATAGCGCGGGGCAGCGCGGTATTGACGCCCCGCGTGTTTCGGATGAAATCCGCCGAGTGGTGGGTGATGGCCTTTCCCAACTGCCCGAGGGCACCCGCCGGAAAGAGGCACCGCGTCTGCCACGCCTTGGGCAAATGCAAGTCCTGAAGCACTACCTGCGTCTGTCGCAGGAGACGTTGGGGGCCGATTTCAACGTCGACGTCGGCCAGGGAACCTGCACGATTAAGTACAGTCCCAAAGTCAATGAACAGTTGGTGCGTTCGCACAAGCTGGCCGACGTGCATCCGTTGCAAGACACGGGGACGACTCAGGGCTCGCTGGCCATCATCCACGAGACGGAACGGTTTTTGTGTGAAGTCTCCGGCATGGATCGTTTTACGTTTCAACCGCGCAGCGGCGCGCAAGCCATCCTGGCGATGGCATCGATGGTGCGGGCTTACCATGAGAGTCGGGGCGAAGCGGGGCGTGATGAAGTCATCACCACGATGTTTTCGCATCCGTCGGACGCGGCCGCCGCGCACGTGTTGGGTTACAAGATAATTACTCTGCAACAGGATGAAGTGACCGGGCTGCCGAAACTAGCGGACCTGCGGGAGGCGGTCTCCGATCGCACTGCCGCGATGTTCATCACGAATCCCGAAGACACCGGTATTTTCAATCCAAGAATCCACGAGTTTACTGACGTCGTTCATCAAGCGGGTGGAATCTGCTGCTACGATCAGGCGAATGCCAACGGAATACTGGGCATCACGCGTGCCCGCGAGGCCGGCTTCGACACCTGCTTCTTCAATCTGCACAAGACGTTTTCGATTCCTCATGCCTGCGGCGGACCGGCCGTGGGTGCCGTGGGGGTTCGCGATTGCCTGATCCCTTACTTGCCCAAGCCCACGATTGCCAAGGTGGGTGAAGGGTACACACTCAATTTCAATTGCCCGCACAGTATTGGGAAAGTCAGTTCGTTTCTGGGCGTGGTTCCCGGGGTGGTCAGGGCCTATGCCTGGATTCGCAGCCTAGGTGCCGAGGGGCTCAAGCTGGTCGCCCAAACCGCGGTACTCAACAACAACTATTTGCTGCACCACATCCGCCGAATCCGCGGCGCGTCCGTACCCTATGCCGAAGGTACTCGGCGCATCGAACAGGTGCGTTATTCATGGCAAACGTTGTATGAAGAAACGGGCGTCACAACCGAGGATATTACCAATCGGATGTGCGACCACGGCATGCACATGTGGTCGAGCCACCATCCTTTTGTTGTTCCCAATCCGATGACCCTGGAACCGACGGAATCGTACAGCCAAGCCGAGTTGGACCAGTATATCGACGCGCTGCGCAGCGTGGCACAAGAAGCCTACCATGCTCCGGATTTCGTCAAGACCGCGCCGCACCGTAGTTGCGTTCACAAGATTCACCAAGACTCACTCGACGATCCGCGGCGGTGGGCCATCACGTGGCGTGCCTTTTGTCGTAAGAACCAAAGTGACGCCCAAGCCGCGGCCGCGGGTGTCGTTTCGTAGCCGAAAGCAGACCATGACTGATCCGTCCCCGGAATTGGAATCGAAGGTTGCCATCGTCACGGGTGCCGCGTCCGGCATCGGGCAGGCTACGTCGGAGTTGTTTGCGCAACATGGCGCTACCGTGGCGCTGTTGGACGTAGACGAGGCGCGGGGGGCGGCACTCGCGGCGGAACAGCGGTCACGAGGATTTTCGTCTCGGTATTTCCATTGCGACGTGGCAAACGAACAGCATGTTCAAGGCACGGTCGACGGCGTGTGCGCGGCGTTCGGGCGAATCGATATTCTGTTCAACAACGCGGGAATCACGCGACGGGCTTCGGTCGTCGAAACGACGGCCGATGAATGGGATCGCGTGGTCGCGGTCAATTTGCGCGGTGTGTTTCTGATGTCGAAATACACGATTCCCGTCATGGCGGCCGGTTCCGGCGGCGCGATCGTCAACACGAGCTCGGGATGGGGACTGGTCGGCGGCCGCGACGCGGCTTCCTACTGTGCGACGAAAGGAGCGGTGGTCAATTTGACGCGGGCCATGGCGATGGACCATGCCGATCAGAACATTCGCGTGAACTGCATTTGTCCCGGCGACACCGAGACGGCGATGCTCACGGAAGAATGCCGGCAACTGGGTCGTGAGGCCCAGGCGTTTCTCAGTGAGTCGGCGGACCGGCCCCTCAAGCGGATCGGCAATCCGGAAGAGATCGCGGAAGCGGTTCTGTTTCTGGTTTCTCCGCGGGCCTCATTCGTAACCGGTACAACGCTTGTCGTCGACGGCGGCGGGCTGGCCGGATAACACCCGAACCAACCTCGACAATACAAATAAGGAATATGTCATGCAGCACAACTCGAAGCGAATTCGCACCTCGATCACTTTGATTGCAACGGTGTTGTTAGTTGCAGGCGTTCGCATCGCCGCTGCCCAACCCGAGCAAGACGAGAAGCCCGGTACGCCTGTCGAAACAGTGGCCGGACCCGTTGTCGACCAACTTGGCGCGGCCGCGCTCGACACGTCCGCGCTCGACACCGCCGAGCTGGCTCGTATCGACTGGGTCGAGGAATCGAAAAAGGGCGGCCTCACGATGATCGCCTTGGGTCTACTGTCAGTCGCCGCGCTCGCCTTCTTTCTGGAAAGGTCTCTCGCGCTGCGGGTCGGAAGATTTGTTCCACGCCGCCTACGCAAGAAACTGGCGGCGGTGATCGAGGAAAGAGACTTGGCGAAGATGCGCGAAGTTTGCCAGGGCGAGAATTCCACTCTGGGGAAGGCCGGCCTGTTCATCGCCCAGCACTACGACCGGCCGCACGACGTTGTCACCACGGCCATCGCTGATATCGCCGGCCGCGATATTCGCAATCAAATTGCGAAGACCTCGCCGCTGTCCGTGATTGCCGCGCTGGCACCGTTGCTGGGGCTGTTGGGAACGATGATCGGGATGATCGAAGCCTTCAAGCTTGTATCGATCTACGGCGACGACGGCGGCGCGTCGATGCTGGCCGACTCGATCGCCAAAGCCCTGATAACGACGGCCGGGGGACTGGTTCTCGCCATTCCGGCCCTCGCCGCGTACCACTACTTTCGCCACTGTATCAATGGCATCGCCAACGAAGTCGAGGTGCAACTTGACAGTTTAATCGCGGCGACCTTGTTCCAGCAGGAGCCGGCGAAACAACGAGAGAATCCTACCGCCGTGGAGCCTCAGCCGCCCAATGCAACGCCGGCCATCGCGCCGACTGCCGCTGGCGCGAACTAGCAGGAGGAACGGCGACGTGCAAATCCAGTACGACGAATCAGATCAAGCAGGTGTTCCCCTGTCGCCGTTGATCGACTGCGTTTTCCTGTTGCTGATCTTTTTCTTGGTCACCACGATGCTGAAGAAATGGGAAACACAAATTCCCATCACCATGCCGGACATCACCACCAGCTTGTCGGACGAGGCGAACGACGACATCTTTCGCATTGCCCTGGACCGGGCGGGCAATCCGTATTTCGAGTCGCACCGCGATCGAGACGGATTCACCATTTACACGTCCACTCCCGATCTGGCCGCGTTCCTAAAGACATTGGCCAGCCATCGCGACCAGTCGCGGCCGCTGCGTCTGATGGCGGAACGGGACGCCCGTTTTCAGTCGGTCGTCGATGCCTTGGACACCTGCCAATTGCAGGGCTTCGACAACGTCGATCTAAAATTGAACTATCGCTTACGGCTGAGCCGCGATGACCAGCGGAATCGGCGCGGCCGCTGAACAAGGAATTCCGAATGCAAATAGCTATGAACGACGAAGCGCGGGCCGAGGTGTCCATGTCGCCTCTGGTCGACTGCGTGTTTTTGCTGCTGATCTTTTTCTTGGTCGCCACCATGTTCAAAAAAGACGATCGGGACATCGACGTCAATCTGCCGAATTCCAATTCGGCCATCAAACTTCGTCCCGACGACAACAATATTGTGGTTGGCATTGATGCGGCGGGGCAGGTCTATTTCGAGGGCGCTCCGTCGTCGATGAACAACTTGCACGCCTCGTTGGAGAATACCGCTTATCTAGATCCGGGGCGCCGCATCCGGCTCGACGCCGATGCCGACGCGCCCATTTTCAAAGTCGTCGAAGTGCTCGACGCTTGCCAGTTTCGCGGCCTGAACAACGTAGCCATAAGGACCTATGATGAAAGCTATAATCGCTAGAGTGCCCATAATTGGGAAGCTCGGCCCGTTTTCCGTTTCGATGGCGGTTCACGTCGTCGTGATTTGGCTGTTGATGGCGTTGGGCGTTCTGCGGGTCGATCTGCTCTTGGACCGCGACCAGGCGCGAGCCCAATCGCAAGAAGCGTCCGCTAGGCAGGCCGCTCGGGAAGCCAAGGAACGAGCCCGCCGCCAACGCATGAAGTTGAACGAAGAACATGCGGCCAAGCTCAAAAAGGAAGCCGACCGAGTTACGAAGCGGCGTCTGCGGGCGCACGTCGTTTCGCTACGAGCAAAATATCAACAGATCAAGCAACTCAAGTCGAACAAGCTCACCGAAATCAAACGGCGCACGTCCCGAGAAATCGAAAACCGAGCGCTCGACAACCTGCGAGCCCGCGCGGAGACGTTGGCGAGGGAATCCTCGAATTTGAATCGCCGCTATCGACATGCCGTGCGCGGCGAGGTTGCTGATCTTGCCAAGCAAGCTGCCGAGACGACGGGGAAGTTTCTTGAGCAAGAACAAGACGGTAAGACATCCTCGGACGAAATCGGCAAACAACTGTCGAAGGACGCCAGCAACGTGGAAAGCAGGGCCAGTGACGCGGCGGCCGGACTGGACGTCGACGGCAGCAAGAGCCGCACTTTGGCCTATCCGGAAGACAAACAAGTACATCATTTGGCCCAGCAGTTTCAAGCCGCAGTCAAACGGGCCGTCGGCGATTCGCCCGACTTGAAGAAGTTCAACGATACCAGTTCCGCGCGTCCGTTCGACGACGGCCGCTTCGCGGATGCGGCCACGCTGGACGCACCGGGCGACCTCTATCAACTCGCCAAGGAACTCGAGCAGGAGATTGCCGCGCACTACGACGACTTTCGCACGGGCGAACTCGCTTTGGGGCAAAACACCACGTTCGACGACGCCAAGGCAAAACTCGCCGGCGTTGGCACGCCTCAGCGGCCCGACTTGGAAGGTGAACTGGATCGGCTGCAAGACCAACTGGGAAACGCCGGCGGCGAGGGCGACCAGGGACCGGTCACGATGAGCGACCTGACTGAATATCGGCAAACATTGGGCCGTGCAAACAGCGTCGCCGGACAAATGGACCTACGCGCCGGCAATCTGCTGTCCCAGGCCTTGGGACTGGACGGCAACGGCGCGCTGCGGGCGCTGTTGGCTCAAGGATCATTGCAAGGACAAGGTCAAGCTGATCTCTCCAGCCTGATGGGTGCCCTGTACGGATTGCCCGGCCATGGCCCTGGCAGCGGCCCCATATGGAACCAACGTTTTCATATGGAAATCGAAGGCGGCAGGTTCATGCGGCACGTCGACAATCTTCCCGGCATTAGAATTCCGCGCAAAAAGATTTTTGCCGAAGCCATGACCGGGCGACGCTTCAGCCGCGATTCGGCCCGCAAAGGCTGGCTCTATGTCGATACCTGGTATCTGATCGGACCTTGGGAAAACCACGGCCGGATTGATTATTCCGTGGTGCACCCGCCCGAAAACGGGATCGACTTCGACGCCACGTACTACGACGGCAAACGCGGCCGAGAACTTCGCTGGGAGTACATTCACAGCAACAGCATTCGCGTGATTCCCAAAAATGCTCCCGGCGATTCGACCTGGTACGCCTATACCGAGTTGTACTTCGATGAGCCGATGGAAATGCTGCTGGCCGTCGCCAGCGACGATGCGACGAAAGTCTGGATCAACAATCAAGTGGTCTGGCAGGAAAATGGCCTCAGCCAATGGAGCATGGGCGAGGGCGTCCGCAAGGTGCTGTTCAAACAGGGAACCAACACGGTGTTAATCCGTGTCGAAAACGGCCCCGGTGAGACCATCTTTTCGATGGTGGTTTGCCCGCCCGAAGCGGTCCGCGATCAAAACTGATGCCGCCGCCCCAAACACAACACGAATGAATGGGCCGCTACCTTTGGCTGGAGGAATTCACTCATGCAAGACCTCGATCGCGCCGCGCCGGTCGACTGGACCATGTGGATCTGGAGGGGGTTCGTGGGCAGTTGCGTATTAGTAGCCGCCGTCCTTATCTACCAAAAGTCTCAGGCACCGACGCAAGCCGAACCTAAGCGGGCGGCGGCCAACCGGACGGGCGACCCAAAGGAGCCGCCTCGGCAGGCCAAAGTCGAGCCGGCACCGATCGCTCCACCCGTCAGGCAGCCGGAGCCGGAGCGACATGCCGAGCCGCCGCCAGCTATTGCTATCGCGCCCGTCGAACAGCAAGCACCCAAGCGGCAAACCGAATCAAATCCCAAAGCGGCGGGACGGCGTCAGTTGCCCAGTTACGAAGCCGACGTCTACGGCCCACTGCCGTTTTCGGAAGAAGTGACCGGATTCCTGGAACACGAACTCCATTACTTCTTGAAGCGACAAAACAAAGACGGATCGTGGGACAGCGCGGAACCGATCGGTGGCGGCCGTTCTCGGACAGAGGCGGGCGGCACGGTGGACAACATTACGCTGACCTCCATGTGCGGCGTCTCGCTGCGAAAGCACATCGAGATTGACCCGCAAGTTTTCGAGGATTCAATCGGCCACGCACTGCGTTTCGTAACGTCCGCCGTCAGTTCGGGAAAGCTGCGCAACAATGTCTCCGACGCACCGTGGCGTTACGTCTACGCCCTCCGGTTCCTGATCCACGAGTATCCGCATGTCGCCGACGCCGAGACCAAAAAGCAGGTCGAAGACGCGTGCGCGTTTCTAGTTCAGGAACTCAAGGACATTCAACAAGGGACGCCAGGCCAACGGGCGGTCCCGTTCAACTGGAACCGGCGCTCCAGCCCGGGTATGGTCGTCGACGATACGGCGGACTGTCCGGGCATCGTCGTCCGGTGTGAAGAGAACACACCCGCTTTCCAGGCGGGCGTTCGGCCGGGGGATCGGCTGCTGATGGCGAACGGGACGCTGGTTGATAGCGCGCTTCGTTACGCCATGTCCGAACTCAACTGGTACGGCGGCGAGACGGTTGAATTCACGCTGTCGCGCGAGGGAGCGGTTTCATCGATCCGCGTGCCGCTCCCGAACCAGTATCCGGGAACCCTTGGGTTGGAAGTCGGCGAGGATTCGGATGGGCTAGTTCTCAAGGGATTTGAATTCCTTAGCAACCCAACCGACGTCCCGCTCCAGGTCGGAGACCGCATCCTGAAAGTCGATCAGCAATCGCTGGCCAAAGCCTCGGACTTGGATAAGCTCGCGCTGCACGCTGGGCAAGAGGTCGAGATGGTCGTCGCACGAGATGGGAAATCCCAAACTTTCAAACTTGTTTGCGCGCCGATTCCCGCCGCGAATTTTGGCGTGAGAATTTCCCGCTCTCTGGATCAAGGCACGGAAAGCGGTTTCCGTATTGAAGAGCTTCAGGCGGATTCCTGCCTGCGGACGGCTGGCCTGCGCAGGGGCGATCGGTTGCTACGGCTCGACGGGTCCTTGATCCTTAACCGGCGTCACTTCAAACAACTCGGCCGCTCTCTGTGGGCTGGAAAAAAAGTCCAGGTAACTTACCTTTCAGGCGGCCAGACAAAACAGGTTGAAGTCACGCCCGGCTCGCTGCCCAATCGCAATTGGCTCGTCGGCTTTCATGGCATCAACATCACGGACCAAGGCGAGGCCGTGGTCACCCAGGTCGACGCGCGCTCGCCCGCCGGAAAAGCGCGCCTTCGGCGGGGCGATCAGATCGTGGAAGTAAACGGCGCGCGGGTCACCGACGGCAAGCAGGCCCAAAACCTGTTCACCAAGATCGCGGCCGGAAATCAGGTGGCCGTGTCCGTTCAGCGGGACGGAACCGAGATGCAGTTGTCCTACGTGGCGAAGCGCCGCACGGACTCGGTATGGCTCGCGTCGAGCGAAGACGCCGGCGGAGGATGGGAATACTACTCACGGATCCGAGGCGGCAGCACCTTTCTGACCTCCGATGCACTGCGTGAACTCTTGGTCGCCAAGCGCGTGATGCCGAAACTGGACATCCCCGAAGAGATGCTCTTCCGCGCCTTTTGGATGCTCACCAAACTCCGCAAAAAGCAGCCCAACAGCGGCGTCGAGTCGTATCGTTATGACGCGGGCGGCAGTTTCTGGCGCGTTGAGGATATTCGTGGCGACGTCGGGCGGCTGAACTCGGCCGAGCTGGCTTGCCTCATGTACTCCGACACCAGCATGAAAGATGAGGGGCAGGCTCGCACGCAATCCCATCTGGAAAAAACACTCGAAGAATGGCTGAAGCACCGAGGCATCCTCGATCTGGTCAAGTTCCCAGCCGGGCATTCGACTTACTCGATTGCGCCCTATTTTTGGATGTACAGTTACCGCACGACACTCGAGGCCGCCGACTATCTCACGGCCAACGACGATCTCAAGGAACGAGTGCGGCGAATCGCGCTGAAGGCTTTCTTCAAACACATGGAGTTCCGTTATGAAGAGGTGCTCGGCGAGAAAGGCTGGATTATCGGCATCGACCACAGCAAGGAACTGCACGACTCTTGCCAACTGCTGGACGGCTTGGCCACGATGAAGCACCTCTACCAGCCGCGGCTCAAGATTACTCAGCCCGAGCCAAAGCAAGCCCTGGACAAGTTCAACGCCACGCAATACGGCGAGGCTTACCGCATGACCCGGGCGATTGCCCAGGAAGGCGGAGAATTGAGCGAAGCGCTGGCCCGCGAAATCAAACTCCTCCAAGACGCGATCGCGAACCGTTTCGACGCACGCCTGGCCGACGTGAAGGCCATCCAAAAGGAAAACTCCGCCGACGGCCTGTATCACCTAGAACAGATGAAGAAGCACTTCCAGGGTTATCCAAGGCTGACTTCCGTTTCACGAGATTAGGCGCGCGGCGTTCACGATGCGATCGAATCCACCGCGTCAATCCAATCATGCCACTCGAATCCATCGGGCAATTCGCGCAGGCCGGAGAACTCTAAATGGAGTACGCGGCGATGAAGCTCGCATCCAGGCGCGGAACAAAGGCTGCTGTGACTGACCAACGGACGCATCAACAGTACATCGCCGGCATGGGCGTAGACTCTTCGAAGAGGATCGGCGCATCCCGCCGAGTTGGATTCCTCGAACCGGTGCGACCCGGGTTCGGCAACTAGCGGGCCGTTTTCGTCGGTTACATCGTCCAGGTGAATGCGCGCCGTTACCATCGCGCGCAATACTTCATGCGCAGCTTCGATATGAGGCACGCCGAACTTGTTGGTGGGGCTGCGAAACTTTTTGCTGGGCAGCCCGTTGTTCTTCACCGCGATCGTCTGATCCCGATGCCAGGGCAGAGACCACGACTGGCCTGGAGGTTTGTCAAAATACAACACTCGGACGAGGCCAAAACGGCGGTCAAATAGTGTACCGAGGATATGGGTTAGCCGCTCGTTCCGCCAGCATTCCGTGACCGTCGGGCAGAGCCGAATCACGTTGTAGGCGGCGTACACAAGGCCGTCTCGCCGCCGCACCGATGCGTCAATTTTGGCACTATTTTCAAACGCCCCGGCCAAACTTTCTCCCAACTGGGCGACTTCCAACGGTGAAAAAACGCCTTCAATTACTGTGAATCCGTCACGCCGCAAGGCGTCCAGCGAACATTCCGGCACGATTTCCACCGGCTACTCCCGTTGACAGTTTATCTTGCCCAGTTTACTTGTTTTAAGATGCGTTTGAGAAACATCCAAAGTGGAATTGTTGCCTCACCGCATCGCTGACGTCGTTTCGTATCACACCTGCGAAAACGCGTAAACTCCTACCCTGCTAGCAGATACGGCTTCGGCGAGGACCCCGGGCACGCATCGTGGCACTACACCTGCGAATGAAGTAGCCGCAGCCTTGTTCCTCAACCGCCGCTCGCCGCCTCCTAGCGAAAGGAGTTTCGCCATGGCCAGATCAACTCGCAAGACACTTTCTACATCCAATTCTCGCCTCGCCAGCACCAAAAAGAAAGCTGGCAAGACCAACGGGCACTCGCACCACGACGACCGAATTCACGGCAACGAAACGTCTCCTCAATCACAAACCGCCGAAGAGGAAGAAGCCGAAGCCTTGGCGGAGAGCCGAAGCCGAATCGGCAGCGACACCATTGATGACCCGGTGCGAATGTACCTCATGCAAATGGGACGTATTCCGTTGCTTGACCGCCAGGAGGAAATCGCATCCGCCAAAGCCATCGAACATGCTCGTGAACAGTTCCGGCGAACCATGCTCGCGACCGACTACATGCTACAAGGCGCGGTGTCGCTCTTGGAGAAAGTTCAAAACGGCGAGCTGCGATTGGATCGCACGATTGAAGTCTCCGTCACCAATACCGCGGAAAAGAAACAAATACTCCTGCGGCTCAAACCGAATCTGATTACGCTCAAGCACCTGCTGGCGGCCAATCGATACGACTTCCAAACGGCCATCAGTAAGAGCGCGCCGATAAAATCCCGCCGGGCGGCTTGGAAGCGGCTCACTCGGCGACGGCACCGAGCCGTGCGGCTGATCGAGGAACTGAATCTGCGAACGAATCGTCTGATGCCGCTGTTCGATAATTTGCGCGAGATTTCGGATCGCATGCAGTCCTTGTACTGCCAAATCCAAGAAGGCCAAGAGAGCGGGTTTGTGGGTGTCCGTCCGGTTGAAGAACTGCGAGCCGAGTTGCGTTATCTAATGAAGGTGACGTTCGAGAGTACGGCCACCTTGCGGCGTCGAGTCAAACGGACCACGGCTTTCCAGGCTGAGCATGATGCTGCCAAGCGAGAACTGTCCGCCGGCAACTTGCGTTTGGTTGTCTCGATCGCCAAGAAGTATCGCAACCGGGGTCTCAGCTTTTTGGATCTAATCCAAGAAGGCAACACCGGACTGATGCGAGCCGTCGACAAGTTCGAGCATGCTCGCGGCTACAAGTTTTCGACCTATGCCACTTGGTGGATTCGTCAAGCGATCACGCGGGCGATCGCCGATCTAAGCCGCCCGATTCGAGTGCCGGTTCACATGATTGACACCATGACCAAGGTCCGCACGGTGACCCGCGAATTGGTTCAAGAACTGGGCCGAGACCCGTCACCAGAAGAAACGGCCGAACGTGCCGGACTGTCATTGGAAGACACCCGCTGCATCATGAAGATGGCCCGCCAGCCGCTATCGCTGGATCAGCCGGTCACCGACCACGACGACAGTTTCTTTGGCGAGTTCCTGGAAGACCATCGCGACGACGATCCGCTGTACGAAACCAACCAACAGGCACTTAAGGAACGCATTGAGGAAGCGATGGACGCGCTCAACTATCGCGAACGAGAAATCCTCCGCCTGCGATACGGCTTGGCCGACGGCTATTCCTATACGTTGGAAGAGGTCGGCAAGATCTTCTCGGTCACGCGCGAGCGAGTACGCCAAATTGAATCCAAGGCAGTCAGAAAGCTGCAACAGCCATATCGAAATCGCTCGCTTGCCAGTTTCCTCGACGGAGCCGAACACGAAAACCTTGTGGAAGCCGCGTCGGAATCAGCGTAAGACGTTCCACGAACCCCGTCATCCAACCCTTGCGAGACGCCGTGGCCAGGCTTCCTGGTCGCGGCTTTTTTCATTCGTTGATCGTGCAGAAAATCCAGGACAAGTTTCAGCTCGAATATTCGCTCCCGCGCGCGGTCGATGTCGGCTGCGGCACAGGAAAGTCCACCCGCGCTCTGAAATCGCTGGCCCAGCGTGTCGACGGGATCGATAGCTCGGCCGCGATGCTCGAGTTCGCCGAAGCCGTCCCGGATGTCTACTACCATTGTGCCAGTGCGGAAGAAATGCCGTTCGAAGATGCAACCGTCAACTTGATCACGGCCTCGTCCGCCCTGCACTGGTTCGACCGCCGTCGATTTTTACAAGAAGTCCACAGAATCCTGGTGCCCGGTGGCTACTTCGTGGTTTATGAAAACGGATTTCCGGGCCGCATGATCGGGAACGACCGCTTTCACGAATGGCAACAGCGGCTCTACCAGAGGTTTCCCAGAACGCCTCGCGACAACAGACCCTTCACGGAAGACGATGCTTTGGAATTTGGGCTTGAGTTTAATGGCCGCGAGAATTACCAGAATGTCGTCGACTTTTCACTGGAAGAGCTGTCGTTGTATCTTTCCACGCAGTCCAATGCGGTGGAATCCATCGAGAGAGGTTCCCTGTCGGCCGAGCAGTTTCGGAAATTGGTTGAGCGCGAGTGCGCTGAATTTCTGACGGCGGGCCGTGCATCATTCGAGTTTGCTGGTTTCGTCTGGTATCTTCGCAAGGTGGCCGCGAGATGATGATGCAATTCTACATGGCCAAGAGCAACCCTATCCGTGTCCCGACGCGGGGCACCAACCGAGCCGACGGGCCGACCGCCTAGGCGGTCGATTCCTCGCCGTCGTCGGACGGGTCCGGTGTTTCGGATGCAGGGGTTTCAGGTGCGGGCGGCGCGGGAGGAGCAGGTCGTGCGCTCATGGCCATCTTCAATGCGTCGGCGTCGCCCACGGCGATATCGAACACGGACTCCATTCGCAAGATTTTCAAGACGCTGTCGACTAGTTGCGGGATCGAGTGCAGCACCATGCGGCCGTTGTTCTCGATAAACCGCTTGTGGCACAGCAACAGCCAGTTGATGCCGCTGGAATCGATGAAGTCGTTACTTTGTAGATCCAGCAGAACTTTTTTCGTGTAGACATCCTTGCCCGCCAGTTTGGGCAGGATTTCCTCGGATTGATGAAGCTGCTTTTGCGTGATGCCGCCAGAAACTTGGATGCGCACCACATTGTCGTCTTGCGAAGCGATTACGAGTTCCATATTCGTGGGTCCCTCTAGATGAATCAGCACTGCTCGGTAAACATGTAACCTTACCGAATCGGCAATTTACCATGATTGGGCCGCGAGCCATAGTCGCCAGGCGAACGGAGAAGGTGAGCTTTTCGAAGCCTCGATTTGAGAAGCGCGGCAGGTTGATGATAGACTTTAGCTGTCTGATCTCCGTCGAAATCCGTCACTTGCTCGAACCAAGAAACGCAATATGGCCTCCTCTCGCCCGCTGAACTCAAGTCATTTTTCTCGTCGCCAGTGGTTGGAAGCGGCCGGTGTTCTGGGACTCTCGGTCGCCAGATCTGGCCGCCTTGGCTGGTCGGACGATACCGCCAGCGACCAAGATCCCGTGGTGGACATTGGCTCGCGGCGTGAACTTTTCGTTGATGATCATCTGATCGGCCGTCTCGAGGGAAAAGCTTCGCTACGTTTACATCACCCCACTCCACAAGAGGTTGCCCTCGTTCATGACGCTCCGTGGGAAGGGTCCGGTTCGGGGTACCACACCGTCTTCCAAGACGGAGACGTTTACCGGCTGTACTATCGAGGGACGCACCTGGATGTAAAGGAAGGCCGCCTGAGTACCGGCCGGCACAAGCCGTACTACTGTTATGCGGAAAGCAGCTATGGCATCAATTGGCGGCGGCCCAAGCTGGGGATTGTCGAGTTCAGTGGGTCGAAAGAAAACAATATCATTCTGGAAGGACTCGGCACGCATAACTTCGCTCCTTTCAAAGACACCAATCCCGATGCCGCGGAGGACGCCCGCTATAAGGCGCTCGGCGGAACACAAGCGGAAGGTGGACTGTTCGCATTTCATTCCGCTGACGCAATTCATTGGTCGCCTACCAGTGAGAAGCCCGTGATTACGCAGGGTGCGTTCGATTCACAGAACCTGGCATTTTGGGATCCGACGATTGGCAAGTATCGCGCCTACTGGCGAATCTTCACCGCTGGCGTGACCACGCGAAAGGAATGGAAGCCGGCTGGCGACCGAGCAATCCGCACGGCCGTCTCCGACGACTTCGTTCACTGGACCGACCAGCGGGATCTGACCTACGAAGACTCGCCCGAGGAACAACTCTACACGAATCAAGTTGCCCCCTACATCCGCGCGCCCCACATCCTCATCGGTTTTCCGGCGCGTTACATCGACCGAGGTTGGTCCGAGTCGATGCGTGCGTTGCCCGAGCGAAAGAACCGCGAACTTCGCGCGTCGGCTTCGCGCCGGTACGGCACGGCGATCACCGAAGGTCTGCTGATGGCCAGCCGCGACGGCGTGCATTTCAAGCGCTGGAACGAAGCTTTCCTTCGTCCGGGTATCGGCCGTGATGGTTCATGGCAGTACGGCCAGCAGTACATCGCTTGCCACGCCGTGGAAACCAAGTCGTCACTGGCGGGCGCTCCCAACGAGCTCTCGATTTACGCGACGGAAGGCTATTGGCACGGTGCGGGTGGCATCTTGCGAAGATTTACGTTGCGACTGGATGGCTTCGTCTCGGTCAACGCACCGATGAAGGGTGGCGAAATGACGACGAAACCCCTGACATTCAGCGGCAAGCGATTAACCATGAATTTTGCCACTTCGGCTGCGGGCAGCGCGCGGGTCGAAATCCAAGATGGCGACGGAAATCCGTTGACTGGATTTGAGCTCCAAGATTGCACCGACCAATTTGGCGATTCGATCGATCATGTCGTCACCTGGAAAGGCGGAAGCGACGTCAGCCGCCTGGCTGGCAAGCCGATCCGACTCCGTTTTGTGCTGCGGGACGCGGATCTGTATTCGTTTCGGTTTTCCGGCTAACTTCGGAAAGTGACGCACCGCGCGCTAACCACAATCTATTCCGGCGAAAGTATTCGGTCGGAGCGTTGTGGGTCGGCCTTAGATCCGCGAGTCGGCGACCTTGGGAAAGCGATGGCGGTAGACGAGCCGTTCCCACCAGCGAGCGGGCCGCAGCTTTGGATCCGTCGCGTCGAGAACATGGGTTTTTCCGCGACGTGTTTGGACGCGAATCTTATCATCCTCCAAGACTTCGATGACGACCCACAGCTTGTTCACAATGTAGTTGTAGGTGTCGCCGCGCGGAGCCGGATGGACGCTTTGGGCCCGAGGGCCCGGATGGGTACTGTACTTGGGCATCGTGTAGATGACGGGAGTACCGCTCTTTAACATCGGTCGACCGTTAGAGGAGTTGTACAATTTAGTACTCCCTCACGACCAAGCACTTGTGTGCCACTGCTGGCTTGCCCAGCAGCGCAAGTGCATAGTAGATTCCCATCTCAAAAACGCCCTCAAAAAAGGGTTCGTCCATAACCTCAGTAACCTACACTTGTAATCAAAACATCCATTTTTCGCAAGTAAATCTGATGAAGCAGCAAGGCCTCTGGCTCGTTGCGACAACCATCACTTCCAGTCCGCCGTGGCTTCATTGACGTACCTGCGACGTCGAGAAATTATTTCCTGAAGGACCCCGTTGGCATGAACCCGATTTCCACGAGCGAACGGATGGCCGTCGCAGGGTGTTGGCCATGGCCACCTGATCGTTTGTCAGGACCATGCTTCTTGAATGGACTCGCTGTCAGTCGTCAATGCGAACCGCGACAAGCGGCCAAACATTCTTGCAATTCGTTTTGCGGTTGATGCAGAGTTGCCCTTCAGGTTTTCGGGCAGGTCGCCAATGGCGGGCCGCGCACTGCCCTAATTCGTTGGCACTGCTGAGCAAGCCAGCAGTGGCACAAGTCGCACACCAACCGGCACATTGAGCAACTCGGCAACAGAATCGCCAGCAACACGAGGCCCAGAGAAATGCCCACCGCCAACTCCACTCAAAAACTTGTGCGGCCCTTGCGGACACTGCGAATGTTCCGGGATAGGGAACCCCACGCCAGCCTCCAGGAAAACGGCAGCGAGAGTGGGCTAGCAGCGCGTCCCTAAACGCTGACTCTGCTCCACTGACCCGGCGCAACAGCGGGAATTCTAGGTTGACACGTTTACCAATGCTTCATAACCTCTCCACGCTGTCGTCGCCATCGGTGTCGCTTCACCGATGCTTTCAATTTCACCGCGGCCAAGCTATCAGTCGTCAGGATTCTCACAACTGAAAAGATAGAGAGAATTTCCGTGTCAGCCAAAGCACCTATATTTGTGTCCACCTCGTCGGCCGTACTGAGTCAGGAATTGGACGGCGAAATGGTGCTACTTCATTTGGATCGCGAGCATTACTACGGCCTGAATGAGGCGGGCGCCCGCATGTGGCAATTGCTATCCCAGGGCAAGAGCACCGATGAGGTCATCCAAGAGCTTTTGGGCGAGTACGAAGTTGACGAAGAGACCTTGCGTGGCGATCTTTCGCGATTGATCTCGCAGCTTTCCGCCGCCGAACTTGCAAGACCCGAAGAATGACACCTGCTGGAGGAAACGGAATCAAACATGGTTCGTTGGCGCAAGCTATGGAGCCTAAGTCCAACGGATCGGTTCATGCTGGTGCGGATGACGGTGATGCTTCCCTTAATTGCCCTAGCGTTACGACTGTGCGGATTTCGCCGCGTGATCGCTAGCATCAGCAAATTTTCAAGGAAAACCAACAGGAGGCCGGTTGTTGACGAGGCAGCCCAAGTCCAGCGGATCAAAAACTGTTGCCGTTACGTAAAGTGTAACGGTATTTATCGTGGCAATTGTTTGTCTCGTTCCCTCATGATTTGGTGGTTGTTGCGCCGACAAGGAATAGAGTGCGATTTGCGCATCGGCACCAGGTTCGTGGAAGGTGCGTTTCAGGCGCATGCCTGGGTCGAGCATCAAGGCAGGCCTGTTAACGCCGGGCCGCGAGTTCGGGGCAAGTACTCGACCTTTGATCACGCTTTCATGCCACACGGCATTTAGTCCACGTTTTAGTTTTTTACGGGAGAACCAACAGATGAAATCCAACGAAACCAAGAAGACGTACGACAGTGCGAAGCTAACCGACTACGGCACCGTCGAGCAAATGACGCAAACCACGACGAACCCCAATAGCAACGACGGAAATCCCGCGTGTTCGTAGGACCCGGGATTCGCTGATCGATTCGGGGGGGAACGGTTCATTGCGGGGTCGCGTGCGCGTTCAAGCACGTTCGCTGCCCACTGCGCTGATAACGTTTCATTCTAATCCCCGTCGAAAGGCAGTTATTCCGTGAGTGGGATCTTTGGGATTCTCAATCTAGATGGTCGACCCGCTGATGGGCGGGATTTGGATCGGGTACGGCAAGCCATGGCCCACTGGGGTCCCGACGGCTCGCGGATCTGGCAGGAAGGGCAGGCGGGCTTAGGGCACTTGCTGCTCTATAGTACGCCGCAGTCGATTAACGAATCACTGCCTCTGCATCATCCGACGGGCGACCTCGTTCTCACTGCTAGCGCACGGCTCGACAATCGAGACGATTTGCTTTCGTCGCTAGCTATTTCGTCCTCCGAGCGTGACGAAATCTCAGACTGTTCGTTGATTCTGAGAGCCTATGAAAAGTGGGGTGCCGACTGCCCCCAGCATTTGCTCGGCGACTGGGCCTTCGCACTGTGGGACAAGCGCACGCGAAAGCTGTTCCTTGCTCGCGATCACTTTGGGCACACGGGACTCTACTATTACAGACAGGGCAACCTGTTTGTGTTTGCTTCGGCCATGCAGGGCGTGTTGGCCGTGCCCGAAGTGCTCTGCCGCTTGAATCCGATGGCCATCGCGCAGATGAGCCCGGGTTATCCTGCTGACGAAACCACTCCATATCAGCAGATCTTTCGGCTTACTCCAGCCAAATGCATGACGGTGAGCGAAAAGGGAATCCAGCAGCGGCAGTATTGGCATCCGCGTGAAATCCCGGACGTTCGCTTTCGTCGTGACGAAGAATACGTCGAAGCGTTTTTGGACATTTACGGCACGGCCGTGCGATCTCGCCTGCGTAGCCATCGACCTGTCGGCATCACGTTGAGTGGCGGGCTCGACTCAAGTTCCACCGCAGCTGTTGCCGCACCGGAACTGGCCCGGCGCGGCCAGCGGCTCAAAGCCCTCACTTCTATCCCGAAACATGAATCTACCGGCGGGCTGCTGGATTGTCAGTTTGGAGATGAACGCCCGTTTGTCGAAAAGATCTGCCGTCATGTTGGTAACATTGACACGTCCTTTGTTTCCGCCGAGGACATCGGTCCGGTCGAGGGGATTCGTCAGGCGTTAGACATCTACCACGAACCGCTAGTCACGGCGGCGAACAACTACTGGCTGATTGCGGTTATGCAACGGGCCAAGCAGATGAACGTGGGAACTTTGCTCACGGGCCAGGGCGGTAATCTTACGATCTCATGGCCGGGAAATCGCGATTTGTATCTGTGGACGCTGCTCAGCCGCGGGCGGATCGGCGCCTATTTCCACGAGGTGAATGCCTGGCGGAAGGAGAATCGTGCGCCCTGGTGGCGGACACTCAAGAATCAACTTGGCCGCAGCGTGATTCCAAACCAGTTGTTGCGAATGCGAAATCGCAGCCGGGCGAGAGGACGCTATATGTCCTTGAAACCAGAATTCTTCGAGGCCCTGGCTCGCGATGGTTATCACGTCGCTCCGCGTCCCGAACTAAAAACCGTACATGGCAACTCGGTACACCGAAAATTCTATAGCCTGATGCGGGATGGGCAGCTTTCCGCCTGGAGCGAATTGGGAGCGGCGTTCGGAATCAATGTGACCACGCCAACATTCGATCAGCGGCTGATTTCCTTTTGCCTTGGGATCCCACAAGACCAGTACACGCGCGGCGGCCAAGAAAAACTGCTGATTCGCCGGGCCATGAAAGGGCGGTTGCCCAAGGAAATCCTTTGGAGCGAGCAAAAGGGCAAGCAATCCGCCGACATCATCCGCCGTTTACGTGACGAGCGCGACGAAGTGCAATCCGTCTTGCATGAGTTGCGATCGTCAAATCTGGCTCAGGAATGTCTGAACCTGCCGCTCATGACGCGGGTATTCGAATCACTGCAGCATGACGTAACCGCAGATCTTACCCGTCAGGCCATCGATATCTTGATGAAGGGCGTGATGATTGGACTCTTCCTCCGCCGATTTGAAACGCCTCGGGATGCGAATTTCTCGCAGCGGCCGATTGCCAAGGCGGTCGCATAGCATTCGCACTCCTGCCATCTGATAAACATGTTATCGAAACCATTCGTGTTGATCCTCGGAATGCACCGTAGCGGCACAAGTTGCTTGGCTGGCTGTCTGAACAAGGCGGGTCTATTTCTGGGCGATGTCAGCCGCCGTGGCCGCTTTAACGCCAAGGGCAATCACGAGTCGAAAGAAATCTGGAGGCTGCACGATCAGATACTCGGGATTAACCGAGGCTCATGGCATCAACCGCCGCCGCGCGTGGAAGTGCATTCCCATCATCGGCAGTTGTTGCAAGACGCAATCCAAGCCTTGGAGCATAGGCGGCCCGCCGGTGTCAAGGATCCAAGATTGTTGTTGCTGTTGGACACGTGGCGCGAATTAGTCGCTCCGCCCTACAGTTTGGTCGGTTCATTTCGCCATCCGCTGGCCGTCGCACGATCTCTGGCGGATCGCGACGGAATCCCGCAACAACAAGCAATCGATTTGTGGCTCGCCTACAACGGGCGTTTGATGCGCCAACATGAAGCGAGCCCGTTTCCGATCATTCAATACGATCTATCTGATGTGGGCGGCTATTGTCGTCGCGTTGCCGCAGTGGCTCGTGACCTCTCGCTCGCTCCGAAGATTGGAAAATTACAACGCTTTGTCGCCGCCGAGTTGGAGCACCAAGCAACCAGCGACGAGCTGATTCCAGAATCATGCCGGGAAGTTTATGGCTACCTGCAACGTCATCAGCAGTCGCCCGAGTGTTGCGAGGTATCGAGCGCCTGGCCTGCCCCCATGTCGTGGTTCGGCTTTCGTCGTCCCGATCCGGCTTCGCCGCGGTGAAGGAACTCTCAGGTGAAGTCCAAGAGCTTAATCGAAACAGTCGCGGCAGCAGTCCAGAGAATTCCCAGCGCAAAGGCGCGAGAATTCGCTCGAGCCGTTTATGGCTGCCTGAAACTCCGCTCCGCCGATCTACGCCAACTGCGATACTTTCTCGTTTTCATTGGGAATCCTCGATCGGGAACAACCATCGTCAGATCTTTGCTGAACGGACACCCAAACGCGGTCATTAGCAACGAAATACACGCTCTGCGCCACGTGGCGAACGGCGAAAGCTGGAAGCGCGTGGCAGGCAGAATCCTGGCAAATGCCGACCGCTTCGCCCAAAATCCGACTTGGCGAGGCTATAGCTATCACGTCGCCCATCGTGCCAGCCGGCGGCGGCCGCCAATTCACATGTTGGGCGACAAGAAGGCGGGGGCGATCACGCTGTTAGTGGAAAACCCCCAACTCTTGCCCGCACTGCTCGATTGGTCGCCAGTTCCGATTCGCTTTTTGCACTGTGTTCGCCACCCGTTGGACGTCATCGCCACGCGTTCGCGACGAAATGGCCTTTCCCTAAAACAGAACGTAATGGCATACTTCGACACTGAAGCCGGGACCAGCCAGTTCTGTCGCATCTTGGGAACGCAGCGCTTTCGGCGCATTTATCTCGAGCGGCTGATAGAAAAACCAAGGCCGGTCATGGCCGAAACGCTCGACTTCCTCGAACTCGCGCCGGATGACGATTATCTCGACGCCTGCCAGCAATTGACTTACGACCGCCCAAATCGTTCGCGCGGCAAGAACGATTGGCCGGCCGAAATCCGAAACGAGGTAGAGGAGAAGACGCGCGAGCTGGAACATTTGAGAGCCTACATGCAGAACGACAGGTTGATGTTCGATGAGGAGCCTCGTCAAAGAATTTGTCAAACGGATCGTCCGGCAGCCTAGCGCCGTTCTACACGGAGCAGCTGCGGGCATCAGGAACAGGTTTCGTTCGGTCGAGCAATTGGCGGAGTCGGTGGGGCCTTTGTATGTCTTTGTGCGGTCGTACAATCGGCCGCTCTACCTGTGGTCGTTCCTCGATAGTTTGTATCGCTATACGAACTTCCCCTGCCGGTTCATCTTCATCGACAACGCTTCGACCGATCCGATGGTCCGCGACGTGGCCGCCGGATTCGAGCGGCGTCAGCTCTTCCACGCGGTTCATTTCATGGAGCGGAATCATCCCTCGAATCAGAACATGGTCTTCTTCAAACATCGGCCGCAAATGGGAAAGTACTTCCTGCTGCTGGATGCCGACATCATCGTGGAACCAACCACGCCGTGCTGGGTGACGCGTTTGGTGAAGATTGCCGAGCGGCGTCGCGACCTGGGGGTGCTGGGATCCTATATCGACACCGAGGATTTTGTTGATCCGGATCAAGCGCGAGCGGCCTTGCCCCAAATGCCTCAGCAAGAACTGGATGACCTGATCAAAGCGCACAGTCCGGAGCGGGGTATTCCCCGATCGAGTCGCGAAGTGATTCTACCGTTCTGGCCACCGGGCCGCTTGCTGCTGCTGAGAACCGCCGCCATCGACCAGGTCGGACTGCCAATCGGCAACACGCGAATTTGCAAGGCCGTCGGGCAAGCAGGTTTTGGGGCGGGAATCGCCACTTCGGTCCGGCATCGTCATCTATCGCTGATGAATTTTTACGACTACCCCCAGTACGACTATTCGCAACTCAACCAGTATTTGCGGGCCGGTTGAACCATGCTGCCAAACTTCCTTTGCATCGGCGCGCAGAAATGCGGCACGACCTCGATCTGGAAAATCTTGGACGCGCACGAAGATGTGTTCATGGCCACACCGCGCGAGACGCGGTTCTTTCACGACGACTTGCAGTTTTCCGAAGGCTTGCAGGTCTACGAGTACAAGTATTTCGCCGACTGGTCCGGGCAAGCGGCGGCTGGCGAGAAATGCCCCGAATACTTGTACGTGCCTTACGTAGCACGACGGATCCGCGACTCGCTGGGCCCGGACGTGAAACTGATTGTCACCCTACGTAGCCCCGCGCAGCGGGCGTTATCGCACTATCGCCACAACTTGACGGCGTTGCGAGAATTTCGCTCGTTCAACGAAGCCATGGCCGACGAGGCTCATTGTCTGCAGCGGGGTGATTTCGTGCCCGTGCCATTTGGCTATCTCGGAAGAGGCTGCTATGCAAGTCAGTTAAAAAACTACTTGGAGTGCTTTGATCGCGAACAACTTTTGGTGGTCGATTTCGAAACGGAGATCTGTTCCGACCAAAAGGCTCTGGCCCGCCGCGTCTACCACTTTCTTGACATTCCCCCGATACTGCCGCCCCAGTTGCCGTTCCGCGAAGGGCGGCCTCGCTTGGATCGGCTCCAAGTTCGCATCGACCAGCACGACGCCGATCCGCAACGTCATTTCGTGGAGGTGTCGCGCGGACCGACCGGCCTGCAACGTATGAAGAGCGTATTGAAGCGTTTGGCGCGGGGGCACGACACGGGCCGCGGGGACGATTGCCGTCGAATTTTTCAGCCCTCGGAAGCTCTGATTCGTTTTGCCCGGAACTTTGGCACCGGCGGATCCATGCAACAACGTCTTTCGCGACAAGAAGAACTTGAAATCAATCGAAGGTACTTCCAATCCGAGATCGAAGCTTTGCAACCGCTCGTATCGTTTGATGCAAGTGCGTGGCTCGACGGCGACAGCCCTTCTGAAAAACCGAACGACGACGCTGCTCCGGAGATTGCCGCATGAGTCTAAAGTTCAACATTATCTATACGCCGGGCACGGTTCGTTATCTGAGCGTTTTTGTGTCGAGCTTGCTGAAGTGGTCGGCCTGCTCGTTTCGACTGGTTTCCAACGGATGCCCGCATCCGGAACGACGATACTTGCAGCAGCTTTGCGCGGACCATCAGCGACTGGAGTATTGGACAATCCCCTGCAATGGAACTGTCGACCACGGCACGGCGCTCAACTATTTGCAAGCCATGACAACGGAAGATCATTTCTGCTTCATGGATTCGGACATCTTTGCCACCGGTGAATTCTTGGCCGATTTTCAGCCGCACTTGGAGCGTGTAGCTGGAGTCTTCGCGGGCGCGCCTATTTGGCTGAAAGCGGGCGACGAGACGCTCCCCGCCAGCTTTCGCATCATGAGCGGATTGCACGGCCGTATGGAAGATGGAACTTGTTTGGGCAGTTCGTTCTTCGCGATCTACGACAACCACGCGATAACCCGCTTCTTACAATCGACGGGAGTCGGTTTTTCGGCCTACAAATGGTCCGAGATCCCTGTCCATTTGCAACAGCAACTTGCCGCTCGCGGCTGGAAAAAAGATAGCTACGATACCGCCAAAGTACTCAACCTGTTGCTTCAGATCCAAGGCCACCAGCTTGAGTTTCACGAAAACCCGGCCATCTGCCACATTGGCGGCGTCAGCTTCTTGCCGTTTCACGACGCGAAGCCCATCGCCTTGAAGGGCAGGCTGATAAGCGGGCTAGCAGGCGGAAGATTGAAATCGCTGTTCGCACCACTGGTCGCAAAGTGGCGGTCTCGAATCGCCTACAAAAATATTCCGGGGCTGAGCGAGCAAGAACGCCAGACGATTGTGGCTCAACGGATGGCGCAACGGGATCCAGCGCGGCGCTATTTCTTCGATCTGCTCAGCGCGTTAGTCGCCGACGGTCCGCTTCCGGAAATTCCCACCATCGGAGTTGCGGAAATTGATCAACGCATCAAGCTAGCAACCGAACAGATGCAGGCCCTGTTCGCCGAGTCCGCCCCAAAAAATCGGATCACGTTCAACCGCGGGCGATCAAATTCACCAGATGCGGACGCGACCGCAAGCGCTCCCATGGATGCGTTTGCGAAAGTTTGCTAAATACTGCCTGGCGAACGAATCCACTCATATGCTGTGTGCCTTTTCGTGTCCTTCCCGGCCGGAAATCCATGACGACTTCAAATCTCTATCACGGCTGCGGGATTGTCTTTGACAGCGAACTTGAGTTGCCCGGGATCCCTCGGGCCCACCAGCAACCCACGGCCCAAGTTCGTTTTGATCAAGTCCCGAAGGCGCTTCAGAAAGTCGTCACGCGCGGACCGTGCTTCGAAACGGGACCGGAAGGACTGCTGCTTCACGTGCCCGATGTCGGCGGCTACCTTGTCCGCGAGGGCCGAGAAATTATCATCGAACCTGTCAGCGGCGCGCGAGAAGCCGACCTGCGGTTGTTTCTCATGGGCTCGGCGTTCGGCGCCTTGTTGCATCAGCGCGGCGTACTCCCGCTACATGCCAGCGCGGTGCAGGTCGACAATTCCTATGTGGCCTTTATGGGAAACTCGGGCGACGGCAAATCGACACAAGCTGCGATTCTGCATCAACATGGATATCCACTTGCAGCCGACGATATCTGCCCGGTAAGCCTGCTGCCTGATGGGGGCGTCGTCGCGCATCGCGGCTTTCCAAGGCTCAAACTTTGGTCCGATGCGCTCGATGCGCTGCGGATTGAAAGAGAGGGCCTGGAACACTCCGACTGCCAACGCGACAAATATAACGTGACGGCACAGGTACCGGCTTCCGGCGCGGCGCTGCCGCTGCGTGCCCTATACGTCCTGGCCGATGCCGAGGATGATACAACGAGAATTGAACCGATCAAGGGACAGGGCTGCTTGCCGTGCCTGTTGGAACACACGTTTCGATACCAGTTCGTGCAGGGTTTCGACCGCGCCACCGGACACTTTCGCCTCTGCCTGCAGTTAATGAAAACCGTTCCCATTTTTCGATTGCGGCGA
Organism: Planctomycetota bacterium; assembly: GCA_029259935.1. The sequence continues at coordinate 87,730 of JAJDEH010000065.1, forward strand.
GTGCGCGACATGGCCCAGTCTTCAAAGTTAGTCACCTCGCTCGAAGTCCACTGGCAGTCGCTTGAAAAAAGCGTCCACTCGTCGTCACTACCTGCCGCCGCTTGAATTGCCCCATGCCTCTCGCGGGGCGGATGTCCCGCCCAAGCTGGGGAGTATCTGCAAACGACGTTTCTTGCGAATAATACTCTTCGTGCGCATGGAAGCGGCGGGGCGCGAGCCCGTTCAGATGAGGAAACACTATTCACTGGAGCAAGGTGTACCCATGCGTCATTGGAAAATGGTTTGGCACGGCGCGGAGTCTTTGGCAGCCTTACTTTTAGTTGCATCCGCTGCATCGTCCGCAGAAACTCGAGTTTGGACCGACTCGAGCGGCGAGTTCACCGTTGACGCCGAACTGGTGGATGCGGATGAACACTCGGCGGTCTTGAAGAACGAAAAAGGCCGGCTGATCACGGTTCCGATCAGCAAATTGTCGGACGCGGACCAAAAGCACGTCAAGAAAGCGTTGACGGCTCGGGCCAAGGAAAAGGCACCACAAGGAGATTCGCGAACGTGGAAACTGAAGGACGGTTCCAGCATCACGGGGCGCATTGTCGATTACGATCATGACCCGGTGCTGGTGCAACTGCGCGACGGGCGGGTGCGAGTCGGCGACTTGGCGTTCTCGCTGCTCAGCCGACAGGAACAAAGCGTCGTTCTTCGATCGATGTCGGCACAAGTCAAACAGGAGTTCAAGAGCGAACAAGACATTTCGGCCTGGCTTTCATCCCAAAAGGGCCAGCGGGTCGTCCTCCAGGCGGGCGGCGTGGAATTGTTGGAACCAGACGGCAACGACATCAGCGTGCCGTTCTCGCTGTTTGATGAGAAGGAACAGCAATACTTGCGGCCCGGTTGGGACGATTGGTTTAAGGCCCAACAAGCCAAGCGAGGCCAGAAACCGACCGATGCGGATTTAGCATTGCAGCGAGACGCGTCGTTCCATTTGCGCGCCCGCTCGCGACTGGAGGAAAAAGAGCGACAACTGAACATGGCGGCGAACCAGCTTGTCATTCAAGAAGCCTTTGGCATCTCCAATTGGCGAGTGGAACTAATCTCGGCGAACGGCAATCTGCCCAGTCGCGAAGTCATTGTGCCAGGCCGCACTAGCGAGGATGCGCGATTCGAGGCCGGTCGCCGTTACCCCGGCTTTCAAATCGGCGGAATCGCGCGCATTCGATCGCGCTGGCGACGATAGCGGAAATGCGCGAAGACTTCGGCCGTCGCCAGGTCGATGGACCAGTGAGCCCTATCTCACTTCAACCCTTCGATGAACCGCGTCAATTGGGCGTCCAGCATGGCGAAGTTCTCGCCAAACACCGACGTAAATTCCTGAAGGCGTTCGGGCGCTCGCATCTTGGTGAACGGCTTATGTCCCGCCGTTTTGGACAAATACTGAAAGTACTTGCGCGGCTGGGTTTCCGCGAGATAGAAAGTTAGGGCCCAAGCTTCCGCATAGGCACGGAGCGGATCGGCCTGGAACACGCGATCCGAGGAAATCATTTCGGCCAGCGATCCCTTTTTTCTACGCCCCGCCGACATGCTCTTGAATGACCGCAAGCGGCCCAAGTTGATGCGGTCGCCTTGCGTTGTGTAGCGGCCCGAATCGTAGACGCCCCGTGATTCAAACATCATGCCGATCCCCTCGGCCACCCACCGCGGCGGGTGGGCGAAGCGGCTGTGAATTCCGGTGTTGAACGCGGCTTGATGCGCGGCTTCGTGGATAATGGTCTCGGCGTTCTCTTGCCATCCGCTTCCGCCACGGCCGGCGGTTTGATCGTAAAGCAGAATCCGGTTTGTCGACGGTGAGTAGTATCCCAGCACTCCCGGCCCGACCCTGGCACCGGTGCTGGCAGCATATTTTAGAAAGTCCTGTTGACGATGAAACACCACGGCGACGAACGGGAATTGCGGCTGTCGCGGTCGAAAGCCGCGGACTGAAAAATAGTGTACGAAGGAGCGATATAATTCCTCGAAACGCGAAGCCCACTGATCGCGCTGCCCGGCAGGATGCACGACCAAATACTGACCCGTTCCCGAAACGTCGAAATGCGAACCGAACTCGGCCAACAGCGACCGCCGAATCTCACTTTGCGAGTAGCTGCGAAACATCGACGAGCTTTGGCGAAAATTGCTGGCATCCTTGGTATTGAAGAACGACAACTGCCCATCACGCTGCAACAGATAGACGTCTTTCTTGTTCCAGAAAACGGGATTGCCTTCTAATTGGCGCCCCTCGACTTGCAGTTGAATGGTGATGTCGCCCGCGTGGGCGGTGACACCGAGGGCCGCCACGATGGCCAATACACAGAAGATTATCGACTGACGCATGGATTGGGTCACTTTGTTTTGGGAATGGACTCTGGCCGTGAGCTGGGTTATTGCAAGTTTAGGCTACAATGTCGCGGTCTTGCTTCGCCGATCTTTTCGCCCCGCGAATGGTCGGGTAACGCCCAATCTCGACGGAATCGCCATATTCTGGATACGACCGCTCATAACGAATAGAATGGCTGTAACAGCGGCGGCCCCTCGATCACATCTACCGAAATTCACAGGAGCTTCATCGTGGTCAACGTTCTGCTCGTGGTAACTTCACTTGCCCTCGGCCAAGCGGAAGGGCCACAAGATTCCGATTCCGACTTGAAGCTGCAAGTAGCTTCACTCGTGCGCCAACTCGACGACGACGAGTTGGCGCAGCGGGTCGAGGCGGAAAAAGAACTCATCGCACTAGGGCCACGGGTCCTCGACTTGTTGCCGGAAGTGACGCCTAGGACCTCGGCCGAAGTGAAAGAGCGGCTGCGGAGGATCCGAACCTCGTTGGAAAAAACCGCCGCGGATGCAGCGACCAAAACATCCGTGGTGACGCTCAAGGGCGAGATGTCGCTGTCCGACGCGCTGGCCGCTTTGGAAAAGCAAACAGGAAACCGCATCGAAGGCTCGGACGAACGAGGCGGGATGGTGACGGTCGACTTCAAGGATACACCTTACTGGAAGGCGCTGGACGACATCTTGGATCAAGTTGGTTTGACGGTAAACGCCTACGGTGGGTACACCGGCGCGCTTTCGTTGACGGCCGCTCCCGACGATGCACTGCCCCGTTCGACGCATGCGGCGTATTCCGGGGTGTTCCGATTCGAACCGGTTCAAGTCACGGCTGTACGCGATCTCAGAAACCCCGCCGTGAACGCACTGCGCATCACTTTGGAAGTGGCCTGGGAACCGCGCACCCTGCCCATCTCGCTCTCCATTCCCGCCGACCAACTGGTACTCAAGGACGACAACGGAACCGTGATCGGGGGTGAAGGCAACCAAGGCTCTTTGGAGGGATTCGTGCAAGCGGATATTCCCGTGGTCGAATTTCGAGTTCCGTTTGAACTACCCGACCGCGATTCCAAAAAAATTGGCTTCAAGGCAAAGCTCATGTCGATGATTCCAGGCCGCAAGGAGACGTTCGAGTTTTCCAAACTAAAAACCAGCCGCGACGTGCAAAAACGAAAAGGCGGCGTGACAGTCACCTTTGAACGGGTGCGAAAAAACGCGCAACTGCAGGAATTGCGGATGCGGCTGACATTCGACAAAGCGAACAACGCGCTGGAATCGCACCGAGGCTGGGTCTATAACAACAAAGCGTATTTGGTTGACGCCGATGGAAAGGAACACGTCCCCGCCACGTTTGAAACCACCCGCCAAACGGAGGATGAGGTCGGGCTGGCATATCTGTTCCCCATGACCGATGAACAGATGTCGAAATGCAAATTCGTGTACGAAACGCCAGCATCGATTGTCAGCATGCCGGTGGAATTCGAACTGCCCGAAATCGAACTGCCCTAACCGGCCGGGCCAGCGTCAGGGGTGTCGCTCGATGTTCACGTAATGAAATTGCGTGATCGCCAATCACGGAGAGATGATGCATTTGCCAAAACATGCTGCTTTGCTTCTTGTCGTGTTCGCTCTTTTGCCCGTTCTCGCGGCGGATCCGTCTGCGAAGGAAGATGCAGTAACACCGCCCGATCCCGCCAAACTGGTGGTGGCGGCGACGGTTAATAACGATCCGGTCTATGTCAGCGAAATAAACCGCGAGGTCGCCAAAGTTGTCAGAAATCGTGAGACGACCCCGCATGCTCTGAAGTTGCTGCAAGCCAAAGCCCTCGATCAGCTCATCAGCCGGCGGTTGATATTACAGCATTTCGACGGCAAGAAGACGGCCGCCAGCACGGAGGATATCGCGTTGGCGGTTGCCAAGGCCAAGGATCGCCTCAAGCAACAGAACCTCACGCTAGAGCAGTTTCTGCAACGCAGTGGCCTAACACGAATCGAATTCGACCGCACGATTGTATGGCAATTGACCTGGCAACATTACCTGGACCGCTTTGTGACCGACGAAAATCTCAAACGCCATTTTGAACAGCATCGCAAACAGTTCGACGGCACCCAGTTACAAGTCTCGCAGATTCTACTCAAGGTCGACGCCGATGCCGGCACCGCGGCCTGGGACTCGGCCACTAAAAAAGCCGAGTCGATTCGCGATCAGATTCGTGGCGGAAAATTCGATTTCGCCGCCGCCGCCAAGAAGTTTTCGAGGGCCCCCAGTGCCGATGCGGGCGGCGACATTGGATTGATCACGCGTTATGAACCGATGACCGAGTCCTTTTCCAAAGCCGCCTTCGATTTGAAAAATGGCGAAGTTAGCCCGCCGGTTCGCACCCGGTTCGGCGTACACCTAATTCAGTGCACGAAGGTCGTCCCTGGCCAGAAATCTCTAGACGACGTCCGCCGAGCGGTGGAGACGGCGCTGACCCGATTTCTTTTCGACTGGGTCGCCGATCGGCAGCGACCCGGCGCGCAAATCCACTTTACGCGTGCCACACCGCACTTTGATCCCCAGAGCGGGAACCTCGTCGATTCCCGCGATGACGAATGATTGACTCTATCCAATGATTCACGAGAGGACGGCCATGAGAGATTCAATGTTTTGGCGAGTGACGGTTTGGATCGGATTGATTGGCTTGTTTTACGTCGGCCACGGCCTGCACCAACCGGACCAGGCCGTTCCAACCTTCGCAACGCCCGTTCACGCCGGCGGCGCGGGTGCCGCGACGGAACACGTCGAAAACCTGTTTACGTCCAGTGAGGATGGCAAGACGATCTACATGTGGCGCTACTTCGGTGCGAGAAGTCCCAAGCTCGTCCACAAGGCCGAAGCGGTGTTGAACGAATAGCCGTGGGGCGACTAATCGGAGTTCAAGCTGAACTCGGCCCGCGAGATGTCCCATGGGCAGTAAGTAAGAATTCATGGCGGCAACACCACAACAGCAACTTGCCGCCTCCTTCAGACTGTCAATTCGAGAGGCCCTTGGTGGCACTCTCGTTCTGTGCCTCATTCTTGGCGGATTCTTCTTCTGGCTCTCTACTTTCAGAGTTTTGGGTGATGCAGAGAGGGCTCGGTTGGCGGTCGCCATCTTGGGAGGATGGAGCTGCTGCGCTTTATCGATGACCCTGTTCGGATGGATGGCGATCCGCGCTCATCGGAAGTGCGGGGCCGCAACGTTGGTACTCGATCAGGAAACTAAGTTTTGGCGGCGGGTTGACGTGGCCTACAGCCTCTCTGTCGTGCTTCTTCAGATCGCGGGAGTTGTTTTCCTTTCGTTGCTTTTGTCCTTGGTGACGGGAGGTGGTACGAAGTTTGCCTTCGCATTCCTGATCATCGCCCTAGGGCTCCAGTCCGGACACCTGTTGGCCTCCGCGCGCTGGCCCAGCTACCGGCTCTTTCTGTGTGAACATGGAATCCTGCGAGGCTGGCGATTCATCCCCTGGGAAAGGGTGCAATTCTGTTGCGACAAGCCGTCACGTATCGCGTTTGTATTCAGAAAGGGAAGGCCAGAACGGCTAGAGGTCCCTACGGCTATCTACGAAGATGTGCGGATATACTTGAAACACAAATGCGAGGAAAGTTGTTGAAGACCTCCACGTTTTGGCGCGAGCCGATTGATCCAGGCAGTTGTTAGTTGACCGACCTTCCGCTCCACTGCTTGAGCCTGTCCAGCAGCGCGGCAAATAGAATCAGCAGGCCGAAGATCACCTGCTGTTCGTTGACGTCGACGCCCGCCATGTTCAGTCCGTTCTCGATGACCACGATCAGCAGCGCCCCGACCAGTGTGCCGGTGATCTTTCCTTGGCCGCCGACCAAGCTGGTTCCTCCGACGACGACGGCAGCAATAACCTTCAATTCGTAAAGGTTACCCGCGCCCGCTTCACCGCTTTCAAAACGCGAAGCCGCAATGATACCCGATAGTCCCGTCAAAGCTCCCGAAATCGTGTACACCAAGATCAGCACTCCGCGCACCGGCACTCCCGACAGTCGGGCCGCTTCGGCGTTTCCGCCGACCGCGTAAATGTACCGTCCCAGGCTGGTTCGGGTCATGACAACGTGAGCCGACAGGTACAACACACCCGTCAGCCACACCGGATTGGGAACGCCCAAAAAAGTTCCCTGGCCGAGCCAGCCGAAAGAGGGCGCTTGCACATCGATCGCCACTGGCGCCGCCGTCCCGCCCAGAATCCATTGGTTGTAGCGCATTTCGATGATGTAAGCCAAACCACGGGCGACCATCATCAGCGCCAAGGTTACGACAAACGCAGGAATCTTGAAGACGGTAACCATCGTGCCCGAAAACGTCCCCGCCAACGTTGCCACCAAGATCCCCAACAAACCGCAAGCGACCACGGCAAGAATCGAAGCCTCCGCGCCGCCGCCCAGTGTTTGCACTAAAACCGCGGTAGCCACACCCGCCAGCGCTACCATGCTGCCCACCGAAAGGTCGATTCCCGTGGTGATGATGATCAGCGTCATTCCAATTGCGATGATGAAGATCTCGGCGTTGCCGTTGAGCATGTTCAGCAAGTTCGTTGTTGTGAGAAAATTCGGCCAGACGTAGCTGCGCGGCTTATATACTTTTGCCGACCGCAGTACCGGAATTTCGCGCTGCAACCTTTGGAAGTTCTCCGGCCTGAGCGGTCCCCAACTCGACCCCGTATTGTGCGTGGCAATCGCGGCCAGCGGCTGCTGGTCGGACAACTGCTTTAATTGGCGGCTGGCGTTGAGTGGAAATGGATCTTCAAGACGCATCACGTCCACTACGTTGGCGTCTTGCCTGCGCAATTCGTCCCGTAGCCCCTGAGCAAAGTCATCGTCGACTTCCGCCTTCCTTAGCAGAATTAAGACATTCGCCCCCGGGCCGTGCTGATCGGCGATCGTTCGCGCCAGACTGCGCCCCGCCGCGCCCGTGATAGGATGCTGAACATCAATAGTGATGACACTGTAAATGACGCACAGCAGCAACAGAACAAACAACGTGCCGTATTCGAGCAACACTCGTAGAGCGAAAAAATGCTTCATTACTTGACTGCCAGGTCCATGATTTGTTGTTGAGTCGCACTGGGCACATCGGTAATCTCGCCCGTGATGCGGCCTTCGTGCATGACCAGAATGCGGTCCGCCATGCCCAGCACCTCGGGCAATTCGCTGCTGATCATCAGAATCGCCTTGCCGCGCGCCACCAGCCGATTCATCAGCAGATAGATTTCATATTTGGCACCAACGTCGATTCCCCGCGTTGGCTCGTCGAAGATGATCATCTCCGCATTTCGCTCTAGCCATTTCGCCAGCACCACCTTTTGCTGGTTACCGCCGGACAAGGTCGCGGCCCGTTGATAGCGGCCCGCGATCTTGATTTGTAGCTGCTTGACATAGCCGTCGAAGGCCGACCTTTCAAGTTGCCGGCCAATGAATCCGAATCGCGAGAAGCGGGACAAGTTCGGCAGTGAAAAATTTTCCTGCAAGCTTTGGCTGAGCACGAGCCCTTGGGATTTGCGATCTTCGGTCAGCAAACAGATGCCGGCCGCGATCGCATCGCGGGGAGAATTCACTCGCGGATTTTTGCCATCCAACTGAATCATTCCCGAGTCACGACGATCGGCTCCGAAAATCAGGCGAGCCGTTTCCGTGCGGCCCGCACCGACCAATCCTGTCAAGGCGACGATCTCGCCCTGGCGAACGTCAAACGACACATCGTTCACCGCATCGCCGCGTTTGAGATTTCGAACGACCAGTCGCGGCGGGCCGATCTTTGCCGCGCCGGTTTCCTCAGTTTGCTCGTCCTTGATCGAATGGTCCGGCAAGTCTCCCGTTCGCTTGGGAAATTCATCTTCCAGCTTCCGGCCGACCATCATTTCGATCATGCTGTCCCGCGTCAGCTCATCGATCGGCTTGGTGCCCACATGCTCGCCGTCGCGGAGTACCGTGACCCGGTCGGCGATGTCAAAAATTTCGCTCAACCGGTGGCTGATATAGATGATGGCGAGATTTTGCGACTTGAGTTCACGAATGATGCGAAACAGTCCGTCAACTTCGCGTGGCGACAGGGCGGCACTCGGTTCGTCCATCACGATCACGCGGGCGTCGATGGCCAGCGCCTTGGCGATCTCGACCACTTGCTGCTGAGCCACCGTAAGATTGCGACAGAGTACGGCGGGATCGATTTTGGCTCCCACGCGTTTAAAGAGCTCCAACGATTTATCGTGTTCGCGTCGCCGGGGAATGAAACAAAAGCGAGAGGGCTCTTGGCCTAGGAAAATGTTCTCACGGGCCGACAGATCGGGTACCAGATTGAACTCTTGATAAATGATGCTAATGCCGCACTTTTGGGCATCACCTGGCTCGCGAATCACGACCGCCTGTCCGTCGAGTTCAATGGACCCCGAGTCCGGCGGATGAGCGCCACCGAGAATCTTGATCAACGTACTTTTGCCCGCGCCATTCTCGCCCAGCAGAGCCAGCACTTCGCCGGCCTTCACCTCAAGGTCGACGCCACTGAGCGCGCGAACTCCGGGAAAGGACTTCGTGATACCGGTCATTCGCAACAGAGGAGCAGTCATGCACGACTCGCGGATCGCGTGGCGGGGGAAACTTTCGTGGTGCGACCGCTCAAGTTTATCAGCTTGCTTCCTGTGTCAATTCTGGATCCTTTTCGGCGTCGGCCTGCTTGTAGATCTCCGTGGGAATCAACTGCATCGTTTCAAATTCTTCACCCGCCAGATACTTCATGATGTTGTCGACCGTGACTTCGCCCATCTTTTTGGGAAACTGAATCGGGTCGGCGTAGATCTTGCCATCCTTAATCGCTTGCTTGCCGTCCAACTGGCCGTCGAAGCCGATGATCTTAACTTGATCTTGCAGGCCGGCTTGCTTGAGGGCATCCCAAGCTCCGATCGCCGACGGGTCATTGATTGCAAAGATTCCCGCCAAGTCCTTATGCGCTTGCAGCGCCGTGGACGTTGCCTTATAGCCCTCGTTCTTGTCGCCGCCACCATCCCGCTCGGCAACGATTTCAATGCGGCCTTCTTCACGGTCCTTATTGTGGGCGTCAATCACCTTCGTGAAACCCTGCACGCGTAGCACGCACGAGTGCGCCTGCTTGAAGTGCAGCACCAGCACGGCGCCGCCCGATTCGCCCAAAGCCTCGATCATGGCGTCGCCCGCCAGTTCTCCGCCTTGGAAGTTGTCCGTACCGATGTGGCCGGCGACTTTGGCTTCTTCCGCGACGCATTGCAGGTCATTAGTGAAGACGGGAATCCCCGCCTCGTTGGCCTTCTTAATTGAGGGGCCGATCGCGATTCGGTCGACCGGGTTAATTACAATCGCAGTTACCTTTTGAGCGATAAAATTGTCGATTTGCTTGGACTGCGCGTTAACGCTACGGTCCGCGTCGGTAACGATCACTTCGTAACCGTGTTGCTTAGCCTCAGCCGTAATCGTATCGGCGATCAGCTTGAAAAACGGGTTCTTGAGCTGCATCGCCGAATAGCCAATCTTCGGACCTCCCGAGTTTTCGGCGCAGCCCGCCAGCAGGCCGGCGGCCAGCAATATCGCAAGCGTCATCATTCGCATCGTGTTTCTCCAATACCTATTTCGCAAGCCGCTCGCGGGCGGGTCCATGATCGAGGAAGTTGACGTATCAATTTCAAAAGATGCCCGTGATGGGCTCACCGCCACGGGCAATCGTAAACGGACGCCCGGCGGGAGAATAGATTTCTTCGTCCAGCGGAATCCCCATCGCGTGGGCGATCGTGGCGTTGAAGTCTTGCACCGAAACCTGGTCGTCTTCGACGCCGAAACCAACCTCGTCCGATCTGCCCCAAGCGACTCCCCCCTTCGTACCGCCGCCCGCCAGCAGACTCGAAAAAGCGCCGGGATGATGGTCGCGGCCCGCGTTCTTGTTGATCTTCGGTGTGCGGCCAAACTCGGTTGCCAACACGATCAGTGTCTCGTCCAACATGGTCTTCTTTTCCAGATCGTCAAGCAATGCGGAGATGGCCTGGTCGAGTTGATTGGCCTTCTGTGGAATCTCGGTGAAAATGTCTCGATGATTATCCCAGCCGCCCTGGTCGACTTCGACGAAACGGATGCCGTTTTCGAGCAACCGGCGGGCCAACAAGCAGCCTTGGCCAAGCGAATGGCTGCCGTAGGCTTCGCGAACAGGCGCCTTCTCCTTGCGAATATCAAACGCCTCCAGGTCCTTGCTCTTGAGCAACCGAATCGCTTCGCGATAGAGGTCGGTGTAGCCTTTGACTTCGCTGTTCTGGTACTTCTCTCGAAAAGGCCTGTCGAATTGGAACGTCAGTTTCATTCGGTCGTGAAACTGCGAGTCGCCGAGGTACTTCGGCTCTTTGGTATTGCGGAGCCCCGTCGATGCGCTACCAATCGGAACTGGCGCGAATTGAGCATCCAGAAAGCCGGCGCTAGGATGTCCCGTACTGTTCCCGACCAGCACGCTGCCTGGCAATTCCTTGTTCATGCGTCCCTGCACGCGTTGGACCCAAGCACCAAGACTGGGATGCCGCGTGCTGGCGATCTCCTTGTAGCTGGTGCGCATCAAGTAACGGCCCGGTTGGTGGGCTCCCGTTGCCGTACTCATCGAGCGGATGATATTCAGTTTCTTCATCCGCTTGGCAAGCCCCGGCAGGTGTTCGCTAATTGAAATGCCCGGCACCGACGTCTTGATGGATTTCGTTGGCCCTTGCTGTTCGACGCCCGGCTTGGGGTCGAATGTGTCGAGATGGCTCATCGCGCCATTCATGAACAAGTAAATAACTTGCTTAGCTTTGGGAGCCGAACCGGTCTGCTGAGCCGCCAGCGCGCCGGCCGCGGGCCACACGCTTACGCCCAGGAAAGCCTTGGCCGCGAACTGAATGAATTCACGCCGGGAAGTGTCGTCCATTTTGTCGAGTTGATTCACGATCCTACTGCCTGCTAATTGCTGGGTAATTTGCACGATTGGCGATACGTCGCCGCACGTTACTAATGGATTAGTCTGCTTATCGGTGAAGAATCTATTGGATGAACAAGAACTCGCGCGTGTTAGCCAGCGCCCAAATCACATTACCAAAGCCCTCGCCCTCGCGGCCGATCTTGCGAAGCCGGGAGATTTCTCCGACGGAAATCAGGCGTTCTTCGACCGTCGGCCGCCGGCTGAGGATACTGAGGAAAATCATATCGACCTTTTCCTTTGTTCCATTGGCGTTGACGACGTTATCGAAAATCACCGATCCCTTCTCCAGCATCATGTGCGTGATGGGCCCGTTGAACATTGTAAGGATCTGCGGAACCGTGCCCTGCGTCGACGCGCCGCTGATCAACTCGCGGTCGCCTTGTCCGAATTGACGCAAGAATTGGTAGGCCGGCCCGGGCTGCCGCAACTCCGAGGCTCGCGCCAAAACATAGCCCTTGTAACCAACCTGTTGCTGAAGTTTTGCCGTGGGGTTGGCTCCAAACTGCTCGTCAAATTGCTTGGATTTTTCCAGCACTTGGCGGGCCGACGGCTTGGGGTCGAGGTTCGCGATTTGCGCCATGCCCTTGGTCGAGGGCCGACGAATGCTATCGGGATTATAGACCGTGAGCGTCAACAGCGAATCCCAAACTTGCTCGGCCGACATGCGGCGCAACTTGGGTCCCGGAAAGTGATATACCTGGCCCTCGGCGATATCTTCAGTACTGACCTGCCGCTGATAGGTTCGCGTGTTGTAAAGAATCCGCAAGTACTCTTTGGTGTTGAAGTCGAGTTCTTTCAGTTCCGTCACCAGCAGTCCCATCAACGGCCGGTTTTCCGGGCGACTGTCGTCACGAATATCATCGACTGGTTCAATCAAGCCGGCACCCATGGCTCTTTTCCACAACCGGTTGGCGATGTTGCCGGTAAAGCGGGGATTGTCCGGCGCGGTGATCCATTGAGCAAACACCTTGCGCGGCGATGCGCCCGCTTTGAGCTTCGTTGTCTGACCAAAGATCGGTTCCGGCTTGACGACATCGCCCGGCTTGGCATCCTCGTAGGCGTAATCGTGAGGCAGCTTGAGTTTTAGATTCTTGTTTTCCCACACGTTGTAGCCGTTGGCACGCACGATGCGGGCGAAGGTTCCGTTGCCTTTGTTTTTGCGATCGACCTTCTTCAGTTCCATGCGGAGCTTGTTCAAATTGATGCCGTACCGACGCGTCTTGACGCCATAGGAATAGGCGGCCAGCTCGTAGAACTGTCGCTGCTTCCACTTGTCAAAGGGATGATCGTGACATTGGGCACAGCCAATTTGAGTCCCCAGAAACACGCGGACCGTGTTGTTCATCGCATCCAAGGGCATCCCGCCGTCGCGCATGGTGTAGCCCACCGCCGGGTTGTCCCAGATCTTGCCTTCGGCGGTCAGCATTTCGAACACCCACTCGTCGTAGGGCCGATTGTCGGCCAGCGATTGCTTAATCCACTCGATGAACGGCTCGCCAATGACGTTGTTCTGAGGCCGATCTTTGATCCGCATTATGTTCGCCCAATAGTTGTACATGTGGCTGACATAGCCGGGCGAATTCAGCAGTCGGTCAATCAGCTTGGCCCGCTTATCGGTCGCGTCGGAATCCAAGAACGCGACCGCCTGCTTGTGAGTCGGGATGGTGCCGGTGATATCCAAGTAGACGCGCCGCAAGAACTGCTCGTCGGTCGTCATCGGATTCGGCGCCATCTGCAGGAATTCAAGATGGGATTCAATGAGCTTGTCAATCTTGGCCGCGGTCGCTTCCACTTTCGGCCTCCGGGCGGGATCAACGGGAGCCACCTTGATCGCCGATCGGGCGTCCACGTTGGCGCGTTGGTTGGCCTTAATACCTTGGCTAACAACGCGTTTGGGCCGCGGCTTTTTCTTTTGGGCCAAGACGGCGGATTCGGTTGGACCCCACCAACCAAGATAGGTCAGCAGAGCAACAAGCAGCAATCCTCGACGATAGCGGGAGGTAGTATCCATCAAAGACTCCAAATCGATCATTTCCATTGAGTGGAAACAGAACGTTTCCAACCAGCCCCATCATTTTAGCGAGAAGACGATCGTTTTGCAGCTACTTTTGGATCATTGCCAAGAAGTAGGCGACCCAACTCCTACCCCTGACCGACTCTTCTGCCCTTACGCCACCCGCCCAAAGGGGCGTCTCGGCCCTTCGCGACACCCGCCGACTTACTCCGTCTTAGGTATCGAAATGGCCGGGCCGAAGCTCTGTTTTACAGCACCGTTCCAAGCGCTTTTTCGATGGCGTCTTCGAGATCGCTAAGCAGCTTCGGAATGGGCTGGTGACGAAGCCGCGCCCGATTGTCGTGCCAGGCAACCCGGCCATCTCGACCTATCACGTACAATGTAGGCAGCATTTCATCCATGTAGTTCATCCCATCGATTCCGCTGCTGTCGCCATTACTATCGCCGTTGTCAAACGACTGAAGCATGCGGATCGTGTCAGGCGAAGCGCCGTAGCCATTCGGCCAGGGGATTCGCATTTCTTCGACTCTGCTGATGGCAGCTTCTTGGGAGGCAAGCGTGAGACCAATAAATTGGACTCCTCGACTTTTAAACTCTTGGTGGATTTGAACCAAACCCGGCGTAGCGTCGCGAACGGGTCCTCACCACTCCGACCACAGATCCAGCACAACGACTTGCCCGCCTCGCCCAATGCCGACTGACGGTTCGCCATTAATCCACCCTTTCACACGAAAGGGGAACAGGTAATCGCCGGCCATGATAGGCACGGGACGAGCTCCATCGGGCTCGTCCTGCCAAGGTGCCGGAGCGGCGATTTCGGCCACCTGGGAAATCGGCGGCAGGGGGCGCAATACGGGCATCAGATACAGCATGCCGTAGCAAAGGCCCAGCCCCGATGTAAAGCCCAAGACACCAACGGTCGTCGAAGCGGAAAGGCCGTTTCCGCCAGGCGAGTACCTTCGATACAGCAGCCCCGCAACCACGACGAAAACACAAACGGCTAGGAAAACGACATATCCCAACGTGCCATTAAACGGGTCGAAGTTCATGAGAGACTATTGGGGAAGCGCATCGCCAATCGGTCATTCCCTGCGGAAAAAAAGCATTTTTTCAGCAAATTTGTGACTCGAAAATCGGAGATGCTCTGATATACTTTTCTCAAGTCGACAGCGCGCGAAAAAATCGCGGCTGCAGACACTAGGCCGGCGAGAAGATTCGTTGTCGCGTGACTCTCGCTGGCCGCTTCTTTTCGGCGGGGCATTTGTTTGGGGGCGTGTCACTACATGTTGTTAGTCCCGTTAAAAGGTGTTGAGTTCAACAAACGTCTGGCTCTTTTTTGGTAGGACATCGATCGCCGGGGCTCGTCTCCCCTTCATAACGCGATGCCGTTTCAAACGTACACTTGTAGGTGTTGCAAGCACGCTCGCGGTCGATTTGCTCGACACGGTGAAAAACTTCAACGGCGTAAGGCTGGCAGTTGGTTCCGTTCGAATAGGTAGGCAAACAGTTTTTTACAATTGCCAAGCTATTCGCACAAGCATGGGACTTATTGTCAAGAAATTTTCATTTATTTCCGGACCGCGGATCACTTCTTCGACACCTTACCGCCGCCCTCTTGTTTGTCGTCTTCAATTTCATCGAGCATCTTTCTCAGTTGCTTGATCTCTGCTTCGCTAATATTTCGTTGATCAATCAGATGACAAAACAGGGGCATCATCTCACCATCGAATAGCAACCCGAGGAAATCATTGATTGCCTCGCCGATGACTTGCTTGGGCCTAACATTCGCGCTGTAAATCTTCGTGCGACCAAGCCGGCGTGCTTTGAGATATCCCTTGGCTTCAAGACGGCGAATATAAGTTTGCACCGTGCTGTAATCGATGTCGCGTTTTTCCGACAAAGATTCATGCACCGCGCCGACCGTCACGTCGCCAAGCTCCCAAATCGCACGAACTACCTCGGTTTCACCTTTTGATAACGAAGGACGCTGTGACATTGTGTTTTGTTCCCCAAAATGTACATATGTACTTATATCAGTACGATTGTACTTAGTCAAGCGATTCTCGAAGATTTTGGACCTCACTGCTGACAGCGAATCAACAGCCGTTCGAAATCGGCCTTCAGCGAAGTCGCCCCTAGACCCGGCGGAGTGACTTGTAGGTACTTAATCAAACGCGCCGTCGTCGCTTTGTCTCCCAAGCGAAATTGCGCCAAGGCGATGGAATACTTGGCCCGATACCAACGCGGCGTGTTGGGGCGGCTGCCTTGAGCCACGCTTCGCCAACGGTCCAGCGCTCGCTTGAGCATGGCCGGATCCTTGGCATCCAGCAGCAGAGCGGCGTAGCCTTCCTGGATGCGACCGCTGCGCGGATTCTCATCCGCCAGCCGCTTGTACAGTTCTACCGCTTCATCGCGCTGGCCGGCCGACGCCAGAGCTTCGGCTTTGATTCGTTGAAACCTCGTCGTTTCGGCGGCCGTCAGTTTCAACTGCCCGGCGGGAAACGATTGGATGGCGGTTAACTGTAAGCGGGCGATTTCGACTTTCGCCGTTGGCAGGGCCGCGTCGGCGATCGCGGTCAAACCATCTAGCACCGCCAGCAATTGCTGGGGGGATCCGTCGGCGACCGACTTGAGCATGTCCGAGGCTGCTTGACGCCGCGCCGGTTGGCCCGCCAGAGCGACCACCAACAGCGAACGCATCTCCGTTTGCCAAGCCTTGGGCGCGGCGGGCGAGCCCTTCAACGCGGCTTCCAAAATGGCAGCCGCCTGCACATGCTGCCGCTTGCCAAATTGCAGTCGAATCCGCGCGGCCGTAAGCGCAGCGGTTCGCTGAGCGGTACTCCATTGCGAAGGGTACTTCCCTTGCTCGTCGCGCAGCAGATCTTCAAATCGTTGCGCTGTGAAGCCGACTTGTTCGTCCAACTGCTCGTCGCCCGAGTCCAGCTCGGCACAGTAACGCGACGCGCAACGAGCAGCCGCCTCGACGGCTTCGTTGAATCTTTCCGAGGTCGCCGACACTTCCAAATAGATGTCAATCGCCTCGGACCACACCTGTTCGCTTTCCCGCAGGCGAGCAAGCCACTCGCGCACCTTGTCCGCGCTGAGTCCTTCCGGCCAATTGGCAAGATGTTCTTCCAGCAGTCGCGAATAAAACGGCAGAACCGAATCGTCTTTCGCGGCCCTTTGCGACGTGTTCCATATCGCCAATAGATGAGCGTTCGCCGCTTTGGGATGCTCGGCCATGGTGACCGCCAGATCTCGCAAACGCGCGCTGGCCGATTGGTGACTCTGTCGCGAATGCTCGACCAACCCGGCTTTGTAAGCGAGGGCAAACGCGCCAGCGACGTCCTTCACCGATCGCGCTTTTTCAGCCGCCTTGTCATAAGCTCCGATCGCTTCATCCAATTCGCCTTTGACGTAAAACTCGTCGGCCACTCGGACTAAAATCTCTAAATCGTGGGAGCCGCCGCCGCGACCCGCCGAGCGAACCAGCAACAAGTTCGCGCGCCGCGCCCAATACGGTCCGTGAATCTCTTCGATGATCCGCGCCATGCCCAGCGACTTCTTCTGCCAGTCGGCTTGAGCCTGTTCATTTTCGCCCGGTTCGCGCGCCAGGACGTCGAACACTTCCAAATGGGCAAAATCGAGTTCCGGTGACACTTGGCCTTCGACTTCGCGGCCTTGGCCCAATACCGTGAGCGCCACGCGGGGCCGGCCGGAAGCGAGTTCAAGTCGCACGGCCTCGGCGCGAATTCTCAATTGAGTTTTCGCCGAAGTGGGAACGGCGGCCAGTGCCGTCAAGTCCCGCGTCGCGTCCCGATACTTCCCCAACAGCCGCTGGCAGACGATACGTTCGATCTGAATCTCCCACCGCAGCGGATCGTTCTCGGCAACCCGCCGCAGCAGATCGCCATGCTGCTCCATGACGCGCGTCAAGGAATCAATTCGATCGTCGGTGCCCGCGTCGTAACACAAGGCCCGATTCCGATAGGTCCGTGCCAAGTGATACTGCACGTTGTTTTGCAGCGCGAATAATTCTTGCGTCGAAAGCCGGTCATCCGTCGCGCTGTTGCTGCTCTTTCGAATGGCAGACGTCAATTCTTCATCGACCTGACGAAACACCTTCGAAGCGTTTCGAAGTTCGGCCAGCGCCCGCTCGCGAGCACCGCTGGCGGCCGCGCCGGCTTCGAGTTCCTGCCGGACCAATTGGCCCTGAGCGAGATACGTCAGCCCTTGCTGCACCTGCACCAAGACAAGCCGCGGGTTTCGCCCGTCTTTGCGAATGAACTCACGAGCCGCCTCATGAGCTTGATCCCAGTAAGGCTGCCGTTGTTCGGGCGACGAGTGAATCGCATGGGCGGCGTGAGTCCGAATCAATTCGATGGTCAACTGAGCCCGTTCGCCGGTGCCGAGTTCTTGGCCGTCCAGTTGCTGGCGACAGTACGCTTCGGCCAACGAAAACAGTCGCCGCTGCCGCAAACCGTCCAGCAAGCGTTCGCCATCGCGGTCCGCCCGCGCGTTGGTGGTCGGTGCCACCACGAAGGCAAGCATCAACACGCTGATTGTGAAATATCTCATCCAGGTTTTTGCAATCATTTGAGAACCCAAATTACGACACGAAAGGCCCCTGACGGCCTTTTGCCCGGCCCGCATCCTTTCTAAAACTCCCAGTATGACGTTTTTGCCGCACGTTGAAGCGGGGCACTCGCCAGTCTGTAACATACGGCTCGATGCCGACTTTCCCGCCAGCCGGGGCCAGCGACCCTCATCCTCCGTTATACTCTATTCCGCGAATGTCAGGGCAATTCCGCGCCCCCCCATGAGCCAATCCGGTGGACGGCACCGGCCAGTCGACAGTTAATGACAGACCCATCGTGTAGGCCGGATCAAGCGAAGCGCCGCTCCGGCAATTCCAAGTTTTGAAATCGTGGATGCCGAATTGTGGTTGCCGAAATCATGGATGCCGGAACATCGTCGCTTCGCTCCTCGGTCCGGCCTACTACCCAGTCCGGCCAACTCGTTATTCAACAGGCTGCTAACTCGCCCGTGCCACCGGCGGCTCAACCAACCGACCCATCAACTGACAGAGGAAACCCATGATCATGAATTCTTCTTCGACCCGTCGCCGGTTTGTTCAAGGACTCGCGTTCGGAGCGGCCGCCTTTACCACCCCGGGCCTGTTCGCCGAAGAACTGATCAAGACGCCACCAGTCGGAGAAGGCCCGTTCTATCCCGACAAATTACCGCTCGACACCGACAACGATTTGCTAATCATCAACGATGCGATCACGCCGGCCGTGGGAGACATCACC